>JBKPSO010000269.1:0-21983 GCA_046735055.1 Actinomycetota bacterium
GTTCCTCGGCGAGAACCGCGGCAACTCGATCGGCTTCGCGCACGCCGTCGTGCAGGCGGGGGCAGACCTCGTCGTCGGCAGCGGCCCGCACGTGCTGCGCGGGATGGAGTGGTACCGCGGACGGCTGATCGCGTACTCGCTCGGGAACTTCGTCGGCTACCACACGCTTGCCACCGACGGGGTGACGGGCGTGAGCGGGATCCTGCGGGTCACGCTCGCGCGGAACGCGTCGTGGCTCGCGGGCGAGCTCGTCCCGATCACGACCGCGGGCGACGGCATCCCGCGGCCCGATCCGGCGGAGGCCGCACGCGGCCTCGTCCGCAAGCTCTCTCGGGCGGACTTCGGCCGCCGTGCAATGTCCGTCTCGCGTGCCGGAGTCCTGCGCCCGCCGCGGTAGACGTGCCCCGCGCGTGTAGCGTGGAGCACAGCCCAGCCGCCAATGGGGCTCAGAGAGGAGGCGTCTATGTCGGCCAGCGTCGAGACGGCGCCGATCACCGAGCACGAGGCCGAGTAGGTGGAGCGTGCGAACGCGTCGACCGCGCCGCCCGTCGTCCTCGTCCACGGCCTCTGGCTCCTGCCTTCCAGCTGGGATCCCTGGGCCGCCCACTTCGAGGAGAACGGCTTCGTCGCGCTGACGCCGGGCTGGCCCGACGACCCCGAGACGGTCGCCGACACCGTGCCGAAGGCGATCGGGTAGATGGAGCCGCTGCCCCCGCTTCCGCTCGAGCAATGGGAGCCGACGAAGGACACGCTCCACCTCTGGGTCCAGATCGTCGGCAAGGTGAAGATGGCCTCGCTGCCGCCGAAGAACCACTGGTGGCACGTGCCGCTCTACGTCGGCGTCCGCGGGCTGACGACTCGCCTTCTGCACTCGGCGCACGGCACGCCGTTCGAGATCCGATTCGACTTCGCCGACCATCGGCTCGTTGTCGAGACGGCGAGCGCGACACGGAGCTTCGAGCTCGTCGACGGGCTCTCCGTCGCGGACTTCGACGCTCGCCTGCACGACGCGCTCGGCGAGCTCGACGTCGAGATCCTCGAGAACCCGTACCGCGTGCCGATGACGACGCCGTTCCCGGCGGACCGCGAGCACCATTCGTACGACGCGGATGCGGTCGAGCGCTTCTGGCGCGTGCTCGACTGGAGCGCCGTTGTGCTCGAGGAGCTCAGCGGCTGGTACTGCGGCAAGCAGAGCCCCGTCCATCTGTTCTGGCACGGACTCGACCTCGCGGTGACGCGCTTCAGCGGCAGACGGGCGCCGGCGATGCCGGACGCCGACCCCGTCACGCAGGAGGCGTACACGCACGAGGTCGTCTCGTTCGGCTTCTGGGCCGGCGACCAGAATGTGCGCGAGCCGACCTACTACTCGTACACGCTGCCCGAGCCCCCGGGGCTGCGCGACCGGCAGCTCTCGCCGGCGCAGGCCTTCTGGGCCGATCAGGGCGCAGGCTCCCTCGCCCGCCTCCCGTACGAGGTCGTCCGCGCCGCCGACGATCCGCGCCAGACTCTGCTCGAGTTCCTCGAGAGCGCTTACGAGGCCGGCACCGACGCGGCAGGGTGGAACCGGGCGGACCTGATGTCCTCCTGGTGTCCGATCCCGGCCTAGCCGAGTGCCTCCGCAAGCGCGCGCTTCGTCAGCACCTTCACGAGGTGCCGGCGGTACTCGGCGCTTCCACTCGTGTCGCTCGGCGGGTCGGTGCCCTCGGCGGCCTGCTCGGCCGCAGTCGCAACGTCCGCGCCGCCGGCGAGCGCCCGCTCGGCCGCGGCCGCACGAAGCGGGGTCGCGCCCATGTCCGTGAGCGCGATTCGCGCAGCCCCGTTCGCCTGCACGGCGGCCACGCCGACCGTCGCCCAGTCTTGCGAGCGGCGATGGAACTTCACGTATGACCAGCCGCCGGTCAGGGCCGGAACGCGGATCTCCGTGAGGACGTCCTGCGGGCCGAGGGCCGTCTCGAAGACTCCCTCGAAGAAGTCCGCGACCGGGATCCTCCGCTCCCCGTCCTTCCCGTAGGCGATCAGCTCCGCGTCGAGCGCGGTCAGCACCGCGCCCATGTCCGCAGCAGGGTCGCCGTGCGCGATCGAGCCGCCAATCGTCCCGCGGTGACGCACCTGCGGGTCGCCGATCATCGATGCCGCGTGCGCGACGATCCCGCAGCGCTTCTGCAGCGTCGCGTCGCCGGCGAGGTCGTGGTGTCGTGTCAGAGCGCCGATCGCGATCGCGTCGCCGTCCTGGCGGACGTACGAGAGGTCGCGCAGCCCACAGAGGTCGACGAGCAGCGACGGCCGGGAGACCCGCAGCTTCATCAACGGCAGCAGCGAGTGGCCGCCGGCGAGAAGCTTCGCCTCCTCTCCGGAGCCGAGCAGCTCGACCGCGTGGTCGAGCGAGTCCGCGACCTCGTACTCGAACCGGTCGGGGATCATCGGGCACCTCCCGAAATCGCGCGCCAGACTCGCTCGGGCGTCGCCGGCATCGCCACGTCCTCGACGCCTAAGGGCGCCAGGGCATCGACGACTGCGTTCATCACCGCGGCCGGGGCCGCAATCGCCCCCGTCTCGCCCACGCCCTTGACGCCGAGCGGGTTCGTCGGGCTCGGTGTCTCGGTGCGCGAGAGCTCGAACGACGGAAATTCTGCGGCCGACGGCACCAGGTAGTTGAGGAGTGAGCCCGTCACGAGATTGCCGTCCTCGTCGTAGACCGCCTCCTCGTACAGCGCCTGCGCGACCCCCTGCGCGATCCCGCCGTGCACCTGGCCGTCGACGATCGTGGGGTTGATCACCGTCCCCACGTCGTCGACGGCGACGTAGCGGACGAGGTCTGCCGCACCCGTCTCGGTGTCGACCTCGACGACTGCGAGGTGTGCGCCGGCGGGCCAGCTGAAGTTCGGCGGGTCGTAGACGTAGCTCCCCTCCAGCCCAGGCTCCATCCCCTCGGGCAGGTCATGCGCCGTCCAGGCCGCGAGCGCCGCCTCACCGACGGTCATCCCGCGGTCCGGGCTGCCCTTGACGGAGAACCGCCCGGCCTCGAACTCGAGATCGTCTTCGGCTGCCTCGAGCTGGTGCGCGACCAGCCGGCGCGCCTTGTCGAGCACGCGGTCCGCGGCGTGGTAGAGGGCGACGCCGCCCACGGCTAGGCTGCGGCTGCCGTAGGTGTCCATGCCGAGCGGCACAATCGACGTGTCGCTGTGCAGCACCTCGACCCCTTCGACGTCGATCCCGAGCCGGTCGGCGACGATCTGCGACCAGGTGGTGACGTGGCCCTGCCCGTGGGGCGACGTACCCGTCAGCACCTGTATGGTCCCCGTCGGTAGGCAGCGGATCGTCGCTACGTCCCAGCCGCCGGCGGCGTAGCGGAGCGCGGACAGAATCCGCGACGGCGCAAGCCCGCACATCTCGACGTAGGTGGAGAGACCGATTCCGAGCTGCTTCGGGTCGCTCCGTTCGCGCCGCACCGCCTGCTCCGCCCGCAGATCGTCATAGCCGGCTACCTCTAGCGCCCGATCGAGCGCCGCACCGTAGTCGCCGGAGTCGATCGTCAGCCCGGAGGCGATGTCGGCAGGGAACTCCGAGATGAAGTTGAGCCGGCGCAGCTCCGCGGGATCCTTGCCGAGCTCCCGCGCGAGGGCGTCGACGGCTCGCTCGATCGCGTACGTGGCTTCGGGCCGGCCGGCGCCGCGGTAGGCGTCGGTCGGAGTCGTGTTCGTGAAGACGCCGGTGCAGGCGAAGTCGTAGGCCTCGACGCCGTAGCAGCCCCCGTACAGCCAGGCCCCTAGGAGCGGGATGCCGGGGGTCACGAGCTGCAGGTACGCGCCCATCGACGCGGTCAGCCGCGCGCGGACTGCTTTGATCTTCCCCTCCGCGGTCGCAGCCAGCTCGATCTCCTGGAGCATGTCGCGCCCGTGGATCGTTGCGTGGCAGGCTTCGCCGCGCTCCTCGGTCCATTTCACCGGGCGACCGAGCTTGCGCGCGAGCGCAACGGCGAGCTGCTCCTCGGCGTACACGTCCAGCTTGGAGCCGAACCCGCCGCCAACCTCCGGGGCGATCACCCGCAGCTTCGCCTCCGGGATCCCGAGCGTCATCGCGAGCAGCACGCGCAGGATGTGCGGGATCTGCGTCGACGACCAGACCGTGAACTCGCCCTGGGCGGGGACGGGCTGGACGAGGACGCCGCGTGGCTCGAGGGCGCCCGGAATCAGGCGGTTTTGCCGGTAGCGCTCGTGGACGGTCACCGCCGCGGCGGCGAAGGCGTTCTCGACCTCGCCCGCCGAGAGTGCCCAGTCGTAGCAGCGATTCGTGCCCAACTCGTCGTGGACGAGCGGCGCTCCGTCCGCGAGCGCGTCGGCGACGTCGGTGACGGCCGGGAGCGGCTCGTACTCGACGTCGACGAGCTCGGCCGCGTCCTTCGCCAACGCGCGGCTGTCGGCAACGACGACGGCCACGGCGTCCCCGGCGTAGCGGGCCTTGTCGCGCGCGAGCGGCCAGTGCTCGGGCATCTTGATGTCCTCCGTCACCGGCCACGCGCACGGCAGCGGCGCGGGAATGTCGCCGGTGAGGTCCTCGCCCGAGTAGGCCGCGGCGACACCCTCGGCAGCAGCGGCCTTCGAGAGGTCCACCTTCACGATGCGCGCGTGCGCGTAAGGGCTGCGGACGAGCGCCATCCAGACCATCCCCGGGACGGTCAGGTCGTCGACGTAGCGCGCCTGGCCGGTGAGGAGCTCCGGGTCCTCCTTGCGCGGGACAGCCGCGCCGATCGCCGCGCCGGTCTCGACGGTGGT
Source organism: Actinomycetota bacterium (assembly GCA_046735055.1). GTDB lineage: Bacteria > Actinomycetota > Thermoleophilia > Gaiellales > Gaiellaceae > DATBLE01. The sequence goes on from JBKPSO010000269.1 coordinate 4,773, forward strand.
CATCTCAGGCCGCTGCGGCGGCCTGGACCGCCTTGACGATGTTGTGGTAACCCGTGCAACGGCAGAGGTTCCCCTCGAGCGCGAGGCGGATTTCGGCCTCGCCCGGGTTGGGCTGCTCCGCGAGCAGGCTGACCGCCGCCATCACCATCCCGGGCGTGCAGTAGCCGCACTGGAGTGCATGCTGCTCGTGGAAGGCACGCTGCACGGGGTGCAGCTCGCCGTTCTGCGCGAGTCCCTCGATCGTCGTCACCTCGGCCCCGTCGGCCTGCACGGCGAGCACCGTGCACGACTTGACCGACTCGCCGCCGAGGAGCACCGTGCAGGCTCCGCAGGACGAGGTGTCGCAGCCGACGTTCGTTCCCGTCAGGCCGAGCTGCTCGCGCAGGAAGTAGACGAGTAACTCCCTGGGCTCGACCTCCGCCTGCCGACTCTCCCCGTTGACGGTGACAGCGATGCGTCTCACGCGAGCCTCCTTGTCGGTGCCGGAACCATAACGGCCGGCGGCCGGAGGAGACATTGACAAGAATCGATGCTGCCGGTACCGATCACTGTCATTGTCTGGGCTGCCCGTGATCGCCTCCGCCGACCGGCGGACCTGATGTCGTCCGTGTGTCCCATCCCGACCAGATGAGCCCCCGCCAGCGGCTGACGCTCGTCGCCGCGATCCTCGGCTCCAGTGTCGCGACGATCGACGGAACGATCGTCAACGTCGCGCTGCCCGCAATCCAGCGCGACCTCGGCGGCGGGCTGCCGGCCCAGCAGTGGGTGTCGAACGCGTACCTGCTCGTCCTCGGCTCGCTGATCCTGATCGGCGGCTCGCTCGGCGACATCTACGGCCAGCGACGGGTCTTCGCGATCGGCGTCGGCGCGTTCGGGGTGTTCTCCGTCGCGTGCGCGCTCGCGCCGACGATCGGCGTGCTGATCGCGGCGCGGGCGCTCCAGGGAGCGGCCGCGGCGCTGCTCACGCCGAGCTCGCTGGCGATCATCGTGATGGCCTTTCCCCCCGGTCAACGCGCGGCGGCGATCGGCTCCTGGACCGCCTGGGGCGGGATCGCCGCGATCGTCGGGCCCCTCGTCGGCGGCCTGATCGTCGACCAGGCCTCGTGGCGCTGGGTCTTCGCGCTGAACGTGCCGCTCGTGGTCGCGACGATCGCGCTCGTGCTCGCGGCGGTTCCGCCCGGCGGCGAGCGGGCCCCCCGCCGCGTCGACTGGCCGGGGGCCGCCCTCTGCGCGCTCGGGCTCGCAGGGTTCGTCTACGGCCTGATCGAGCAGCCGCGCTACGGATGGTCGGATCCTCGGATCTTCCTCTCGCTCACCCTGGGCGTGCTCGTCTTCGCCTCATTCCTGTTGTACGAGCGGCGCACCGCCGAGCCGATGCTGAAGCTCGAGCTGTTCTCCCGGCGCAACTTCGCGGTCGCGAACGTCGAGACGCTGACGATGTACGCCGGGCTCGCGATCCTCTTCTTCTTCCTCGTCATCTACCTCCAGCAGGTCGCCGGGTACACCGCGCTCCGCGCCGGGCTCGTCACGCTGCCCGTGACGATCCTGATGTTCCTGCTCTCGCGCCGATTCGGCATGCTCGCCGACCGGCTCGGCCCGCGGCTCTTCATGGGCCTCGGTCCGCTGGTCGCGGCGGGTGGGATCCTGCTCCTCCTGCGGACGGGCATGGACGTCTCCTTCTGGTCGGATCTCCTCCCCGCGCTGCTCCTCTTCGGGCTCGGCCTCTCCCTCACGGTCGCGCCGCTGACCGCGACCGTCCTCGCGGACGCGGACGAGAGCGACGCCGGCATCGCCTCGGCGATCAACAACGCGGTCGCACGGGTCGCCGGCCTTCTCGGGGTGTCGATGGTCGGCGTCGTCGTCGCCGGCCTGCTGCCCGGCGACACTTTCGCGGCCGACCAGGGCTCAGTCGACGCCTTCCACGCGGCGATGTTGATCTGCGCGGTGCTCGTCGCGGCAGGCGGCGTCATCGGCCTGGTGGGGATCGTCAACCCGCGGCGGGCCCTGCGGGCCGGGGGCTGCGCGGGCGGGCAGCTCGCGGGCGCACCCGAACCCGCGGCACCGTGAGACATTGACGAACTTCGATTTCTCTGATATATCGATATACGTCGATGTCTGCACTGCCTGTGATCGAGTGCTGCAAGCCACTCGCTGCACCGGCCCTCTCTGACGAGGAGGCCGACTTGACCGCACGGCTCTTCAAGGCGCTCGCCGACCCGGCGCGCGTGAGGATCGTCAACCTCCTCGCGACGAGCGACGAGCCGGTGTGCGTCTGCGAGCTGACCGGACCACTCGAGCTCGGCCAGCCGACGGTCAGCCACCACTTGAAGAAGCTGACCGAGGCGGGCCTGCTCGCGCGCGAGCAGCGTGGCGTCTGGGCCTACTACTCGATCGATTCGAACGCGGCCGCGCGGCTCAGCGCGCTGGCCGACCTGAAAGGAGCGTTGAGATGACTGACGTCGAGCTGCGCGAGCAGGTTCGCTCGAAGTACGCCGAGGCCGCCTCGAGCGGAGCCTGCGGAAGCGACTGCGGCTGCGGGCCGGAGTTCTACGAGGGAGAGGCCGTCGGCGGCATTCTCAGCCTCGGCTGCGGGAACCCCGTCGCCGTGGCAGATCTTCACGAGGGCGAGACGGTCCTCGACCTCGGTTCCGGCGGCGGCCTGGACGTGATCCTTTCCGCCAAGCGGGTCGGCCCGACCGGGATTGCGTGGGGCCTCGACATGACGGAGGAGATGCTGGCGCTCGCGCGTGCGAACGCCGCCGAGCGCGGCGCGACGAATGCGCATTTCCTCCGTGGCGAGATCGAGGACATCCCACTCCCGGCCGAGAGCGTCGACGTCGTGATCTCGAACTGCGTGATCAACCTCTCGACAGACAAGCCGGCTGTGTTCCGCGAGCTCGCGCGGGTCCTGAAGCCCGGCGGGCGCCTCGGGATCAGCGACGTCGTCGCCGAGGACCGGCTCACCCCGGCGGACCGCGCCGAGCGCGGTAGCTACGTCGGGTGCATCGCGGGTGCGCTCTCGAAGACCGAGTACGAGCAGTGCCTCGCCGAAGCCGGCTTCGAGGACGTCTCGGTCGAGTTCACCTACGAGGCCGCCGAGGGGATGCACGGGGCGATCGTCAAGGCGCTCAAGCCCGCGAGCGCGGCCAAGAGGACGCTGCCGGTGGTCACGTCGAAGGCCGGGTGCTGCTAGCCCCGCTCTCGCCCCGGACGAACTGATACGCGAGCGCGCCCACCGCGGCACCGAGTGGTGGCGCGACGAGGTAGATCCAGAGCGACTCGAGGTGGCCGGCCACGATCGCGGGCCCGGCTGAGCGCATCGGATTCATCGAGGCACCCGAGATCGGCCCGCCGACCATCGCGTCGAGCCCGATCGTCCCGCCGATCGCGATCGCGGCGGCCTCGCCCACCGCCCGCGTGTCGGTCGCGACGGCCATGATCACGAACATCAGGAAGGCGCTCAGAACGACCTCCCAGAGGAACGATTGTCGCTCCGAGCCGGAGGGAAGCGTCGCCCCGACGTGCGCGATGTTCCCGAGCGAGCCGCGCAGCAGCGCCGCGGCGGCCAGTGCACCGACGAGCTGGGCGGCCCAGTAGCCGGCGGCGCGCGGCCACGGAAAGTGCCGCGTCAGCGCGAACGCGAACGTGACCGCGCCGTTGAAGTGGGCGCCGGAAACGTGGCCGACCGCGTAGACCATCGCCATGATCACGAGGCCGAAGGCGATTGCGACCCCGACGTGGCCGAGCTGGTGCGTCTTTGCGTCCACCATCACCGCGCCGGCGCCGGCGAAGACCAGCGCGAACGTGCCGATTGTCTCGGCGGCGAGCGCGCGGAGCAGCGGGGGCACTACTCGAGCAGCTCGCCGATCAGCTTCCGTACCCGGGCGTCGACCTCGTCCCGGATCCGGCGGACCGTCTCGAGATCCTGGCCCTCCGGGTCGTCGAGCTCCCAGTCCTCGTACCGCTTGCCCCGGTAGATCGGGCACGCGTCGCCGCAACCCATGGTGATCACGACGTCGGCAGCTCGGACGACCTCGTCGGTCAGCGGCTTCGGGAACTCCTCGCTCATGTCGACGCCGATCTCGGTCATCGCCTCCACCACGGCGGGATTGATCCTCTCGCCCGGGGCGCTACCGGCGGAGCGCACGTGCACCTTGCCGTCCGACCGTAGCTTGACGAGGCCCGCCGCCATCTGCGACCGGCCCGCGTTGTGGACGCAGACGAACAGCACCTCCGGCTGCTCCTTGACGATCGCGCCCTCGGCCTGGCCGAGCGCCCTCAGGCGCTCGCGCGCGAACCGGTGCACGAGCACCGGCACGAAGACGTTGACCGTCGCGCCCCCGAGAAGATCGGCCGACTCGGCGATGTAGCGGGCAATGGTCTCCTTCGAGAACACTCCGGCGAACTCCCGCTGGAGCGCCTCGGCCGCCCGCTCGACGTGCAGCCGAGTGACGGGATCGAGGACGTCGAGCTGCTCGGTCACGGGCTCCTCCTCATCGACGGCGATCGATGCCGGCATGATTGCAACGGCATCGATGTCTGTCAATATGGGTTCGGTGCAGACGATCGCGACCATCGCCGCCTCGTGCCCTCCGCTTCTCCAGGGCCCGCTCGCCGAGGACGAGGCACGCCGCCTCGCGCAGGCGCTGAGGGCGATCGCCGACCCCGCCCGGCTCCGGCTGCTCAGTCTGATTCAGGCCCAGCCCGGTGCCGAGGCCTGCGTCTGTCACCTGACCGAGCCGCTCGGACTCAGCCAGCCGACGGTGAGCCACCATCTGAAGGTGCTCCTCCAGGCCGGGCTCGTCGAGCGCGAGCAGCGGGGGAGCTGGGCGTATTACCGGATCACGCCCGAGCCGCTCGCCGCGCTGCGGGACGTGCTCGCCTGAACGTCCTCTTCGTCTGCATCGGGAACAGCGGCCGGAGCGTGATGGCGGAGCGGCTGTTCCGGCGCGCGGCCGGGGGGCGCCACGAGGCCCGCTCTGCGGGTTCCGACCCGCATCGCGAGAGGGCCGAGCCCGCAGTCGTCGAGGCGCTGCGCGAGGTCGGGATCGACGCCTCCGACCACGTCGCCCACAAGCTCGACGATGCGGACACGGCCTGGGCGGACGTCGTGATCGCCGCCTGCGACGGCGCGTGTCCGGTGGTCCCGGGCAAGCGCTACGAGAACTGGGCGCTCCCCGATCCGGCGGGACAGCCGCTCGAGCGCGTGCGCGAGATCCGCGACGAGATTGCGCGCCGCGTCGAGGAGCTCAATGCCGAGCTGAGCTGAGAAGCGTCTCCGCAGGCACACCGCGGATCGACGCGTCGAGTAGCTCGACGGGATGCAGCGCCGGCAGGCGCGCGCCCGACTTGCGGAGATAGGTGGAGACCTGGACCAGGCAGCCCGGGTTCGCGCTCGCGTACGCATCCGCGCCGGTGGCGGCGACGTTCGCGGCCTTGCGCTCGCCGAGCTCACCGGCCGCGACCGGTTGGACGAGGTTGTAGATCCCGGCACTGCCGCAGCAGATCGGCTGCTCGGCAGGCTCGAGGAGCACGAGGCCCGGGATCGAACCCAGCACCGAGCGCGGCGCGTCGTGGATCCCCTGCGCGTGCCCGAGATGGCACGCGTCCTGGTAGGCGACGCGCAACCGTAGCTCGCGCCGCTCGGTCCGCGGGCCGAGCTCGTCGAGCAGTTCGTTCACGTCCACAACGCGCATGCCGAGCTCCGACTCCTTAAGGTGCGACCCGCAGCCGGCCGCGTTGACGACGATCGCGTCGACGCCGTCGAACGCCGCGGCGAGCCGCTCTGCGCGGTCCCGGCCCTCGCCGGCCCGGCCGGCGTGCAGGTGCAGCGCGCCGCAGCACTCCTGCCCGGCCGGCGCGAGCACCTCGCAGCCCTCGGCGGCGAGCACCCGCGCCGTCGCCGTGTTCACGTCGCCGAAGACGACGCGCTGGACGCAACCGAGCAGCAGTCCGACCCGGGCGCGCCGCTCTCCCACAGCCGGCGTCACCTCGGGGGGGCGCTCCGACGAGCGCCACGGCGGCTTCAGCGTCGCAAACGGCTTCAGCCGCCCCGGCAGCCACGGCGGCGTCAGCGCCAGCGCGAGCCTGAGGCGGCGGGGGTACGGCACGGTCGCGAAGATCAACTCGCGCTGCAGCACGTCGTAGACCGGCCGGTCGTAGTGCTGCTCGATGTGGGCGCGGGTCTCCTCGATCAGCCGGTCGTAGCGGACGCCGGAGGGACAGGATGTAAGGCACGCCATACATCCGAGACAGCGGTCGAAGTGCTCGACCGTGGTCGCGGACAGCGGCACGGTTCCCTCGACCAGCGCGCCCATCAGGTAGATCCGCCCGCGCGGAGAGTCCATCTCCTCCTGCCAGAGCGGCCCGTAGGTGGGGCAGGTCGGCAGGCAGAAGCCGCAGTGGACGCAGTCGGAGATCAGCTCCGGGTTCAGGCGAGCACCCCCTGTGGGTCCAAGTGCGCCCGCACGCGCTCGGCGAGCGCGACCTCGGCGGGGTCGCGCTGCTCGGGGACCAGCGCGCGCACGTACGCGACGCCGGCCGAGACGCGTACGACCGCCTCGTCGAGGCCCTCGAGCGTCGCCGCCAGCTCCCCCGGCGCGAACAGGAGGCGCCCCTGCGCGGCTTGCTGTCGCGCCTCGGCCTCCTCCCAGATCGAGCGCGAGCCCTCGCCGCCGCCGACGAGCGCGCGGGCGGCCTCGAACTGCTCGTCGACGGCAGCGCGCGCGCCCTCGATCAGCACGGCGACCCATCCCGGCCAGACGACGTCGAGCGCCGAGAGCTCGAGCGGCGCGTGCATCAGAGCACGCGCGGTGGCAGCCGCTTCGCCCGCCGACTCGACCGGAAATGCCAGCGTCCGCAAGGCCTCCGGCCGCGGGTGCAGGCGCAGCGCGACGCGCGCGATCAGCCCGAGCCTGCCCTTGGAGCCGCAGAAGAGCTTCGCCATGTCGTAGCCGGCGACGTTCTTCACCACCTTGCCGCCGGAGCTCGCGACCGTTCCGTCGCCGAGCACCACCGTTACGCCGAGCACGAGGTCGCGCGCCGTCCCGTAGCGATGACGCCGCGGCCCGGAGAGGTTCGCAGCGACGCACGCCCCGATCGTCGGGTTCCCCGGCGGGTCGAGCGCGAGCATCTGGCCGTGGTCGGCGAGCCGGTCGTTCAGGTCGCGCACCCGCATGCCGGCCTCCACGATCGCGGTCAGGTCGCCGGCCTCGTGCTCGAGCATCTGGTCGAGCCGCCGCGTCGACAGGACGACGTCGCCGCCCTCGCGCTCGATCGAGACCCGCCTCCCCTCCTCCCCCGCGCCTGCGAGCACCCCGGCGGCCTCGTGCACGCTCCCGATCTCAGAGACGCTCGGCAAGTCCTGCCTTCTCGAGCGGGTGCGCGCGGTACGGGCCGGGCACCTCGCCACAGAGGCGCGGCGTCGGGAAGACCTTGCCCGGGTTGCAGAGGCCGGCCGGGTCGAAGGCGCGTCGCAGCCGCTGCATCGTCGCCAGGTCGTCCTCGTCGAAGAGCAGCGGCATCGAGCACGCCTTGTCAGTCCCGACCCCGTGCTCGCCGGTCAGCGAGCCGCCGGCCTCGATGCACACCTCGAGGATCGCCTCCGCCAGCTGTCGCGCGCGGTCCGGCTCGCCGTCGACGCGGGAGTCGTAGAGGACGAGCGGGTGCAGGTTGCCGTCGCCGGCGTGGAAGACGTTCCCGACGCGGAGGCCGAACTCCGACTCGAGCTCGGCGATCCGGCGGAGGACCTCGGGGAGCTTGGTGCGCGGCACGACTCCGTCCTGGACGTAGTAGTCGTTGGCGACGCGCCCCATCGCCGCGAACGCCGACTTGCGCCCCTTCCAGAGCAGCGCCCGCTCGTGGTCGTCCGCGGCGGTCCGGATCTCCCAGGCCTCCTGCTCCCGGCAGATCGCCTCGACCGCCGCCAGGTCGCTCTCGACCTGCGGCACGGCGCCGTCGAGCTCGACGAGCAGCAGCGCGTTTGCGTCCGGGTAGCCCGGGTGGACGGCGGCCTCGGCCGCCTCGATCGTCAGCCGGTCCATCATCTCCATCGCCGAGGGCAGGATCCGCGCCGCGACGATGCCGGAGACCGCGCCACCGGCCGCGTCGGTCGAGTCGAAGGCGGCGAGCACCGTGCGCACGCACTCGGGACGGCGGAGGACGCGGAGCGTGATCTCGGTCGCGATCCCGAGCGTTCCCTCGGAGCCGACGAACACGCCGAGCAGGTCGGGCCCGGGAGATTCGCGCGCGAAGCCCCCGAGCCGGACGAGCGCCCCGTCCGGGAGCACCGCGAGGAGGCCGGTGACGTGGTTGACCGTGAAGCCGTACTTCAGGCAGTGCGCCCCGCCGGAGTTCTCCGCGAGGTTGCCGCCGATCGTGCAGACCTGCTGGCTGGAGGGGTCGGGCGCGTAGTAGTAGCCCGCGCCGATCACCGCCTCCGTCACCTGCAGGTTCGTCACCCCGGGCTGGACGACGACGCGTTCGGACTCGAGGTCGACCCGAAGGATCCGGGTCATCCGCGAGAGACCGATCACGACGCCCTCGGCAACGGGGAGGGCCCCGCCCGAGAGCCCGGTGCCGGCACCGCGGGCGACGAACGGGACGCCGGCCGCGTGGCACGCCCGCACGACCGCCTGGACCTGCTCCGTCGTCTCCGGCAGCACGACGAGCGACGGCACGACGCGACGGCCGGTCAGACCGTCGCACTCGTAGGTGCGGAGCTGCTCCGGCTCCGAGATGACCGCGCCCTCCGGCACGCCGGACCGGATCTCGTCGACGAAGCTGACGCCTTCGGCGTCACGACATCGCCTCGCACCAAGGCCGACAGCTTCGCCGTCGCCTTTGTACTCGGCTTCGTCTCTCATCGCGCTCACGCTACCGCCAGACGTCGGTGATGCCAATGGGCCTGATGTGGAGATGGGGATTGGCGAGGTCGTAACGCGGGACGTAGCCGATCGTCCACGCGCGCTTGCCGATGTCCGCGTAGCCGACGAGGAACCCGCTGCCCGCGCACTCGTAGCGCACCCGCCGGCCGGCGAGGCGGAGCGTGGCGCCGGAAACGGCGATCACGCAGCGCTTCGCGTTCGCCGTCCAGATGCCCCAGGGGGCGTTCGTTCGCCCGCGGCGCTCGACCAGGCGCGGCAGCGGCCGAGTCAGCTCGACCAGCCTGACGCTCTTCGACCACGGATCGAGCGGACACAGCACGGTACGGCCGCTCGCCGTCGCCGAGAAGCACGGGTCGATGAAGTGCTCGTCCGCGAAGCAGCGCCAGGCATCGGCCCGCGGCGTCGAGCGGGCCGGCGCGACACAGTGACCGGCCACGTCCTCGGTGACGACCAGGCCGTGCGCCGGTGCCGAGCCCCTGAACCAGACGGTCTCGTGGTAGACGGGTGCAGGGCGACCGGCCGCGATCGAGAGCAGCGCGGCCGCAGCGAACGCGAGGCGAACCATCGGACGTATCTTCGCAGCCCCTCGTTAGAGTCCCGCCCCGATGGCCGGTCCGGGGGTAGGCATCGAGCTCCGCGGCGAGCGCGACGAGGAGATCCTCTCCGGCGACGCGCTCGAGTTCGTCACCGACCTGCAGCGCACGTTCGGCGGCCCGCGCGAGGAGCTGCTCGCTGCGCGCGGTAAGCGCCAGGAGCGCCTGCTCGCGGGCGAGCTGCCGGACTTCCTCGGGGAGACGCGGCCGGTCCGCGAGGACGACTCGTGGCGGGTCGCCGAGGCGCCGCCCGACCTCCGGGACCGCCGCGTGGAGATCACCGGCCCGACCGACCGGAAGATGGTGATCAACGCGCTCAACTCGGGCGCGCGCGTCTTCATGGCGGACTTCGAGGACGCGAACTCGCCGACGTGGTCGAATCTCGTCGAGGGCCAGCGGAACATGATCGACGCGATCGAGCGGACGATCTCGCTGGACACGGACGGGAAGAGCTACCGCCTGAACGAGCAGACGGCGACGCTGCTCGTCCGCCCGCGCGGCTGGCACCTACCGGAGCGGCACCTGCTCGTCGACGGCGAGCCGGTCTCGGGCAGCCTGTTCGACTTCGGGCTCTTCATGTTCCACTCGGCGAAGCGCGCGCTCGCGAACGGCACGGGGCCGTACTTCTACCTGCCGAAGCTCGAGAGCCACCTGGAGGCGCGGCTGTGGAACGACGTCTTCGTGCACGCGCAGGACGCGCTCGGGATCCCGCGCGGGACGATCCGCGCGACCGTCCTGATCGAGACGATCCTCGCCGCGTTCGAGATGGAGGAGATCCTCTACGAGCTCCGCGAGCACTCGGCCGGACTGAACGCCGGCCGCTGGGACTACATCTTCAGCGTGATCAAGAAGTTCCGCCATCGCGAGGACTTCGTCCTCCCCGACCGGTCGGCCGTGACGATGACCGTGCCGTTCATGCGCGCCTACACGGAGCTGCTCGTGAAGACCTGCCACAGGCGCGGCGCCTTCGCGATGGGCGGTATGGCCGCGTTCATCCCCAACCGCCGCGACCCGGAGGTGACGGAGACCGCGCTCGCGAAGGTGCGCGAGGACAAGTTGCGCGAGGCGGGCGACGGGTTCGACGGCACCTGGGTCGCGCATCCCGACCTCGTCCCGACGGCAACCGAGGAGTTCGACCACGTGCTCACCGGCCCGAACCAGCTCGACCGCCGGCGGCCGGAGGTGTCGGTCACGGCCGCGGAGCTCCTCTCGGTCCCCGAGACCCCCGGAGAGATCACGGAGGCGGGCGTCCGACAGAACGTCTCGATCGGGATCCGCTACCTCGCCGCCTGGCTGAACGGCGCCGGCGCGGCGGCGATCGACAACCTGATGGAGGACGTCGCGACCGCGGAGATCTCGCGCTCGCAGCTCTGGCAGTGGGTGCACCACGGCCGCGTCGACCGTGACCGGGTCGTCGAGATCGCCGACCACGAGATGGCCGCGCTGCCGGAGACCCCGCGGCTGGACGAGGCGCGCCGCGTCTTCGAGCAGGTCGCGCTTGCCGACGAGTTCGTCGACTTCCTGACGCTGCCGGCGTACGAGCTGCTGGACTGAAGACGGAGGTCAGGCTCGGGCCTGACCTCGGTGGGAGCGACCTAGCTCTCCTTGCAGGCCGAGGCGTTCAGCTCCGCTGTCGCGATCCCGTCCGACTCCTTGCTGAGCGTGTCGATCGAAATTGCGATCCTGGCGAGCTTCACCGCGTCCTGTTTCTTCGCCGCGTCGATCAGCTCTTCGATCTTGTCGTGGATCCGCTGGTTGAGCGAGACGAAACGGTCGGCCGCGTCCTTGAGCTCGGACGGCGGCTTCAGCTTCTTCGCGTCGTCGATGGCCTTCTGGAACTGGCCGGCCAGCTGTGGCCCCTTCGCGACGACCTCGTCCGGCGAGCTCGGCACGCCAATCTCCTTGGTCTTCGCGCTCAGGTCGGCGCAGACCTTGCTCAGCTTCGCGCTGTACTCCTCCTTGCTCAGCGTCCCTCCGCCTCCTCCGCCGCAGCCGGCGGCGGCCGCGAGCGTCAGAACGAGCACAGCTCCAATCGCCAGCTTCTTCACCGTGCCTCCTGATTTGTGCAGCGTGGAGCCTACACGGGGTGCCGCATCCAGACGTTCGGCTCGACATACACCCCGATTCCCTCCTCGAACGTCACCGGGACGAGCGCGCCCGGGACGACGTAGTCGCCGTCGTCCGGGAAGCGGAGGCCGGTCCACTCCTCCCACTCGGCGACCGTGCCCGTCACGCGCATCGACTCGGGGCAGACCTCGGCGAGCTCGGCACCGAGCCGCACGTGGAGCCTGATCCAGGGGTCGAACGGCAGGCCGTCGTCGCGCCGCCAGTGCACGTAGCGCTCGAGCGGGGTCAGCGGGTAGCGCTCCTTCCAGGTCGGCCGCACGGGTGCGATCAGCTCGCGGAAGCCGGCCGCGGCCGCGATCCGGCGCATCCCGTTGATGATCGACGCGCTGAGGCCCTCGCCCTGCCGCCCCGGATCGACGATCGCGACCAGCGCGCTGAGGACGTCGGGCTCCTCGCGCGGGCCGGTGCCGAAGCGGCATTCGAGCAGGTCGTCGACGCCGGCCGGCAGGCCGTTAGACGTCGATGCGGGGACCGTCTGACCCCGCCCGACGACGACGTCGCCGTCGTCGTCGTACAGGACGAGCTGGAGCTCCGGCAGTTCCTCGCCCAGCTTGCGCCAGTGCACGACCGTGACGTCGGCGTGCAGGATGAACTCGGGCCAGGGGTTTCCGACCTCGCCCGTCCGCTGCGCGAGGTCGGGCCGCTCGGCGTAGGTGAAGACCTGCACCATTTAGGATTCAACCCGATGGACACCCGGTTCGCAGTCGGTTTACCACCTGCATGGATGTAGAGCGCCGGAAATACTCAGGCCCGGCGTGACGGTCCCGTGACCATTCCTCCACCTACGGTCTGAGTCCAACCCGGGCCTCCGGGCCGATGCGCATTGGCGTCGCGGCCGCTAGAACGAGCCGTGATGTCCGAAAGCTCTAGTGAAGCGCTTGCGGAGGCTCAACGGCACGTTCGCCGCAAGCGGATCTTCTACATCGTCCTGGGAATCTGGATCGCCCTCAGCCTGATGTGGTTCGCGATCGACATGGCCGACGACAGCAGCTCCGTCTGGTTCTACTGGCCCATGCTGGGCACGGGCCTCGGCGTGGCCATTACCGGCATCGTGCTCCTCGGGGTTGGCGGACTCTTCGGCGTCGAGTGGGAGCGCCGCGAGATCGACAAGTATCTCCGCCGGAGAGGGAACCAGCCAGGAACGTGAGCGCTGCTTCTGGAATACGGGCTTCCGCCAGAGCCGAGTGTGCCGCCGCTTCTTCGATGCGGTCGGCCGGTTCGTGCACGACATCGAGGAGATGCGCCACTATCAGGTGACGCTGTCCAGCAATGATCGGTCGTCAGCGTAAGCGCGGGTCAGGCGCGGGCGGAGGTCGTGAGTCCCGCATCGCGGGTGAGCCGATGAAGGCGAAGGGGCGGCGGCTGCGTCGCTGGCTCGTGCTCGCGGGCGGTGTCTTCGGGTTGCTCATTGCGGCGGTGCTCGGCGTCTACGCCTGGGCGTGGTTGTCGACCGACGACTCGACGATCGCTCGGGCCATGATCTGGCGCGAGTCGGACGTTGGCGACCAGCACAGATTCCCGGCGCGGCGGATACCGGCAGGTGCTCGTGCGAGTCCTCTCCGCGCCCACCTCGAGGCCAACCTCGTCGTGGGCGGCGAAGGGAAGGGACTCGACGAGTTCCTGCGCGAGACGGATACGCTCGCGTTTCTCGTCGTCCACAGAGACCGCCTCGCTTACGAGCGCTACTTCGACGGGGCCACGCGGAAGAGCCTGCAGACGTCGTTCTCCGCCGCGAAGTCGTTTGTGTCGACGCTGGTCGGGATCGCGATCGACGCGGGCCTGATCGGAAGCGTCCAGGATCCGGTGACCGACTACCTGCCCGAACTGGCGGCGCGGGATCCTCGGTTCCGACAGATCACGCTGCGCCATCTGCTCACGATGTCGTCGGGCATCCGCTACCGGGAGGGCGGCTTTCCGTGGCCGTTCGGAGACGACACGTACACGTACTACGGAGTGGATCTGCGGGACGTCGCGCTGAACCGGACCCGAATCGAGCAGCCACCCGGACTTGCGTGGCAGTACAACAACTACAACCCGCTGCTGCTCGGACTCGTACTCGAGCGCGCCACAGGAACGTCGGTTTCCGACTTCATGGCCAGGAGGCTCTGGAAGCCGCTGGGCGCCGAAGCGGCTGCCACCTGGAACCTCGACTCCGAGCGCTCCGGGTTCGAGAAGATGGAGAGCGGCCTCAACGCGAGGCCGGTCGACTACGCGCGCTTCGGGCTGCTCTTCCTCCACAACGGCGAGTGGAACGGCAGGCGGATCGTCTCCGAGGACTGGGTGCGCGCGGCGACCGGCGCCGACCCAACCACCGACCAGGCGCACTACTACGGTTACCGGTACTTCTGGTGGCTCGACGTGGAGCGGCCAGGGCGCTTCTACGCCCTGGGAAAGTATGGTCAGTACATCTACGTAGCTCCCGACACGGACGCGGTCGTCGTTCGCTTCGGTCGCGACTGGGGGGTGGACAACATCACCTGGTTGGCGACCTTCCGCGACGTCGCGGACCAGCTCAAGCGTCGGGCCTGACGCGACGCGCAGCCGGATCGAGTGGCGCGTTATTGAGACGCCCGGGCGATAGGCGTCGCCGAGTGGCCGCGTCGTTCGAGCGAAGGCTAGTCCGGCCACACGAAGTCTCACGGCGTACGATGAGGCCAATGGACGCGCTCCTCGCCATTACGAGCAAGCGGGACACGCGGCGTTACGCCGACCGTCCGATCCCGGAAGAGATCACTCGGCGAGTGCTCGACGCGGGCCGCCTTGCGGGGAGTGCACAAAATCGGCAGCCATGGCGCTTCCTGCTCGCCGAGAGTCCCGATGTCAAGGAACGTCTGGCCGAGTCCGTCTACGAGCCGACGAACATCCGGGGCGCGAAGCTTGTCGTCGCGATTGTGGGCCGGAGCGGCTTCGACACCGGGCGCTGCGCCCAGAACATGATGGTCGCCGCCTGGAACGAGGGCGTTGGCTCATGCCCCAACGGCCTCCGTGACACCGACGCCGCCCGCGAGGCTCTTCGCCTGAGCCCCGACGAAGAGATCGCGATTGTGCTCACCTTCGGCTACCCGGCCACAGAACGCGATCCGTTGCGCCACACAGCCGAGGAGTGGAGCGAGCGCGCAAATCGAAAGCCGCTCCACGATTTGATCCGACGGCTCTGACCTAGCTGACGCGCCGGCAGTCGCGCGCGAGCAGCTCGGGCGTGCATGGCTGTTCGGTACGTGCCCGGCGACTGTCCCCAGACATGGGCGCTAGGACACGGCCAGGACCAGCTTGCCGAAGTGGTCGCCGCACTTCATCCGCTCGTGCGCCGCCTCGGCCTCGGCGAGCGGACGGACGCTGTCGATCACCGGACACCAGTCGGCGTCGTTCACCAGCCGCAGCATCGCGAAGAAGTCGTGCGGCGAGCCCATCGTGGTGCTGTGGATCGAGCGCCAGTTCAGGTAGAGCTCGCGGACGTCGAGGGTGACCTCCTGCCCGCCGGTGCCGCCGAAAGCGATGAGCCGCCCGCCCTTGCGCAGCGCGCGCACCGAGTCTCGCCATGTCGTCCCGACCGAGTCGAGCACGAGGTCGACCGGGCCGACTGCCTCGGGCCAGCCTTCCTCCGTGTAGAGGACGCCGCCCGCGGCGCCGAGCTCCTTCGCGCGCTCGATCTTCCCCTCGCTCGACGACGTGACCAGCACGCGCGCGCCTTCCTGCGCGGCGAGCTGGACCGCGAACGTCGAGACCCCGCTGCCCGCGCCGAGGACGAGCACGGTTTCGTCGGCCTGGAGCCGCCCGACCGCGAACAGCGCCCTATAGGCCGTCAGCGCAGCGAGCGGGAACGCCGCCGCCTCCTCCCACGAGAAGCGCGCGGGCTTTCGGTAGACGTTCTCCTCGGGCACCGCGACGAGCTCGGCGTAGGTTCCGTTCCGCCGGCCGCCGAGGATCTCCCAGTCGGGCCCGGCGGCGTCCTCGCGCGGACCCCAGTGCAGCCCCGGGTAGATGACGACCTCCTGACCGGTGTCGCGGCGGATCCCGGCGCCGTCCGAGCCCGGAATGAGCGGCTTCGGGAACTCGTACGCCGGCCCCGGCGGGTTGCAGACGAGGAGGTCGCGCCGGTTGACCGCCGCCGCCTTCAGTTCGACGACGACCTCGCCCGGCCCGGCGACAGGGTCGTCGACGTCCTCGTACGAGAGCTCTCCGCCTTCGCGGACGAGGATCGCCTTCATCTGAGGGAGGCCCAGGGCTGCTCGGTGTCGACCGGGACGGCGACGTAGCCGCCGTCGCCGACCGCCGGCGCGAGCACGACCTGGAGCTCGGCGGGCTCGTCGAAGTCGTTGTAAGAGCCGTGGACGACGTCCTTGTCGATGTAGACCGAGTCCCCCGGGCCCAGCTCCCGGCTCTCCCCCTCGAGGAACTGCGTCACCCGTCCCGATTTGAGGATGATCATCTCGTCCTGGTCCGGGTGCTTGTGGAACGCGTGGAAGAAGCCCGGGTCGAGCCGTACGTCCATGACCACGAACGAGTCGCAGCCCGTCCCTGGCGGCGCGCAGCGCATCCCCGCGTCACCCCAGTCGTAGCTCTCGACCGGTACCTCGTCCGCCATCACGAATCTACTCATTGCACTCCTCCGATCGCCTTGAACCGCCTCATGTTCTCCGTCATCGCCGTCTCGGTCGGCAGCCGCTCCATGCTCGAGGCGCCGAAGAAGCCGACGACGCCGGTCGTCCGCTCGAGCACGTAGGCCGCGTCGTCGGGCTCGGCGATCGGCCCGCCGTGGCAGAGGACGATCACGTCCTCGCGCACCGCCACCGCCGCGTCGCGCATCGCCTGGATCAGGTCGACCGACTCGTCGAGCGTCTTCGCCGTGAACGCGCCGATCGCGCCGCCGGTCGTCAGGCCCATGTGCGGGACGAGCACGTCGGCGCCCGCCTCGGTCATAGCCACAGCCTCCTCCGGCGTGAACACGTAGGGCGCCGTCAGCAGGTCGAGCTCGTGCGCGGCGCGGATCATCTCGACCTCGACGCCGTAGCCCATGCCCGTCTCCTCGAGCCCGATGCGGTGGTTGCCGTCGATCAGCCCGACCGTCGGGAAGTTCTGCACCCCGGAGAAGCCGATCCGCCTCAGCTCCGCGAGGAAGACGGGCATCAGCCGGAACGGGTCGGTGCCGCAGACGCCCGCAAGCACCGGCGTCTCCTTCACCACCGGCAGCACCTCGGCGGCCATCTCGACGACGATCGCGTTCGCGTCGCCGTAGGGCATCAGGCCCGCGAGCGAGCCGCGCCCCGCCATCCGGTAGCGGCCCGAGTTGTAGATGATGATCAGGTCGCAGCCGCCGGCCTCCGCACACTTCGCCGAGAGGCCGGTGCCGGCGCCCGCGCCGATGATCGGCCTGCCGGCGTCGATCTGCGCGCGCAAACGCGCGAGCGCCTCAGCCCTGGTCACGCGACACCATCTCGTGGAGCCGGTTCGCCATCGCCTCCGCGAACGCCGGATCGTTGACGTCCAGATCGAGCTCGTGCAGCTCGACACGGGCGGGAAGGTTCTCCCGCAGCGCGGAAAAGAGCGCCGCGTCCGCTTCGGGATCGTGGAACGGCCCGCCCTTGGTCGCGATCATCGACACGCCG
>JBKPSO010000270.1:0-21500 GCA_046735055.1 Actinomycetota bacterium
TCACGTAGGCGCCGCCGGCCGAGTAGGGATGCAGCGCCTCCTGGTAGTCGATGCTCCAGCGTCGGATGGCGTCGACGTTGGCGGGATCGGGATCGACGCCCGCGAACACCGAGCTCCACTTCGCCTCGCGGTAGCTCCACGGGGTGTCGGCCGAGCCCACGTCGTGGGCCGCGCCGTCGATCGGATACATGTGCATCGTCGACTTCATCGTGGGCATCGCCTCGCCGAAGCGCTGGTGGATGGCGACCGCCTCGTCGGGGATCTCGTTGACGAAGTCGGCGCGCCAGTACCACTGCTCGCCCTTCGGGTACAGGGCGTCGAAGGCGCCCTGCAGCATCGGGTGGGGCATCGCCGCCACGCCGTGCATGAGCGGCTCCGGCAGAGAGTCGAGGAGCGTCTTCATCGCCGCGGCGGCCTCGTCCTCGGGCCCGACGTAGCACCAGACGACGCCACAGACCTTGCGCAGGTGGATCGCCTCCGGGAACGGAGGTCCGGGCGGTACCGTGGCGAACGCGAAGAAGCCGTTCAGCTCCCGCTGTGCGGCCGGCAGGAACTCGCGGTACGCGGACAGAACCTCCTTGGCGTCCTCGACCGGCCAGAAGGTCGGGCCGGCGATCACCGTACCCACCTCGTGCAACCGGAACAGGAACGACGTGACGACGCCGAAGTTGCCGCCGCCACCGCGCAGCGCCCAGTAGAGGTCGGGGTGCGAGTCAGCGCTCGCCTGCACGACCTGGCCGTCCGCGAGGACGACCTCCGCCTCCAGCAGGTTGTCGATCGTCAGCCCGCACTTGCGCGTCAGGTGCCCGACTCCGCCGCCGAGCGTCAGGCCTGCCACGCCGGTCGTCGAGATGATGCCGGACGGAGTCGCCAGGCCGTGCTCGCCGGTCGCAGCGTCTACCTCGCCCCACGTGCAGCCGCCGTCGGCGCGAACGGTGCGGGACTGCGGGTCGACCTCGATCGTCTTCAGCGGGGACAGGTCGATCACGACGCCGTCGTCGACCGTGCCGAGCCCGGCGCCGTTGTGCCCGCCGCCACGGATCGCGATGCGCAGGTCGTGCTCGCGCGCGAAGCCGATCACCCGCGCAACGTCCTGCGCGTTTGTGCACTGCGCGATCAGCGCGGGCCGGCGATCGATCATCGCGTTGTAGACGGCGCGTGCCTCCTCGTAGTTCGAGTCGTCCGGGCCGATCAGCTGTCCACCGAAACCGGAGAGCCCCTGACGGGCTGCGTCGGCCGGTGAGATGGTCGTGCTCACATCTGCTCCCTTCTCTCGAGTGACCCCGAGGCTACGGAGGAGCAGCGCATTTGTCATGACCGGGCCTGACCAACTTTGCTCGGGCACCCGGCGGCGCGCGGGATGCGCGAATAGTCAGATCTGACTATCGTTTTATCGAGGTCCCCCAGATGCTCAAGCTCACAGGTTCGCTCCGACCGGTCTCGACCTTCCCCTTCGTCGGGCGGTCAGCGGAGCTGCAGCGCCTCCGGACGCTCATGCCCGGGGCGGGGGAGAGGAGCCAGCGAATTGTCCTGCTCGGAGGCGAGGCGGGATCGGGGAAGAGCCGTCTGATCCGGGAGTTCGCCGCGGAGACGGCGGCGGACGGGGTGCTCGTCCTGAGCGGGTCGTCCGACGCGGTCGTGCGGACGCCCTACGGGCCCTTCGTGGAGGCGCTCGACCAACTTTCGCGCGCCGTCCAGCCAGCGGAGCTGCGCTCGGCTCTCGGTGCCGGCGGTGGTGAGCTCACCCGCCTGATCCCGGAGCTGCCCTCGATCGTCGGCGAGCTGCCGCCGCCGGCCGAGGCCGATCCCGACACGGAGCGGCATCGCCTGCACACGGCGGTGAGCCACCTGCTCGCGGGCGTCAGTCGGGTCCGGCCGGTACTGCTCGTGGTCGAGGACGTGCACTGGGCGGACGCGCCGACCCTGCTCCTGCTTCGCCACCTTGCCCGCTTCGGGGACGCGTACGTCCTCGTCGTGGCGACCTTCCGCGACATCGACGCGGACGTTCCGGAAGTCCTGTCGGAGACGCTTGCCGATCTCCGCCGGTCGGACGACGTGGTCCGCCTGCGGCTCTCGAGCTTGTCCGGCGAGGAGGTGGGCGAGTTCGTCCGGCGTGCGGCGGGAGAGGGCGTCGCCCCGGAGCTCGGCGAGCTCGCCGGCCAGCTCCACGATCTCACCGGAGGAAACGCGTTCCTCGTCTGCGAGCTCTGGCGTGCGCTGATCGAGACGAACGCTGTCGACACGACCGGGGGAGTCGTGCGCGTCATGCGCCCGCCCGCCGAGCTCGAAAGCCCCGAGAGCGTTCGTGAGGTCGTCAGCCGGCGTCTTGCCCGGCTCGCGCCGCGAACCAGCGACCTGCTCGAGCTCGCCGCGGTGGCCGGCTCGGAGTTCGAGCTCGACGTCGTGCGGCGGGCATCGGGTCTCGCCGAGCCGGAGCTGGTCTCGAGCCTGGACGAGGCGGTCGCCAGCGGGATGATCGAGGAGCTACCCTCGCCGGGCCTGGCCTATCGGTTCACCCACGAGCTCGTGCGGCGGGCGCAGTACGATCGTCTGTCGGGCATCCGCCGCGCAGAGCTGCACCTGCGCGTCGGCGAGGCCCTGGAGTCGGGCCGCGAGCCGACGGGCCGTACGCTCGCCGACCTCGCGCATCATTTCGGCGCGGCCGCGTCGTTCGACTCGGCGGGACGAGGGGTCGACTACAGCGTACTCGCCGCCAGGGCCGCGGTCTCCGCGCTCGCGTTCGACGACGCCGCAGCGCGGCTCCGGACGGCGCTCGCTCTCGGGATCGAGGGTGACGAGCTGCGGGCGGAGGTCTACCTCGAGCTCGGTAAGGCCAGCCACCGGGCAGGCAAGGCGTCCGACGCGCTAGAGGCGTTCCGGACGGCGGCGGACATCGCGCGCGGGCTCGGCGACTCGGAGCTGCTCGCACGGGCAGCGATCGGCTACGAGGACGCATGCTGGCGACCCGGCATCGCCGACCAGGGCGCGGTGGAGCTGCTCGAGGAGGCGGCCGCCGAGCTCGACCACGACGACAGCGAGCTGCGCGTGGGACTGCTCGCCGGGCTTGCACGGGCGCTCGACTTCCAGGGCGATCACGAGCGAGGTCTGATCGTCCGCGACAGCGCGATTGCGATGGCGCGTCGGCTCGGCAACCGGGTCGGTCTGGCGAGAGTCCTCGTCGGCTCCTACTGGTCGCTCGGGGCGACTCCGCTCGAGGACATCCTCGGCATGCTCACGGAGGCACGCGATCTCGGTGACGAGCTCGGCGACATGGAGATCCGAGCCGAGGCGATGGCATGGCGCGTGCCGGCATTCGTCGCGCTCGGCGACATGGAGGCCGCGCGGCGGGAGGCGGCCGTCGTCGGCGAGACCGCCGAGCAGACGGCTCAGCCCTTCATGATTCATGTCGCCGAGCACTTCGAGTCGGCGATCGCGCTCTGCGACGGGCGCCTCGAGGACGCGGAGACACACGCCCTGCGCTCGCACGAGTGGAGCCGGCTGCTCACCGGTCGCGACGCCTCGGGTGTCTACGGGATCCAGATGTTCAGCGTCCGTCGAGAGCAAGGGCGGTTCGACGAGCTCGCTCCGGTGATCAGGATCGTGGCAGGCGAGGACCTGCGCGACGGGCCGTGGGGGCCGGGCCTCGTGGCTCTGCTCGCCGAGCTCGGGATGGAGGCGGAGGCGAGGCGAGAGCTCGCGCGACTGGCCGCCGACGGGATCGAGCGCTTTCGGAGGACGCTGTGGCTCGCCTCGCTCACGTACCTCACCGACGCCTGCGCAGCTCTCGGCGATGTGAAGACGGCCGAGCTCGTCTACCCGGAGCTCGAGCCGTTCGCGGAGTCGAACATCTTGATCGGCCACCTCGTATCGTGCTACGGGGCGGCGGCCCGGTACCTCGGCATGCTGGCGTCGCTGCTCGGCGACGCCGATCGGGCGGAGGCCCATTTCGAGCAGGCGATGGAGCTGAACCGCCGCATGGAGGCGTGGACGTGGCTTGCCCACACCGCCTACGAGTACGCGCGGTCGCTGCTCAGGCACCGTCCCGACGGCCGCGACCGGGCGGAGGTGCTGCTCGGGGAGGCCGCCCGGCTGGCGCAGCGCATCGGCATGCCGACGCTCCTCGGCCGGATCCGGGCGCTAGAGGTGCCCGCGCCCCCGCCGGCAGCTCCGCTGCCCGACGGCCTCTCCGCCCGCGAGGTCCAGATCCTTACGCTGGTCGCAAGCGGCCTGAGCAACCGCGAGATCGGGGAAGCGCTCACGATCAGCGAGCACACGGCCGCGAACCACATCCGCAGCATCCTCCGCAAGACCGGCTGCGCGAACCGCACCGAGGCGGCCTCGTACGCGCACCGGCGCGGTCTCGTCCCGGCCTGAGAATCGCAACCCGATCCACTACCATTCCGCGGGATGCCGGTCTACATGATCGAGCGAACCTTCGCCGAGCAGCTCGACCTCTCGAACGACGACGTCAGGCTGATCGAGGAGATCAACGCGGACGAGGGAGTCCGCTGGCTGTTCTCGTTTCTCAGCGCCGATCGCAGACGCACCTATTGCCTCTACGAGGCGCCGTCTGCGGAAGCGATCATTGCCGCCGCCCGCCGCGCGAACGTCCCGGCCGACTCGGTCATCGAGGTCGGGGCGGCGACGCCGCAGTTCGCGGACCGGCTCCGCGACTGGGCGGACTCCACCGCCCGGTAGCTCGCAGCTGAACTGCGCGCGTCTCCCCGGACATCGACTTCTCGCGGACCACACTCGGTCTTCGCGTCTCCGGCGGAAACCGTATTTCGCGACCACCCAGGTCGCGAAAAACGCGAAGATCGCGACGGGCACGACCGAGGGAACGGTCGAGCTGTCGCCCCCTGCGCCCCTGTTCACGATATCCGGCCCCCAGAGCGCGGTGAACAGCGCGGCAGTTCACCGGTCGCTGCCGCTCACCGACGAGCAGCTCGCGACCGCGCTCGCGGAACTAGCTCAGTCCTCGCCGTCCCAGTAGTCGAGCTGCTCGATCCGGCCGATCACGCCGACGCCTCGGAAGCTGATCTTGTTCGAGCGCGGGTAGTAGCAGACGTCCCCGGGCTCCCGGGTGCCGTAGGCCAGGTACGTGAGACCACGGCCGCCGGCGCGGAGCTGATGGGACACGCCCGTGCCCGCCGGCCGGGCGACCACAGACCCCGCCCGGACCGGCGTCTCCTCCTCGTCGAGGACGAGCATGCCGTCACCGTCCAGGATCACGAAGATCTCCTCCTCGAGCGAGTGGCAGTGGAGCGGGTCGCCCTCCTTCCCGGGCGCAACCTCGACGTGGTTCAGGCCCGTCCCAATCGCTCCCGCGGCCTCGCCGAGCTTGCGGCGCGTCCGGGACACGTGTGCGCGGTCGATGGTCCCGCCCTCGACGTCGGCGAGGTTGACGATCGTGGCCGGCCGTGGGCCCGGCTCGGCCGGAAGCTCCGGCGGACCCAGCTCGGCCTCGCGAACGAACTGGGTCGGCAAGCCGTCGGTGACCCCGTCGAGGGTCTCGACGAAGCGGCCGCCGATCAGCGAGGCGCCCAGGCGGGGGAAGCGTGGGCTCTCGTCCCGCGGGCGCGGTCCGAACGCGAGCACGTCGAGCTCCGTCACGGCGTGCAGCGTGTGCGCACCGCTGCCGGGGCGGTAGACGATGCAGTCGCCCGCACCGATCTCGGCGACCTCGGCGCGGTGCCAGGAGAGCCCACGTCCGGCGAGGACGTAGAAGATCTCCTCCGAGCGCCCGTGCTCGTGCGCCGGCGTCGACCACGCGCCCGCCCGCACGTCGATCCGGCGCACCCCGACTTCCCGGCAACCGGCGGCCTCGCCGAGCAGAGACCAGGTCGCGTGCAGATGCCCGATCTCGTACGTGCGCCGTGGCGCCTCGTCGAAGTGTGTGAGCCCCACGTCAGCTCCCTTCCAGGTAGGGGCGGAGCGCGCGCTGCAGCGCGTCGCTCTCGGAGATCACCGGGGAGCCGACGGCTACAGGCTTCTCGCCCCACCTCGCGTCGGGCCCGTAGACCAGGAAGATGTCCCAGGCGGCGCCGTCGCCACGGCCGAGCATGCGCGCGACCGCAAGGCCGAGCTTGCGCTCGCCGTCCCAGTAGTGCTTCGCGCGGTCGTCGACGAGCAGGTCGGCGACCTCGGGGTTGGCGTCGCTCGCCAGCATCGGGATCCAGCCGACGAAGACGCGGAGATCGGCCTTCGGATACCGCTTCAGGATGTGCTCCTGCGCCCAACTGGCGCCCGCCCGGCACGTGTATCAGGTCGGCGACAGCAGCAGAACGAGCCGCGGGTGGCCGGAGTCGTCGTCGAAGGCACGCCCGAAGCGATCAACGCTCGAGATCGACTCGAGCTTCCCCGATCCACTCGGCGATCCGCGACCGCCGCATCCTGCGGCGACCACGAGCACGCCGATCGAGACAATGGCCAGGATCAGGCGCACGTCCGACGTAGTGTAGGTCTCAGTATTCCTTCCCCGGGAACAGCTCGACCATGCGCGTGCTCGCCTTGTCCATCGCCCTTGTGATGCCGGCACTCCACACGTCGGTGAAGCCGCTGCCCGCGCCGGTTCGCTCCGAGGTGAAGGCCCGTGCGTGGCACACCGGCTGCCCGGTGCCGCTGTCGGGCCTCCGTCTACTGACCGTCAGCTACTGGGGATTCGACAACCGCGTCCACGCCGGGCAGCTCGTCGTCAACAAGAGCGCCGCCGCGCCGCTCGCGAAGGTCTTCCGGCAGCTCTTCGAACTGCGCTTCCCGATTCATCACATGCGCCTCGCGGACATGTACGGCCCGCCGAAAGGCCGGCCGCACGACGGGGACGTCAGCGGATCCTTCGAGTGTCGGCAGGCCGTGCCCTCGCCCTGCACCGGCGGGAGCGGTACCGGCCACTGGTCGATGCACGCCTACGGCCTCGCGGTCGACCTCAACCCGGTCGAGAATCCCTACGTGGGTTGCGGGATGACGCGCGACAAGACCGCGCTCTCCTATCTCGACCGCTCGAACGTGCGGCGCGGGATGGTCACCCCGGCGGTCGTGCGCGCCTTCGCCTCGGTCGGCTGGGGGTGGGGCGGCTCCTGGACCGGCTCGACCAAGGACTACATGCACTTCTCCGCCAACGGCCATTGAGGAAGCTCGCGGCTGGATCGAGCTCCGGATCACGCGCGTCGGCTGCTACTCCTGCGCCGGCTACCCCGGCGGCGTGTGGACGTCCCACTTCACCTAGCCGGTGACCGCGACCTGCCCGCGGATCTCGCCGCCGGCGTTCTTGGCGGTGTGGACGTTCACGTAAGTGCGGTGGCCCTCCAGGGCTGCGACCGTCGCCTTCGTGATCTTGACCGTCCCGGTCTGGCCGTTTCGGCACGGGCCACAGAGCGGCACGATCACCGGGCCGGCTACACCGGCCTTGCCGCGGTGGATGTGAGCCGCGAGCGCGTTCCCCGTCAGCGACGAGAACGTCAGCTTCCACTTCAGGACTGCGCCGGTCCGGTTCTCGACGTAGGTGCCGGTGAAGAGGCCGTGGGCAGAGCCCACGCCCTTCGGCTTCGGTACCTCGGTGTTGGGCGCCAACGCGGCCCGAAGCTTGTAGACCTCGGCCCGCTGGGCAGCGGGCGCGAGCGCGACGACGGCGAGCGACACCACTGCCGCAGCGCCGACGAGCGAAACCAGCTTCATCACGAACCCTCCTCCTTCGACTCCGTTGCCTGCTTTAGGAGTGTTTCGGAGCCGGGGCCGAATCGGTTTTCAGCGGGTCGCGAACCGCGCCTCTGCCCGCGCGCGACGGCGCGCGGCCTCGACCTCCCGGTCGTGCGGGGGAGCCGTCGTGACGAGCGCCCCGAGCAGCCGCTCGGTCGTCGCGGTGACCTCCGCGACCGCTTGCTCGAAGGCGGCCTCGTTCACACGCGAGGGCTTCTGCATCCCGCTCACCTTGCGCACGTACTGCTCCGCGGCGGCATGCATCTCATCGTGGGTCGTCGGCGGGTCGAAGTTGTAGAGCGTACGGATGTTGCGGCACATACCACGATCCTAGCCAGGAGGTTGCCCTCCGCGGCGTCGGGCGCAGGCAGCCGGACGGGGTAGACGGTGATCGAGAGCGGGACCTCGCTCGCGCGGCCGTCGGCAGTGACGCGGACGGTTGCGCGATATCCGCCGGGCTTCGCGTCGCCGGGACGACGACCTGCAGGTAGATGGGCTGATTCGGCTTCTCGGTCGCCTGCGCCTTCCCGTCCCACGGGAGCAGCGCATGCGGTCGCGTGCGTCCGCTCGGGCGAGTGGGCTGTGCGTCTAGTTCAGGCTATCTCGCCAGGCGAGTGCCTGACGCAGTGGGGCGAGGTCCCAGTCGGGGCCCTGAACGCTGACGACGAAGTCGGTGACGCCGAGATCGAGATACTGCTCCGGGTTCCGCCGCTCACCGTCCAGCCGGGTGATGCTGGTGGAACGGACGATCTCCTTCGGGTCGCGTCCGACCTTGCTGCACCAGTCCTCGAGCACCGCGCACTTGTGCCGCATCGTCTCGGGGTCGCCGAAGGTATGCCACTCGTCGGCGTGCTCGGCGACGAGGCGCAGGGTCACCTTCTCGCCGCTGCCGCCGATCAGGATCGGGATCCGGTGGAGCGGCGGCGGGTTCAGCTTCGTCCAGCGCTGCTTGATCAGCGGCAGCGCGTGCTCGAGGTCGCGGAGGCGGCTCCCCGCCGTCCCGAACTCGTAGCCGTACTCGGCGTAGTCCTTCTGGAACCAGCCCGAGCCGATCCCGAGGACATAGCGGCCGCCGGAGATGTGATCGATCGTCCGCGCCATGTCCGCGAGGAGCTGCGGGTTGCGGTACGAGTTGCAGATCACGAGCGAGGAGATCTGCGCCCGCTTCGTCAATGCGGCCATCGCCGCCTGGATCGTCAGCGACTCGAAGTGCTTGCCGTTCGGGTCGCCGGAGAGGGGGAAGAAGTGGTCCCAGTTGTAGATCCGGTCGGCGCCCAGCTCGTCGGCCTCGAGCCAGGCGCGCTTCATCGGCTCGTAGTCCCCGTGCTGCGGGATCACCTGGACGCCGATCGTCACGGGCATTCACGCAACGTACCTACGAGCCATGTCCGCGCGGTGCAGTGCCGCGGTTTTCCACAACAAGTGCCTGGCACTGGAGGTGTGACGAAACCGTGCCGATTCGTCCCCAACCCAGCGTTACTCGAAAAATGTGTCCTCGTCGCGGTAGGCGGGGGCGCAACAGCAGAGGAAGCGCAGCCGCGCCCCGCCGGCGCGGATCTGGTGCCAGGCGCCGGGTGGGATCAGGACGGCGTCGCCCGGGGAGAGCACGCGCCGGTCGCCGTCGAGCTCCATCTCCCCGGAGCCCTCGACGATGTAGTAGATCTCCTCCGTCTCCGCGTGGTAGTGGCGCTCGGTCGCCTGGCCGGGCTCGAGCGCCGCCTCGGCGAGGCTCTGGCTGCGGACCGGGGCGGTGGAGAGGCCGAGAAGCTCGCGGATCGTGCTCCCGTCGGTGGTGGTGAACGCTTCGGCCTCGGCGAGCGAGCGGACGATCACCGCGCTGATCCTATTCGCCAGCACCGCCGGGCGAGGCCCCGTCGGTGCGCCGGAAAAGCGAGCCTGGGCGTAGCGGTCGCAGTCGACGCTGCGCCGGGCGAGGCGGCGGACGGCGTCCTTGAACGGCTGGTAGGAGGGCTTCGGCGTACCGTCCGTCCAGAGCAGGTCGGACTGCCAACCGGCGAGGCTCGGCTCGTCGGCGATCTCGAAGTTGAAGAAGGCGGCGACCCCCGGCTGGCAGTAGGCGACGCCGAGCGCGTTGGTCAACTGGGCCGCCTGGTCGCTCGCGAGCCGGTCCGACGTCCCGACGGTCGTGCGCGAGAGCCAGGGCGGGAGCGCGTGCTTGTCGGTCTGGCTCCCGCGATAGAGCGAGGCCTTCGCGGGATCGATCGTCGTTCTGGAATCCCTGCTCCATGTACCAGATGCTCACCCGACCTTCACCGGGGAGCGGCTGGCTGGTGCTGCCGAACGCTTCAGTCAGCACACCGATCAGCCTGGCGTAGTCGCGCCTCCGGCGATCGTTCCGCCGGGATACCGGGTCCAGGGCCGCTCCGCATTCGTCGTCGGGTACGGGTTGTGGCCGATCGTGTCGAAGATCGGGGCCGTGCAACGGCTCGCCCGGTACGCCTCGCCGAGCTTGCGGTAGAACTCGACCGGCGAGTGGGAGGCGCCGGCGGAGAGCGACAGACGGTTGTTGCCGCGAGAGGAGGAGGCGGGGGATGCGATCGTCGATCCCGAGCCGCGTCTCGCCCGGGTGCCGACGAGCAGACCAGGCGCGGCTCGACCGGAGCCCACGAGCAGGCAGGCGAGCGCCACACACGCGCCGAAGACACGGGGTATCCGGCGCACGCCCTCTCCATCGGTTCCGGGAAGGTGCGACATGAGTGAGACGAACCCCTGGATGTGGTACTCCGATCCGGACGTGCTGCGGCTCGAGCGCGAGCGCATCTTCCGCGCCGCCTGGCACTACGTCGGCCACGTCGGGCGCCTGCCGGAGGCGCCCTCGTCTTTCGCCTGCGAGACCGGTGGAGTCCCGGCCGTCGTCACCCGGGACGGCGACGGGGAGCTGCGCGCGTTCGTGAACGTCTGCCGCCACCGCGGCGCCGAGCTCGCCGCAGGTGAGGACCGCGCCGAGACCCTCCAGTGCCCCTACCACGCCTGGACGTACGGGCTCGACGGACGCCTGCGCTCGGCGCCTCGCTCGGCGGAAGGCGACCTCGCCGACGTCGCGCTCGCTCCGCTGCGACTCGAGTCCTGGGGGCCGTTCCTGTTCGTCAACGCCGACCTCGATGCGCCCGCGCTCGCGCTCGACCTGGAGCTTCCGGTCGACCCGTCGGAGCTCGTCTTCCGCGAGCGGGTCAACTACTCGGTCGTCGCGAACTGGAAGATCGCGGTCGAGAACTACCTCGAGTGCTACCACTGCCCGGTCGCCCACCCCGGGTTCAGCCGCCTCGTCGACGTCGACCCCGGCGCCTACGAGCTCGCCGGCGCGGACGATGTCTGGAGTCAGTACGGGCGCGCGCGCGAGGGCGACGGGCGCTGCGAGTTCCACCTCGTCTGGCCGGGACTGAAGATCAACGTCTACCCCGGTTTCGCCAACCTCTCGATCGGTCCCGTCTGGCCGGAGTCGCCCGAGCGCACCGTCGGCTTCCTCGACTACTTCTTCGGCGCGGACGTCGACGAGCACACAGCGGGGGAGCTGATCGAGTTCGACGACCAGGTCGGCCGCGAGGACACTGCGCTCGTCGAGTCGGTGCAGCGCGGCGTCCGCCCCGGCCTCGTCGAACGCGGACGGCTGCTGCCGGAGAGCGAGCGGCTGATCGCCGGATTTCAGCGCAAGGTAGCCGAGGCCCTCACCTAGTCGCCGCCGCGTCGTCAGGGTGCGCTGCTACCTTGGCGCACTTCAGAGGAAAGCTAGACGGCTGAGCGGCCGCGGCGGATTCGCTTTCGCGCCGCACGTGGCAGGCCGCTCGTCGCCGTCGCCTGCAAGAGAAGAAGGAGAAGCCAAGGGTGAAAACCGCATGCCTTGCTGCTGCGCTTGCACTGCTTGCGGTCGCGTTCGTCCCACCGGCAAACGCGCGCAAGGAAGAGTCCAAGCGCAACGACCGGGCGACCGGTGCGCAGCTTGCCCGCCTGCTCCGACAGATCAACCGCCATCGAGCCGAGACGTGGCGGTGGCAGAAGGTGATGCAGCGCCCGCGCACCGCCTACGCCGCCGGCGCCGAGTCCGGTCGCAGCCTCGCCTACCGGCAGCGGGTCGTGAACCTCTGGCGACAGCGCGCCGTGCGCGCGAAGTTCCAGGCGCTGAACCCGCCGCACAAGAGGCAGTGGCGCTGCATCCACCGCTACGAGGCCTCCTGGACCGATCCGGGCGCTCCGTACTACGGCGGGCTGCAGATGGACCGCGAGTTCCAGGCGACCTACGGCGGGGCGCTCCTGCGCTCGAAGGGGACGGCCGACAACTGGACGCCGCTCGAACAGATGTGGGTCGCCGAGCGCGCCTACAAGACGCGCGGTTTCTGGCCGTGGCCGAACACGGCGCGGTACTGCGGGGTGCTCGATTAGGTTAGGGTCCCGGGCGATCGGGCACCCCGCCAGTGGGAGAACGCATGGACCGTTTGACCGCACTGATCGACCGGGCCGAGGAGGAGGGGTGCGTCAACCTGTCGCAGTTCAGCGAGCTCGTCCAGGAGCTCGAGCTCGACGAGGAGGAGCTCGCGCGCGTCTACGAGGATCTGGCCGAACGCGGGATCGAGCTCTCCGACGACTGCGGCCGGGTTCGCGACGACGACACCGTCGTCATCAACGGGGATCTCGCGCACGCGACGACCGACGCGCTCCAGCTCTTCCTGAACGAGGCCGGCCGCTACAAGCTCCTGACCGCCGAGGACGAGGTCGAGCTCGCCAAGCGCATCGAGCGCGGCGACAAGGAGGCGAAGGACCTGATGATCAACTCGAACCTCCGCCTCGTCGTCTCGATCGCGAAGCGCTACCAGGGCCACGGCCTCTCGCTGCTCGACCTGATCCAGGAGGGGATCATCGGGCTGATCCGCGCGGTCGAGAAGTTCGACTACCGGAAGGGGTTCAAGTTCTCTACGTACGCGACGTGGTGGATTCGCCAGGCCGTCCAGCGCGGCGTCGCGAACAAGTCGCGGACGATCCGCATCCCTGTGCACATCGTCGAGCGCGAGCAGAAGATCGCCCGCGCCGAGCGTGAGCTCGTCGTCAAGCTCGGCCGCCAGCCGACGGACCAGGAGCTCGCGAAGGCGGCGAAGCTGCCCTTGAAGCAGGTGCGAGAGGTCAAGTCGGCGGCGCGCGCGGTGACGAGCCTCGACAAGCCGATCGGCGACGACGACTCGGGTACCTACGGCGACCTCTTCGCCTCCGAGCAGGTCGACACCGATGAGGAGGTCGAGGTCAGCCTGCGCGAGGAGACGCTCCGCAAGGCGCTCGCGGATCTCCCCGAGCGGGAGCGTCAGGTGTTGAAGCTGCGCTACGGGCTGGGCGGAGACCGCGAGCCGATGTCGCTCGAGGCGATCGGCCGCGAGCTCGGGATCACGCGTGAGCGGGTGCGGCAGATCGAGGCGAACGCGCTCGAGACGCTGGCGATGCTCCGCGAGGTCGCCGGCCTGCGGGAAGCGGCATAGCCGTCGTCGTCCGCATCAGGCGGCGCTAGACGATCCCTAGGCCCTCGGCGATCACGAAGAACGCTCGCCCGTAGGGCGAAGACTCGGTGCGGCGGCGAACGTCGTCCCAGTCGACCTGTTCGCGCAGCGAGCGGGCGACCTCGAGGCAGCTGCGGTAGTTGATCGAGTGCTCGGTCATGGCCATGATCTTCGACACCAGCAGGTCCTCCGGACGAATCACCCGCATCGTCATCGCCTCGACCTCGCGTTCCTCGCCGCGCGCGATCAACTCGTCGTCCACGTCGAGGCCGGCCGGGTTGAAGATCAGGTCGACGAGCACGTCCCCGTCGTACGCCTTGTAGAGCCACTCCTCCGGCGGGCGCTCCGGCCGGAGCCCGGCCTCGACGAGCGCGTTCAGCGCCTTGTCGGCGTCTTCGGGCTTGACGAGGAAGTCGAGGTCGTGATCGGTCGACGGTCCGCCTCGCACCCAGGAGGCGACGCCCCCCGCGACGAGAAACGGAATGCCGGCGTCGCGCAGCGCGGCAGCGGAGCGCTTCAGGGTCGGGACCATGCCGTCCAGCGTGTTGTCTCCGGAGGCCACGAGCGCGTTTTACCCGTGCCGGGAAGGCTTGTAACGGCGGCCGGTCGGGCACGATGCAGGCATGGACGACGGACGCCCGATTCGCATCGCCGCAGCCGGTGACCTGCACGCCTCGCCGGCGGGTCGTGAGCGGGTGCTCGTGGCGTTCGAGTCGCTCCAACCTGGCACCGACCTCGTGTTGCTCGCCGGCGACCTGACGACGTGCGGAAGCCCGGACGAGGCCGCGGTACTCGGCGAAGCCTGCCGGGGCCTGGACGCGCCCGTATGCGCGGTGCTCGGGAACCACGACTGGCACCTGGACCGGGCACAGGAGGTC
Organism: Actinomycetota bacterium; assembly: GCA_046735055.1. Classification (GTDB taxonomy): domain Bacteria; phylum Actinomycetota; class Thermoleophilia; order Gaiellales; family Gaiellaceae; genus DATBLE01. The sequence goes on from JBKPSO010000270.1 coordinate 14,072, forward strand.
GCGGCGGTGCTCGGGCACTCGGGAATCCGGCTGCTCGAACGAAGCTCGACGCGGTTGCGCCTGCGGGGCCTCGATGTCGGCGTCGTCGGGCTGAAGGGCTTCGTCGGGGGCTTTCCGGACTACGTGCTGCCGGACTTCGGCGAGCCGCTGCTGCGCGAGGTATACGCGGAGACGACGAAGGACGTGACTGCGCTGGACGGCGAGCTGGCGGCGATCGAAGACTGCGACGTGAGGATCGTCCTCCTCCACTACGCGCCGACGACGACGACGCTCGAGGGCGAGCCGCGCGGGATCTGGCCGTTCCTCGGCAGTGACCGGCTCGCCGGGCCGATCGCGGCTCACTCGCCCGACCTCGTCCTGCACGGGCACGCGCATGCGGGCAGCTTCGAGGGCTACATCGGGCGCGTGCCGGTCTACAACGTCGCGATTCAAGTCACGCGGAAGGACTTCTGGTACTTCGAGCTCGGCCCGCGCGAGCGCGCACACGAGGCTCCCCTCGAGAGACAGGGTCAGGCTTCTCCCTGACCCTTCGGGTCGCCGCGCTAGTGCCCGACGCTGTGTTTATCGGTTGTGGGGCTAATGCCCCACAACTTGGACTATCCAGCGCCGGTCGCGCTCGCGGTCGAGCTCGAGGAAGAGGACGCGCTGCCAGGTGCCGAGCAGGAGCTCGCCGTCGCGGATCGGGATCGACTCGCCGGCCGTGCCGAGCAGCATCGCCATGCAATGCGAGTGGCCGTTCCCGAAGTCCATGTCCTCGGGGCAGATGTTCTCGGTGCGACGGTCCCAGTCGTCGTGCGCGTAGTAGGTCTCGCGCGGGACGAGGCGGAGGAGCAGCTCCGCGAAGTCCTCCAGGAAGCCCTGCTCGAACTCGTTCACGCGGACGCAGCACGTCGTGTGCGGGGAGTAGACACAGGCGATGCCCTCCTCGACGCCGCTCTCGCGCACGGCCTCGATCACCTCCTCGGTGATATCGCGAACGTGGAGCCCGCCGGTCGTGCGCAGATGCGTTTCCCGCTGGAAGACCTTCACCGTCTGATCACCCCCAGTTTGCTCGAACCGGGCGTATTCTGATCGATCAGCGGCAGCTTCGCTAGACGGGCCCGTAGCTCAGCTGGTCAGAGCAGCGGACTCATAATCCGTTGGTCCCTGGTTCGAATCCAGGCGGGCCCAAATCAACCCTCGCCGCCATGCGACATCCGCACGGTTAAGCCAGGCAGCTTGTGCGATACGTGCGGTTTTCGCGAGGGCGTGCTGTCCGGTGCTGTCCCCGCAAATCGGCACTTTTCGCTCGAGCCGTCTACGGACGACGCCGCTCCGACGCGGTCCGCTGACACGGCGCTGACACGCGGCGGGAGCCGTGTCACGATGCCGACCGTGGCCGTGACGCTCCGAGCACGACGTCGAGGCGAGGGTCGCCGAGCTCGGGCACCGCGCTCGCCGTCGGACACTCGGAGTCGGAGGCGGCTGACGGCGTCGCAGTGGCGGACGCCTTCCCGGACCGATATATCGGGACTGAGCCACGCGATATATCGCGTGGCTTGACGGGGCTGCGACGTCGTCCGCGCGTCTGTCGGTCGCCGCGACGCTGCTGCTCGAGGATCAGCAGAACCCGGTCGCCGTCAAGCGTTCCATCGGACGTTCGGAATCGCGCCCGGCGGCTACCGGCGCACGGCGCCGGGAACCGCTAACTCGCCGGGCGCCGACGCGTTCGCCGAGTCGGCGCGCCCGCTGGCGTAACTCCGCGCGACCGCGCCCATTCGTCGAAGGGCGGTACCGGCTCACCGACGATCCAGAGAAAGCGATAGGCGCCGTGATCGCCGAGGAACTTGAAGCGTCTGCGCAGGACCTTCACCGTCGATTCGAAATCAGCGTGTGTACGCAGATAACGCTTGAACCCCTTGTATTCCTCGTCGAGCTCGAGCAGCGTCTCCGCGTTCAGGATCGTCGCTTCGATCTTGCTCCGGCTACGGATCAGGCGAGAATCTTCGAGCAGCTTGTCGACGGCGCGCGGCGTCATGCGGGCGACCCGCTCGGGATCGAAACCGTGAAAGGCGCGCCGGATGTCGTCCCACTTCGCCTCGACGACACGCCAGGACAGGCCGGCTTCGAAGGCGATCATGCTGATGACGTCGAGGTAATCGGCGTTCGACTTCGGTCGGATCTGCTTCGGTGGCATCGCTCGGAGTTCGCAGTCTCGGGCTCGATGTCATTGTTGCTCGGATCGTGACCACGTCGTCGCCCTCGGCGATGATCTTCTTCACGTCCGTGCCGGTGATGATCTGCGCCAGTTCGGCCACCGACTGCATGAACGCATCTGCGTTGTCGAACTCCTCGAGCGGCCCTTGAAGTGGAGATCGTCGGCGAGTAGCGAGCGTGCCGTCTGAACGTGTCCGCTGCCGAACGCGCGCTGGTACTTCTCGACCACCTCGGCTGCCTTGGCCACCGAAACCTCCTTCGTCCGGGAACGCACCAGGTCGGGCCCCTGGCTTTCGAGCCGCATCCGGCGTACGCGTCGGCCGTTGCAATGCCGGAGCGCCGAGATGATCGTCCGAACGTCCGAGATCCATGCGCGCCCCCGGCGTCGCAGGGTCTAGCCGCTCGAGCACTGGATCCGCGAGCGCGAGTTGACGGCGGAGATGGCCGGTGTCATAGGCGTTCCGGGAGGCGGCAGCCGGCGCCCGCGAGCCGGCTGCCGCACGTCAGGCGTAGGCCGATGCCACCGCTCCCGATACGGTTGGCTGAGTGTCGGAGGAGCAGGTGCTCGAGGTCGCGGGGCGACCCGTCACGGTTACCAGCCCGCGCAAGGTCTTCTTCTCGGAGCGAGGCGAGACGAAGCTCGACCTGGTGCGGTATTACCTCGCCGTCCAGGAGCCGCTCATGCGCACTGCGGGCGGGAGGCCCACTCTCATGCAGCGCTTCCCCCACGGCGCAGAGGGCAGCTCGTTCTTCCAGAAGCGCGTCCCTGCGACTGCGCCCGAGTGGCTGCAGACGACGATCGTCACCACGCCGAACGGCACGACCTCACGCGCGCTCGTGCTCGCCGACATGGCCCACGTGGCTTGGGCCGTAAACCTGGCCTGCCTGGGCTTTCATCTCTGGCCGTACATTCACGACCGCCCCGAGTTCGCGGACGAGCTGCGCCTCGACCTCGACCCGCAAGCGGGTGTCGAGTTCGACGACGTGCGCGCTGCAGCGTCCGAGCTCCGCCGACTGCTCGACGAGCTCGGGATGGTGGGCTACCCGAAGACGACCGGGAACCGTGGCCTGCACGTCTACGTCCGGCTCGAGCCGCGCTGGGACTCCCACCAGGTGCGGGCCGCCGCAGTCGCAGCGGCGCGCGAGCTCGAGCGCCGGCGCCCCGAGCTGATCACCGCCGCGTGGTGGAAGGAGGAGCGCGGCCGCCGCGTCTTCGTCGACTACAACCAGAACGCGCCACACAAGACCGTCTTCGGCGCGTGGTCGGTGCGCGCCCGTCCCGGCGCACAGGTATCGGCGCCCCTGACGTGGGCGGAGGTCGCCGGGCTTCACCCCGACGAGCTGACGATCGCCAGCGTGCCCGAACGGCTGGCGGTGGTCGGCGACCCGTGGGAAGGCATGAACGAGCAGCCGCAGTCGCTGGAGCCGCTGCTCGAGCTCCACGAGCAGGATCGAGCCGCCGGTCTCAAGGACGCTCCGTGGCCACCCGTCTACCCGAAACAGCCGGACGAACCTCCGCGAGTGGCCCCTAGCCGCGCTCGCAAGGGAGGTAAGCGGTGATCACCGGCGCCTGCACCCCGACCTCATGGTGAGGCCGGGGTGCAGTCGCTCGCGTTTCATTCGTACTGGAGTGCCTGGACAACGTTCAGTCGTGAGGCACGTCTGGCGAGGAGGATCGCGGCGAGCATGCCGGCGAGGATGGCGACGATGACGAACGCGATCAGCGACTTGTAGGGGAGGGCGAACACGAGGCCGTACTTCGAGAGCGCGGTCGAGGTGAGTGCGGCAATGAAGATCCCGACTGCCGTTCCGAGTGCGGCACCGATCAGCGCGATGACGATGCTTTCTTGGCGGATCATCCGCCGGACCCGGCGACGGCTCATGCCGACGGCGCGGAGCATTCCGGTCTCGCGCGTGCGCTCGAAGACGGAGAGGACGATTGTGTTGATGACGCCGAACATGCTGACGAGCACGGAGAGGCCGAGCAGCGCGTAGAGGATGTGCAGCAGCGTGTCCAGCTGGCTCAGGCGGCTCCGGAACTCGTCCCGCGTCTCGACCTTCGCGGTCGGGAAGGCGCGCAGGGCGTGCGGGCTTGATGTACTCCCTGTCGCACGAGCGGCACCACGAGCTTCCTGCACCTGTCTTCGTGCGATGAGTCGTCAGCGACGATCGAAGCAAGGACGAGCCGAGCCCGCCGTTGTCTCGAGCCGCGCATCGACTGACCTCGTCCTATTAGAGGCCAACACGCCAAACAAGCTTGAGGTGATGCTCGACACCGACTAAGGACGTGGTCGAATGGTTGACGAGGTTCGGGGAGGCCTTGCTCGCCGAGCGGCGAAGAGCAAGTGGCCCAGTCAACTGAGGATTAGGGGGACACAGTGGAACGGTTTAGTTGGTATCCGCGGTTGCGGCACGCCGTGATCGCGAGACCTCTGGTGGTCGCAGCCGTCACGGCGCTTACGCTGGCAGTCCTGGCCGCGGTGGGCATGGCCGCAACGTCGGCCACACCGAACGGCTGTCCGAAAGACAAGAGCACGAAGCCCGCCCCGATCGCTCAATTCTCACCGCCGGCGCGGCTGCAGATCAACGCGTTCGACGTGCTGTCCGGACCGATCAACAAGGGGACGGACAGCTTCACGCTGAAGGTACGCATCGGGAGCACCTGCAGCCGCGACGTCATCGGCGCGAGCGTCTACGTGACCGCAGTGCCGTATAACCAGTTCAACATCCCAGCGGAAGAGCTCACCGGGAACGACGGCACCGCGACCCTGGTCTTCCACCGCGATGCGAACTTCCCCGCGAGCAGCCAGCAGCAGCAGCTGACGCTCTTCATCCGCGCGACGAAGCCGGGCGAGGACCCCCTCGCCGGTATCTCGTCAAGACGGCTCGTCGCGGTCAACTTCGAGAGCTAACGCCCGTCTCTTGCGCACGGCCGCGCCCGAGCCGTCTCGGGGCGCGGCCGTTGCACCTAGGCGAAGGATGCGGATTTGCAGACTGCTTCGAAGCCAGGCGGGCCCATCGACAGAAGATTCGTGAGAAAAGGAGGGGGCATGCACAGTCGGTCGATCATCGGCGCGCTTCTACGCATCGCCGCCGGCGTGTTCCTGGGCGGAACGGTTCTTCGCGATCAGGTTGCGGGCGCGAGGGCGCTCGCTCAGACGGTCGTGGTCGACAACCCATCAGCGCACCCGGTGCCGGTAGAGGAGCAGCGGGTCGACGGCAGCGGGAACCTCGACTACAGGCCCGCGGCGTGCGACGGCCCGCGTTGCAGGTTGGGCGACTTCGATTTCAGCACTACTATCGAGGTTCCGGCAGGATGATCCAGTTGAGTTGTATATGCAGCGACGGCGCCGTCATCCATGTTGGCTGTTTGGCCGACCCAACTGACGGGGACGGCCAGTGGGGGAGTCAGTCGGACGGCGGCTCGCGTGGGCGTCATCTCAAGCCGCTAGGGCCTGCGATTGAGGTGCTGGTACGGGTAGGCCCTTGCCTGCGCCCGCCACGGGGTTCGTGACGTGAACACGCAGATCATCCCGCTGGCGATCACGATGATGGCCGGTCCGCAGATCATGACCGCGATCATTCTCGTCACCCACCCGACCCCGGTCAGGGTCTCCGTCCCCTTCCTGGTCGGCGTCACGGTGGCCGCAATCCTAGAAACTATCGCCACCGGGAGACAGTCGAACCGCCGAAGTGGCTGGGCGGCCTGCTCAAGGCAAGTCCGAGGAAGGCCCTGACGATGGGATTCCTGCTCATCTTTCTGATGCCCACCGACATCGCCTCGATGGCGACCGTCGGAGTGAACCTCCAGCACAACGGGGACTCTCTGATCGACGCACTACCGTTCCTGGCCCTGACGGTGCTGATCGGAGCCTTGCCGCTACTGGCCTACGTGCTGCTCGGGAAGCGCGCGAAGGAGACGATGCCGAAGGTACGGGATTGGATGAGCGCGACTAGCTGGCTCGTCAACATCATCGTCCTCGGCATCTTCATGATCCTCATCCTCGACTGAATATGGCCAGGGCGTGAAAACGCTCATCCGATCCGCGGAATCAGATGTGCCGGGGGTCCGGAAATCGTCATCATGTGCCGGCCTCGGTGCTCGAGAGCCGTTTTTTTGCGCCATGCACCGGCGCGGGGCATCCGTTCCACTCTCTAAAGAACCAGATTTGCATGAGCAGCATCGTTCCTTGTAGGTCGATGAGGTGGTCCAGCTCGGGATGGGTTCGCCCGCATCGCGCGTTTGGGATGAAGCCAACGCCTGTCAGCTTGCGCCGGTGGTGCGCCCGGCCGGCACTTCGCGCCTGTATCTGGTGATCGCGATCGCAGCCCTGGCCGGCATCGTCTTCGCCGTGACCGGCTGCGGCTCGAGCAGCGACAACGCGACGACCTTCCCCCAGGTCGCGAACTAATTCACCGCGCCCCGCCTGCCGAAAAGGATTGAACGGGGCGGGTCAAGGGAACCTTGCGGGCCTGGGAGCGGCTCGCCCGGCTCGCCCGTCTGCGCTGGACGATCGAGCTCGACTACCGGCAGCTGAAGGGCGAGCTTGGGCTCGACCACTACGAGGGGCGCAGCTACCTCGGCTTTCACCACCACACGGCGCTCGTCACGTGCGCCCACGCCTTCCTCACACTCGAGCGGCTAGGGCAGAACGACGTGTGCCCGGTGAGGCGAGGAGCCGGTTGCCGCAGCTTAGAATCCGACGCTCTCGCACGCCGACGACGTTGCCGTGACCACGCGCGCGATCGACGCGCAGAGCGAACCTGTCATCCTCGTCGGCCACTCTTACGGCGGGGCGGTCATCACCGAGGCGGGAAACCATCCCAAGGTTGCAGCGCTCGTCTATATCGCGGCCTTCGCACCGGACAAGGGCGAATCGGTGAACACCCTGATCGCGGATCCGCCGCCCGGCGCACCCGTGCCGCCGATTCTGCCCCCGCAGGACGGGTTTCTGTTCCTCGACCGGGAGAAGTTCCACGCCTCATTCGCGGGCGACCTGAGCGCCGAGCAGGCTGCGTTCATGGCCGACTCGCAGGTCCCGTGGGGCGCTGACGCCCTGGGCGGCACGATCAGCGAGCCTGCGTGGCGGACCAAGCCAAGCTGGTATCTCGTCGCGACCGAAGACCGGATGATCCCCCCACCGGCCCAGCGCGAGATGTCTGCGCGGGCGGGCTCGACCGTTGTCGAGGTGGCGGGCAGCCATTCGATCTATGTGTCGCAGCCCGCAGCCGT
>JBKPSO010000271.1:0-2967 GCA_046735055.1 Actinomycetota bacterium
GTTTGCGTCCGACTGGAACGCCGTGCTGGCGGCCCTCACCCTGGCGATGGTCCCCGTACTGCTGCTCTACATCTTGTTCTCACGCCAGTTCCTGCGCGGCCTGACCGCGGGAGCGCTGAAGTGACGTCGACAGGGCGGGCAGTGCGCGTGCTTCGGCTATCAGCCGAAGCACGAGGTCAACGCCACGGTCGCGTCCCGACCACCGACCCGGTTTCGTCCTCGACACGCAGGATCAGCGCAGCGGGTGCAGGCGTTGCTCGAGCTGGCGACTACCGCAAGGTTCCGAGTAGAGCGAGAAGGCCGCCGTCGATGGCACCTCCGGCACAGTCGAAGAGCTCGACGCTCTGGTCGCCTTCGAGAAGTCCGGAGGCCATCAGCCTGGCGAGCGTCTGCTGATAGGTGGGCGAGGAGTCGAGAGCGACGACGTCCGCCTCGCTTCGCCATAGCGAGACGGCCGCACACCCTTCGCTGCCACGGAGGAAGAAGACGCCCAGGCAGCCCCCCTGCCGCTCGAACATGGGCAGCGAGTAAATGCGCTCGAACTCTTCGTATTCCCTCATGCGCTCACGCGTGACGCCGGTACGCCAGATCCGGAGCAACATCTCGGCTGCCTCCTCTCAGCTCGCAGGGCTCGAGACTCACGGGTTGCGACGCGCGTCGTCGCTCGTGCACGGGGGCACGCTCGCCTCCACCTCGAAGTGGCTGGCCTTGAGATCCCGCTCGACGAGATATCGGTCGTCCTCTGGGTAGAAGACGGCGGTCTCGTAGTCCTCGCCGGCAAAGGCCCTGACGCCGTCGAGCGAGTCCCAGAGCGTGAACATCACAAACTCGGTGCGGTCGTCGACATCGCGGCGCAGCATCCAGACGCCGCGGTTGCCGGGCGTCTTTGCGTAGTCGGAGACCCCGGTCTCTCGCATGTACTTCGAGTAGGCGTCTCTATCCTCCCGACGGACGGCGCCTCTCCAGATCCGAGCGATCATCGTTCCTCCAGTTCGACGGGTCGGGTGGCTACTACATGGCCGACGGGCATCACCGACCCGTCGATCCGGAGATGTTCGCGCAGCAGTCGGTGGATGTCTGTCGCCGTCGTCTGCTTGTCGTAGCCGCCGGGCGGCCGCCATGAATGGCCATCCCGTGCGCAACATCAGTTGGTTCCTGATCCCGGGGCACGATGACCTCTTTCAGGTTGCGGGTTCGCGAGTGGTGCGGCAGATCGCGGCAGGCGCCGACTCGATGCCTCGAGGGACCGGTCGCGGACGCGACGCGAGCCAGGAGCCGCCCAGCACGAGTACGAGGCCGACCAGTGCCCACACCGTGACGACCTCGTCGCGCACCGTCACGCCGTAGAAGACGGCAAACCCCGGCGCGAGGTAGGCAACGATCGAGGCGCGCGCCGGGCCGAGCTGCGCGACAAGCATGTAGAAGAGCAGGAACGCGATTCCGGTTCCACCGACGCCGAGCACGCCCAGCGCGGCAGCCGCCCCGAGCGACGGCGCAGAGGTCGGGAAGGTCACCGCCGCAGGGACCAGCAGGTACGCGGCCGCGGCGGAGATCGCGGCGGCGGCCATCGCCACCGGCTGCACGTCGCCGAGCCGGCGCTTGAGCACGAGCGCTGCCACCGCGTAGCCAACGCCCGCAAGGAGGACGAGTAGCGCGCCGACCAGCTCGAGGCCGCCGGTGCCGACGTCGATCCCGAGCAAGAGGGTGACGCCGACGATCCCGGCGCCGACGCCGAGCAGCTGCGTCCCCGCGAATCGTTCGTCGCTGTCCAGGCGCAGCGCGAGGATCGCGATGAAGATCGGCACGGAGGCGACGAGGATGCCCGCGAGCGACGACGAGATCCAGTGCTCGCCGACCGTGATCAGCAGGAATGGTCCGGCGAGCTGCACCGCGCCAAGGAAGGCAACGGTGCGACCGTGACCGCGCACCGCTCGCAGGGTGCCGTTGCGGGCGGCGACTGGCACGAGCACGAGGGCGCCGAGCACGAGGCGGCCGAACGCGATGAATGCGGGCGACAGTCCGTCCTCGACCGCGATCTTGATGAACAGGTACGAGCTCCCCCAGAGCGCCGCGAGCAGGAGCAACATGACCACGGCGCGCGCACTCACCCTCGTTCGAACGAACGAGGCGGCCCCGAGCATTCGATTCTTTCCAATCGGATTGCTTGCACTAACCATTAGCGAGCGCGAACAAGGTCGGGCGCCGGCCAGGCCGAAGGTCGCGGGCTCCGGCCCCGTTTGCCGGGTCACTGCCGCGGCAGCAGAAGAAGCTTCACGGACGTCTTCCGGCCGGCAACGTCTTCGTGAGCCCTCAGCGCCCGAGACCTCCTACCTGGAACAACTCGCTCACGAGGTCCTTGGTTTCATTGGCTGTCGTATTCGTCGTGGCGGCGCCACCAGAAGCCGGTCTCGTTGCGGCCGAGTGGCGCGCGGTCGAGCCACTGGTACATGCCCCAGAGGACGTCGATCCCGCGTTCGTACGCCGAGTAGGTGTGGTAGACGACGCCGTCCTCGAGCTCGAACGCGCTCACACCGGCGCCCTCTCGCAGGTACGTCACGGGATCCGTTCCAGAGAGCGACGCCCACTCGGCGAGCACGGGACTCTCCTCGGCGGGCCGAAAGTCCACCGTGCGGAAGTTGTACTCGACGGCCCCCGACTGCCACTGCTCGATGGTGTGCGACGCCTGGAAGTCGTAGTTGAAGTCGCTGTCGAACGATGATGCCCAGGGGAAGCTCCAGCCCATCCGCCGCTTTTACGCCTGCAGTTTCGCGAGCGGCGCCCGCGAGACGGCGCAGAGCGTGACGTCGTGATTGCCGAGGTGGACGACGGAGCCGTCGAAGCCGTCCGCGATCGCCGAGCAGGACGGACACCCCGCCGTGTACTCGGGCCCGAACATGAAGTGGTAGACGAGCAGCTGCGAGCGTCCTCCGAAGAGATCGGCGAGCGACGCCGTGCCCTCGTCGGTGT
>JBKPSO010000272.1:0-11512 GCA_046735055.1 Actinomycetota bacterium
GCATCGGCACCGGGCTCGGGCTGGCGCTCCTGCTCGGCGTGGGGTTCATGGTTGGTCGGCAGCAGCGACACCGGGTGCAGCCGGCCTGAAGTTCGCCTCCGCGAACGGATCGAGCGGGCCCTCGAGGCCCGCTCGGTCTGCCGGACGACGTTCACATGCCGGCCTACGGGGTCCGACGTTCCAGCTTCGCGAGGGCAGCATGCGCGCTCGCGGCAGAGAACAAGTTCTCCTTCCGCTCGTAGAGAGCGATCGCCTCGCGCAACGCGTCGGCCGCCTCCGAGCTGCGGCCTCCGATCTCGAGTATCTCGGCAAAATCGGCCAGCGCGTGTGCGTGGCTGTTCAAGAAGTCGCTCTGCTCGGCGAACGTGATCGCCTCCCGACCGAGCACCTCCGCGGCCTGCAGCTCCCCACGTCGGGCGAGCACCTTCGCGCGAATCGACCGCCACATGATCTGGCCGTGGATGTCGTTCGGACGCGACGCGTCCTCCGCCGCGCGTGTCAGCATCTCGGCCTCGTCGTACCTCCCCTGTGCGTAGTTCGCGCGCGCCAACACGGCGGCGGTCGACGAGTAATGGCTCTTCTCGCCGATCTTGTCGAGCAGCTCGGTCGCCCAATGGAGCTCGCGTTCTCCTGAGACGGGATCGGCCATCAGGGCGAAGAGCCAGTAGATCCAGATCACTTCGCCCAGCTCGTGCATCCGCGCCCGCCCCTTGTCGAAGCATTCGCGCGCCTCGCGGACTCGGTTCTGCATCGCCTCGAGATAGCCCATGACCGCCGGCAGGAGCACTTCCAAGACAGCGTTCCCTGCGACGTCGCCGAGCAGCTTCTCGCATCGTCTAACGGCCTTTCCGGCGGGAGCCGGACCAAGCGCAAGGACGACGGCCAGCCAGGTCACGATCTCGGTCTCCTCGAAACGATCACCGATCTTCCGCACGTGGGCCAGCGCCTTCTCGGAGGCGTCTGCGCTCGCCCCGCCGCGGCGGTCCAGGTAGTGCGCCTGGGCGATGAGGCGCCAGGCGCGGGCCATTCCGAGGTGATCCCCGAGCTCGTCGAAGACTGCGAGCGCGCGCTCTGCGACTCCGAAGAGCTCGGCAGGGCTGATCTCGAGCTCGGTGAAGAGACGCAAGAAGCCCCGCTGGACGAGGGCATGCGCCGCCAGTCGCCGGTCGCCCGTCGTCGCGGCAGCCTCGACAGCCTCGGTCAGCGCTCGGTCTGCCCAGCTGAGGTCATCGGCCGTTCCCTGCATGGCGCGGACATTGGGGATGAGCTCGACCCGCAACGCGTCGTCTGCGGGGAGCAGCAAGACCGCGCGCGAGACGAGGTTCACCGCGGCCGGTGCGTCGTCCCGCACGAAGGCCCGCTGACCGGCTGCTCCGAGCCGCACGGCGGCCTCTCGCCCGACGGCTCGAGCCGCCGCGTCACGTTTCCCGAACTCGACGCGGTACCGGTACGCCTGCTCGAGGTGGTAGCCGACGATCTCCTGGTACTCGACCGCTCGCTCGCCCGCCGCCCGCTCCAGCCACCGGGCGAAGCACTCGTGCAGCTCGACGCGCCTCTCCTTCGGGATCGCCTCGTACGCGGCGTCCCGGATCAGCAGGTGGCGGAAGCGGTACGTGCGCCCGCCGAAGCTCGGTCGGTCAGGGCGGATCAGGTCCTTGCGCAGGAGCGCCGCCAGTGCCGATTGCACCACCGGTTGCAGCTCGGGGGGCGCCAGCTCGGCCACTGCGTCCTCGTAGAAGACCTTCCCGGCGACGGCCGCGTGCTCCACCACGACTCGCTCCTCGTCGCCCAGCCGGTCCAGTCTGGCGGCGAGGAGAGCCTGGATGGTCGCCGGGACGACGAGCTCTCCGCCGTCGGCGCCGTTCTCGAGAGTCAGCGCGAGCATCTCCTCGACGAAGAGCGGGTTGCCTTCGGCGGCTTCGACGATTCGCGCCTTGACCGGTTGCTCGAGCCGGCCGGCGGCAAGGTTCTCGATCAGCTCGACACTCTCGGCCTCAGACAGCGGCTCGAGCAGGATGGACGTCGCGTTCAGCTTCCCGCCTGACCAGCCGGGCCGCGCGTCCAGCAGCTCCGGCCGGGCGAGGCACACCAGGAGAACGGGCGCGTCGCGCGTCCAATCGGCCAAGTGCTCGATCAGGTCGAGGAACGTCGGCTCCCCCCAGTGGATGTCGTCGAAGACCACGACCAGCGGCCGGCCACGCGCCAGCGTCTCGAACAGGGTCCGCACGGCCGCGAACCCGTCCTCGGCTCCCGGGACACCCTCGGCAGCCCCGATCATCTCCGCGATCGCCTGCGCGACTGGGTCGGCCCGCGGCTCGTCCCCGAGGGCGGCAACGAGCGTCCGCTGCGCCTCGTCCGGAGCATCGGCATCGTCGAGCCCGATCGCCTCCTTGACCGCCTCCGTCACCGGCCAGTAGGTGATGCCCTCGCCGTAGGGGAGGCAACGACCGCGGGTCACCAGAGCGGTGGGCGGCACGTCGCGCAAGAACTCCTCGACGAGGCGCGACTTCCCCACGCCGGCGGCACCCAGGACGGTGAAGAGCTGGCACGAACGGTCGCCGATCGCCTGCTCGAACACGTCCTGGAGGCGACGGCGCTCCCGGTCGCGACCGACCATCGGCGATCGGAGACCGCGCGTGTTCTCGGGGGGGCCCGTTCCGAGCCCGACCAGGCGGAGTGCTCCGTCGGCGGGCTCGACGAATACTGCATCGCGAAGGAGGCGGTGCGTGTTCCCATCCAGCAGCACGTCTCCGTCATCCGACTGCTGGGCGAGCCGGTGGGCGGCGGTCAAGGGCTCGCCCAGCGGCTGAAGCCCACCGCCCGCGACGATCTCTCCGGTGCTCACACCGCAGTGGAACGCCAGCGAGATTCCCAGGCCGCCGTGAACCTCGTCTGCGAGCTCGCGGAGCCGCTCGCGCAGGTCTGCCGCGGCGCGCATGGCCCGCAGCGCGTCGTCCTCGTGCACGTGCGGCAGTCCGAAGACGACCGTGATCGTGTCACCGGCGATGGTCTCCAGCGACCCGCCGTGCTGCTCCGCCGCAATCTGTATTTCGGCAAAGCTCCGGCTGACGATCCTCCGGAGCTTCTCCGGGTCCAGCCGCGCTCCGTCGTCGCCCGCAGCCGCGACGGCGGCACAAAGGACGGTCACCGTCTTCCGTGTCTCGCGGGGACGGGGCTGCCGATCCGCACGCGCTTCCGCGACGTCCGGCTCCGGGCCGGGAGGCGTTTGCGCGGCCACTCCGGCGTCGAGCGCCGGGTCCTGGTTGAGGATCGCCTGCTGGAGCTCGCGCAGGGCACGGCCGGGCTCGATCCCGAGCTCCTCGACCAGCGCGGCGCGCGCCTGCTGGTAGGCGTCAAGGGCATCCGCCTGTCTCCCGCAGCGGTAGAGGGCAAGCATGAGTTGGGCGCGCAGGCTCTCCCGGAGCGGGTGCTCCTTGACGAGCGCCTCCAGCTCGCCGATCGACGCGACGTGGCGGCCGGCCTCGAGATCCTGCTCGATGCGCGCCTCGACGCAGGCGAGGCGGAGCTCCTCCAGGCGTGCGATCTCGGCCTCGGCGAAACGCTGGTGGGCGAAGTCGCCCAGGGGCGGCCCCCGCCAGAGCGACAGCGCCTCGGCCGCTCGCCCACCCTCCTGCAGCTCGCGGAAACGATCCAGATCGAGCTCGCCCTGGTGGACGCGGAGGAGGTAGCCGGGGGCCTTGGTCTGCACCCGCTCCCTGCCCAGAAGCTTCCGTAAGCCGGAGACGTGCACCTGGAGGGCTTTGTGCGCGCTCTCCGGCGGGTCGTCCTCCCAGAGCGCATCGATCAGACGGTCGGTGGAGACGACACTGTTCGCGTGCAGGAGCAACACGGCCAGCAGGGCGCGCTGCTTTGTGCCGCCCGGGTCGAGCGGCTGTCCGCCGGAAACGACTTCCAACGGGCCGAGAATCCAGAACTCCATCCACCTCTCCCGTGTGACAGTGACATCGGCGACGTTAACGGTTCGAGACGGATTCGCCTAGGGACCCGCCTTAACCGTGCGCTTACCGATCCTTAGGCGGCCGGTCGTCTCTTGATCAAAGGGCCGCACAGGGCGGCTCCGAAGGAGCAAGGAGGCGAAGATGTATTCCTCGACCTATCTCAACTGGTTCAGACGACTGTTGATCCTCGGCGCAGTCGTCGCCGGGCTGGCCGCTTCGGCGGCGGGGGCCGGGATCGACAGCCGACCGCCCGACGTCAGCGACGTCGCGTCCGGGCTGTTCGCCACGCAGGCGACGATCGTCTCGCGCCCGCCGGACGTTCAGGATGCCGCCGCCTCGGTGAGCGCGGCCACCCCCGACGTCTTCGAGCGGTACGCGACGGAACATCCGTACGGCTCCGACCTGACCTCGAGCGAGTTGGTCTCGAGCCCGCCGGACGTTCAGGACGCAGCGAGCGCCCTGCGCTCGACACCCGCCGGCCTGAAGGCGGACGGACTGCGCCTGCAGGGTAGGTCGGGGACCTGGGAGCATCAACTGCACTCGCCGGCCACGGCGTCGCAGTACCCCACCCTCACGGGCCTGAAGGCGGACGCTCTCCGGTGGCAGGCCATCGCGCGGGTCGAGCAGCAGTCTGATCAGGCCGTTCGGCCCGACGACAGGCCCGGTCCGCTGGGCGTCGGCGAGCCGACGCCGGTTGCGATCTCGGGCGGTCCCGGGTTCGACTATGACGACTGGGCGATCGGCATCGGCACCGGCCTCGGGCTCGCGCTCCTGCTCGGCGTCGGGTTCATGATTGGTCGGCAGCAGCGCCACCGGGTGCAGCCGGCCTGAGGTTCGCCTCCGCGAACGGATCGAGCGGGCCATCAGGCCCGCTCGATCTGCTGGACCACGCTCCAGGACGCACCCGCATGGCGACAGTGCGTAAGGTTGGCCCCGTGAGTGCCGCGCAGTACGAGCAGCTCCGCGAGCGCCTCGGACAGCTCTGGGACGTCGTCAAGCTGACCGGGCTCGCCGGCTGGGACCAGCAGACGATGATGCCGCCCGCAGGCGCCTCCGTCCGCGCGTACCAGCTCGCGACCGGCTCCAAGCTCGTCCACGACCTCATGGTCGCCGACGAGGTCGGCGAGCTCCTCGAGGAACTTCGACCGTACGAGGAGTCGCTCGACTTCGACTCGGACGAGGCGAGCCTGATCCGCTGGACCCGGCGCGACCGCGAGAAGGAGCTGCGGGTGCCGGCCGAGCTCCGCGAGGAGGAGTCGCGAGCCGCGGCCGAGGCCTTCCCCGTCTGGGTCGAGGCCCGCCGGACCTCGGATTTCGGCCTCTTCCGGCCCTACCTGGAGCGCAACGTCGAGCTGCGCCGCGAGTACGCGTCGTGCTTCGAGGTCGACGAACCCTACGACGCGCTCCTCGACGACTTCGAGCCCGGGATGAAGACGGCCGAGGTGCGAGAGGTGTTCGCGCGCCTGCGGGACGGGCTCGTCCCGCTGCTCGCGGAGGCGTCGGAGCAGGAGATCGACGACTCGTTCCTCTACGGCCATTTCCCGGTCGAGGCGCAGAAGGAGCTCGAGCAGCTCGTCCTCGGCCGCTTCGGCTTCCGCGAGGGCAGCTGGCGCATCGACCTCGTCGAGCATCCCTTTGCCGCTTCGTTCGGCACGGACGACATCCGGATGACGACCAGGTATCCCGAGGACGAGTTCACAGGGATCTTCGCGGCGATGCACGAGGGCGGGCACGCCCTCTACGAGCACAACGTCAGTCAGACGCTGGAGCGCACGCCGCTCTGCCGTGGCGCGTCTCTCGCGCTCCACGAGTCGCAGAGTCGGATGCTCGAGAACCTCGTCGGCCGCAGCATCGCCTGGTGGAGCTGGGCCTACCCGCACGTCCAGCGCCTGTTCCCGGCGCAGTTCGGCCGCATCGAGCTGGAGGACTTCCACCGGGCGATCAACAAGGTTCAGCCCTCGCTGATCCGGATCGAGGCGGACGAAGCCACCTACAGCCTGCACATCATCCTGCGCTTCGAGCTCGAGCAGGAGCTGATCGACGGCTCGGTCGCGATCGCCGATCTGCCGCGGGTCTGGAACGAGCGGATGGGCGAGTACCTCGGCGTGGAGGTGCCGGACGACGCGCACGGCGTGCTCCAGGACGTGCACTGGTCGCGCGGGACGATCGGCTACTTCCCCACGTATGCGCTCGGCAACGTGATCTCCGTCCAGATCTGGGAGAAGGTGCTCGAGGACGTGCCGAATCTCGACGAGCACCTCGAGCAGGGCGACCTCCGGCCGCTCGGCGACTGGCTCCGCGATCGCCTCTGGCGGCACGGCCGCAAGTTCACGCCCCAGGAGACGCTGGAGCGCGTCGTCGGCGGCGGGCTCGACCCTGAGCCGTACCTCCGCTACCTGAACGGAAAGCTCGGCGCGCTGGCCGCGTAGCGCGCGAGGCGATCGCTGCGCTCGCGGAGGTCGAGGTAGACCACGTCCGCTCGGCTCGCGAGTTAACGAAATCTTTGCGAGCAGGTACTACGCAACCCACAGCTGCCGTGGCAATCTGAGTGCATGGAGACGTTGCAGCGGGAGCGGAAGCGGGAGCTCGCCCACCGGGTCGGCGACGGCTTCGAGGTCACCCTGCTCTGGGCCGAAGCCGACGGCAGCCTGACCGTCGTCGTCAACGACTGGCGCACCGACGAGCGCTTCGAGGTCGATGCGCGCGCGGACAACGCCATGGACGTCTTCAACCACCCCTTCGCCTACCGCGCGAACTAGGTCGCGCGCGCCTGCGGCGCGACGTAATCTCGCCGCCATGCAGGCGGTGCGGTTCACCGCCGTCGGGGAGCTGCTCGTCGACGTCGTCGCCGAGGGCTCCGGTCACGACGCGCACATCCGGCTGAGGCCGGCTGGCTCGGCGTTCAACGCCGCCTCCGCCGCGGCCGCGGCCGCGGCGGAGGCGACCGTCGTCGGCACGGTCGGCGACGACGCCGGCGGCCGAATGCTCCTCGCCGAGTTGGCGGCGCGCGGCGTGAACGCCGAGGTGGCCGTCGCCGAAGGCGCAACGGGCACGTTCCTGCTCGCCGACGGCGAGGTCCGCGTCGACCGCGGTGTCGGCCACGACGTCGTCGTCCCCGACCGGCTCGTCGCGGACGCCGTGCTCGTCTCCGGGTACCTGCGGCCGCCCACGATCGAGGAGGCGCTCGACCGCGCGCGCGCGCAGTGGGTCGCGCTCGACGCGGCCCGGCTCAGGGAGCTCCCGCGTGGCGGGAACGCTGTTTTCGCGAGCGAGGAATGGCTCGGCGGTCGCGACCCGGAGCCGACGGCGCGCTTACTCGCCGAAGGCCGACGCCTCGCCTGCGTCACTCTCGGCGCGCGCGGCGCGATCGTCGTCGTAGGCGACCGGGTCGAGCGCGCGCAACCGGAGCACATGGCCGCCGACGCCCCGGGCGCCGGGGATGCCTTCGCCGCGACGCTGCTCGTGGCGCTCGCCCGCGGGGACGACCTCGCGCACGCGCTCTCCGAGGCGTCCCGGGCGGCTCTAGACTCGCTCGTGTGAACCTCGCGCTCAGCCTCCTCTACGCGGCCGAGCGGACTCCCGGAGCCGAGGCCGTCGTCCAGGGCGAGACGCGGTTCACGTACGCGGCGCTGGTGGAGCGCGCCGCGCGCCTCGCAGGCGGCCTCGCCGCTGAGGGTCTCGGCCCGGGCGACCGGCTCGCCGCCGTGATCCGCCCGCGACACCAGTCGGCGCAGCTGTACTGGGCGTGCCAGTGGCTCGGCGCGACGTTCGTCCCACTCTCGCCGCGCGTGTCGGCGGCCGACATCGCCTACTGCCGGGAGGACTCCGGCGCGCGGCTCTTCCTCGAGGCCGACATCGACATCGAGCCGCTGCTGGGCGACGAGTATTCGGGCGCGCTCGACCTGCCGGATGAGGACGAGAGCCTGATGCTCTATACCTCAGGGACGACCGGCCGCCCGAAGGGCGTCCCGCGCTCGCATCGCGGCGACCGGGCCGGCGGGCTCTCGCAGGTCGTCCACCAGAGCTACCGCTACGGCGACCGGACGCTCGGGTGCATGCCGCTCTACCACACGATGGGCCTGCACTCGCTGATCGCGATGCACCTTGTCGCTGGGTGCTACGTGTGCCAGGCCGAGTGGGACGCGGAGGCGGCGCTCGCGCTGATCGAGCGCGAGCGGATCACGTCTCTCTACCTCGCGCCGACGCTCTACCACGACCTGGTCTGGCACCCGCGGCTCGGGGACTTCGACGTGTCGTCGGTGGAGACGCTGGCGTACGCCGGCGCGGCGATGACGAGCGCGCTCGTCGAGCGGTGCGTCGAGGCGTTCTCGCCGCGGCTCTTCGTCAACCACTACGGCTCGACCGAGATCTACACGTTCTCCGTCCACCGAGACCAGCGTGCGAAGCCCGGCTGTGCGGGCCGCCCTGCGCTGAACGCACGGCTGAAGCTGGGCGAGAGCGGCGAGATCCTGTGCCATATGTCCTCCGAGGAGGCGTTCTCGGGGTACTGGAACCGCCCCGACGCGGACGAGAAGGCGATCGACGAGGACGGCTGGTACCACACCGGCGATGTCGGCCGCCTCGACGAGGACGGCGACCTCTGGCTCGAGGGGCGCCTCGATGACATGATCATCTCCGGCGGCGAGAACGTGCACCCGCTCGAGGTCGAGGACGTGCTCGCCCGGCACCCGGCCGTCCGCGAGGTCGCAGTCGTCGGCGCGCAAGACGAGCGGCTCGGCCACCGCGTCGTCGCGTACGTGGTGGTCGAGGGCGAGATCGCGGCCGACGAGCTCGACGCGCACTGCCTCGCCTCGGAGACGCTCGCGCGCTTCAAGCGGCCGCGGGAGTACCGCTTCGTCGACGAGCTGCCGAAGAGCCCGTCTGGGAAGATCCTGCGGCGAATGCTGCGTGAGGAAGAAGTCACCGCATAGTTCCGCTCTCGTCGCCGTTGGGGTCAGACCCCTGACATGACCGAACCGGCCACGTACGACGGCTTTCGTGTCGAGCGCGGCGACCGCGGTGTGGCCACGATCACCCTCGACGATCCGCCGAAGATGAACCGCGTCCCGCTCGCAGCGCGGGGGCAGCTCGCGCACCTGTTCGCGGAGATGGCTGGTGACGACGCCGTGCGGTTCGTCGTCCTGACCGGGGCGGGCGGGAACTTCACCGCCGGTGGAGACATCGGTGCCTTCCTCCAGGCGGACCCCGAGCAGCTCTCGCGGCTTGCCTGGAACGTCGCCGCGCCGGAGCGTTTCCCGAAGCCCGTGATCGCGCCCCTCCGCGGCTACTGCCTCGGCGTCGGGCTCGAGCTCGCGCTCGCCTGCGACTTCCGCGTCGCCGCCGACGATGTCCAGCTCGGCCTCCCGGAGGTCGGGCTCGGGATGATCCCCGGCTCGGGCGGCACGCAACGGCTAGCGCGGCTGGTCGGTCTCGGCCGCGCGAAGGACGTCATCATGCGCCGCCGGCGGATCGACGCCGAGGACGCGCTCGCGTGGGGCCTCGTCTCGGACGTGGTAGCCGCCGACGAGCTCGACGCCGCGGTCGAGGGCGTGATCGCCGACCTCGCCGAGCTCTCGCCGCTCGCGCTGCGGATGGCGAAGCGCGTCCTCAACCACGTCTACGACGCGCCGCTCTCGATCGGGCTCGAGCTGGAAGGCCTTGCGTACGGGTTGCTGCGGTCGACGCATGACTTCCGCGAGGGGGTGGAAGCCTTCGGCGAGAAGCGCACGCCGAAATTCGAAGGCCGGTAGCTGTCGATTTCGGCGCGGCCGTTCGTCGTCCCTACGACATCACCGCGGTTCCTGCGCGGCAAGCGTAGACGCGGGAGCATGTACCGCATGCCGCCCACCGTCCGCGTGCGAAACGGCGAGACCCTTGTCACCGACGGCCCGTTCGCGGAGACGAAGGAACAGCTCGGCGGCTTCTACCTCATCGAGGCCGAGACGCTCGACGAGGCCAGCGAGCCACAGCGGCGATGAGAGCGACGGGCCGCAGATCGTCCGCCTCTCCGACGAGCTCGTCCGCCTCCACCCCACTCCCGTCGTCGAGCTGAACCGCACCGTCGCGATCGCGACGGCCGAAGGCCTCGCCGAGGGGCTCGAGGCGGCCGACGCGATCGCCGGCCTAGACGACTACCGCTAGCTCCACTCGACGCGCGCCGACCTCCTCCGCCGCCTCGGCCGCGACGACGACGCCCGCGACGCCTACGAGCGCGCGCTCGCTCTGACCTCGAACAGCGCCGAGCGCGACTTTCTCGAAGGCCGGCTCAAACCGGAATAGCGGCGACGGCCTCGATCTCGAGCAGTGCGCCGGGAACGGCGAGCGCCGAGACCTCGACCAGCGTGCTCGCCGGCCGCGCGTCGCCGAAGACCTCCCTCCGGATCGGGTTGATCTTCGCGCGGTCGTTCACATCGAGCAGAAAGGTCGTCAGCTTGACGACGTCCTCGAAGCCGCACCCGACGGCCCGCAGCACGAGTTCCATGTTCCGGAAGATCTGGCGCGTTTGCTCGACCACGTCGCTCTCGCCGACCAGGATGCCCTCGGCGTCGACCGGCACGAGCCCCGACACGAAGAGCAGGCCGCCCGCCCGGACCGCATCGGTGTAGTGGCTGATCGGCTCCATGAGCCCCTCGACCCGGTACTCCTCGCGATGGTGCATGATGGTGCTAGCGGTCGAGGGCCGCCCGGACCCGCTCCGCAAGCGGCTCGGGATGGCCCTCGGCGTCGACGTGCACGACGGTGTGGCGACCCTCGACGTGGGGCTCGTCGCCCTTCGCGATCGTCCAGGCGTAGGTCACCGACGTCCGTCCGACGTTCTCGACGAAGAGCCGGATCTCGATCTCGTCCTCGAAGCGGAGCACCTTCAGGTACTCGGCCTCGACCTTCCGCCGCGGGTAGTTGCCCCAGCCCGCGTCGAGCAGCCCCAACCGACGCATCAGCGCGGTCTCCGCCTGCTCGGCCCAGCGGAACGCGGCGGTGAAGTGGATCCGCCCGCCGGCGTCGGTGTCAACCCAGGCGACCCTGGCCTGCTCGACCTGCTCGACCACGCGCCGCAGGTTACGGGATCACGAGCACGCGGCCGCGAGAACCTGCGAGCGCCGCGTCGAAGGCCTCGTTCACCTGCTCGAGCGGATAGGTCGGCCCGAGCAGCTCCCGGAGCTTCAGCCGGCCCGCGCGCACGTGGTCGAGCAGGATCGGGAGCGCAACGGCGGGATCCTCGGAGCCGTACATCGTTCCGGTCAGGAACTTCTCGCGGCGGTTGAACTCCCCGAAGTCGAGGTCGAGGCGCTCGCCGGTCGCCGGGATCCCGACGATCACGCACGTGCCGCCGCTGCGCGTGAAGCGGAGCGCGAGCGTCGCGGTCTCCGGATTGCCGACGACGTCGAAGGCCCGGTCGGCGCCGTCCGGAAGGACCTCCTTCATCAGCGCCTTCAGGCCGTCGGGGTCGGTCGTGTGCGTCGCGCCCAGCTCGCGGGCGAGCTCGAGCCGCGCCTCCAGCGGATCGACGACGACGATCGTCTCCGCGCCGGCGATCCGCGCGCCCTGGACGCAGA
>JBKPSO010000273.1:0-5339 GCA_046735055.1 Actinomycetota bacterium
GTAGAGCGCGCCGCGCAGCGCGAGCGTGCCCACGGTCGGCCGGGTCCGAGGGAGCGATCCCAACCGCGCCGCCTCCTCGATCCCGGCCGCGACCAGCGGCGCCGCCGGTCGATCGAGGCCGTAGGGACGGCAGAAGCGCTCCACGAAGCGCGCGATCTGCGCGGCGTCGTCGGCGCCGTGGGCGAGCACCCGCTCGAGGTGCTCGAGATGCTCGTCCAGGTCGGCGGCGACGCGCAGGAGGCCGCCGTTCTCCCAGCGCAGGTAGTGGAAGTGCAGCGTCCCCGCCTGCGTGCCGGCGAACTCGGGATCGAGGACGGTGAGGACGCTCTTGCAGACGATGCCGGCCTCGATCAGGCCGCTCGTGTTGATCCCGACGATGCAGGCGCTGTGGGCGAGCGAGTGGAAATAGTCGGCGCGGGCCTCGCCGTCGTCCGGCTGCGCGCCTCCGCGCGGCCAGACGACGGCGTTGCCGAACTCGTTCAGGTCGACGCCCTGCCATTGCCGGGCGTTCTGCGGATGCGGGCGCACGAGCAGGCCGAGGCCCTGCAGCGCCGGCGAGGCGCTGCCGCGGAGCGCCGCCGCCCAGCGGCGGACGAAGCCGACTTCGTCCGGGGCGATGAACGGCGAGGAGCACAGGTAGAGGACGAACCGCCGCTCCGGGTCGAGCCCGACCTTGCGCGCGAACTCCTCGCGCGTGCACGAGGGCCTCCGCTCGAACCAGTCGTCGAAGCGCTGCGCGCCGGTGAGCACGACCCGGTCGCCGGGGATGCCGTGCATCTCCTCGAGCTCGCTGCGCTGGATGTCGTTCCAGACGAAGACGCGGTCGGGAACGAATCGGAGCAGGCCCTTGCCGGTCAGGTTGTCCCAGCTCGCGACGCAGATGCCGGTGCGGACGCCGAGCTTGCGGGCGCTCTTCAGGTACTCGACCTGTGACGAGGCGAACTCGATCACCGGGCTCGCGAGCACGAGGTCCGGGCGGTGCGACGTGATGTACCGCGTCACGCGGCCGCTTGGCGGGATCGCCTGCTCGAGCCGCGCGAGCCGCGCGAGCGTCCGCCGCGAGCGCGCCGTGTCCGCCCCTGTCGCCTCGCGGTCGACGGCCCGGTGGAGCGGCGCCCTGGCGAGCCGCGGCAGGCGGCTGTAGTCGATCCGCCAATGCAGCTTGTCGGCGATCCGGTTGCGGAGCGCCGGCGCGTCTGCGTAGTGCTCGTCGCCGTAGCGGGCGAGATCCGTCAGCGCCCGCACGAGCCAGGCCAGCCGGCGCCAGCCGTCCCGGCGGGCACGGCGGGCGGCGAGGCTGTAGGTGACGGTCGGACAGTCGGCCGCGAGCTCCTCGATCAGGCGGAAGTCGCCCGGATCCTTCTCCAGCCGGCCGAGCGCGACGTGGACCGAGTGGCCGTGCGCAGCGAGGATCCGGATCGGCTTGCCGTAGTGGCGCAGGTAGCCCGGGTGGAGGAGCGAGAAGAGGATGCGCAGCGACGGCGAGGGCGCCGCCGCCATGCCGGGCGGGGTCGAGGTCTCGAGCTCGACCGGGTCCTGGATCATGCGCGCGCGGGCCTGGGCCGCAGCCTCCGCCCTTCGGCCCGGCCCTCCCCGAGCCGGCTGCGGGCGGCCGCGTTCGTCAGCGTGACCGATAGCGCGACGCTGCTCACGAAGGCGACCGGAGTCAGGGCCAGGCGCGTCGCCGCCGTCCCCGCGCTTCGCTGCAGATCGGCCGGAGCAAGGCCGGCGAGCTCCTCCACGGCGTCGGCGTAGACGTGGGTTGCCGGGCGCTCGAGGCCGCCCGGGCGGAGGAAGGACTCGACGAACCGACGGATCCGATCCGCCTCAGCCGGCTCGCGGCCGAGGCCGGCGGCGAGCTGGGCGAGGTGCTCGTCGAGCGAGGAGGCGAGGTGGAGGAAGCCGCCTTGCTCATGGAGCAGATAGTGGAAGTGGATCGTCCCCTCCTGGGCGAACTCCGGGGCGAGCCACGTGTACACGGGCTTGCCGAGGATCGCAGCCTCGAGCATCGCGCTCGTGTTCGCGCCGACGACGGCGGCGCTGTGCGCGACCGAGTCGTAGAACTCCGCCCTGCTCTCCGCGGGCGTGTGCTCCGTGTCGAGCGGCGGCCAGAGGACGACGGCGCCGTAGCCGGAAAGGTCGACGTCGGTCCACTGCGTGCGCCGCTTCGGGTGGGGCCGGACGACGACGCCGATCGTGCGCAGCCGCTCGTCGCCGGAGGTGCGCAGGGCGTCGACCCAGCCCAGCACCGTGGCCACCTCGTCGCGGACGATGAAGGCGCTCGAGCAGACGTAGAGGAGGAACGGCCGTGCCGGGTCGAGGCCGAGCTTGGCCGTGAACTCCTCACGGCGCGCGCTCGGCGCCTGCGCGAACCAGTCGTCGAACCGGGCGGCGCCGGTGGCGACGGCCTGCTCGGCCGGGATTCCGTGCAGGTCGGCCGCCTCCCGGCGCTGCGTCTCGTTCCAGACGAATACGCGCTCGGGGACGAAGCGGAGCAGGCCCTTGCTCGTCAGGTTGTCCCAGCTCGCAACGCAGATGCCGGTCGGAACGCGCAGCTCCCGGGCCGCCTTCAGGTACTCGAGCACCGGCGAAGCGAGGTCGATCAGCGGCGACGCGAGGAGCACGTCCGGCTGCTGCTCGCGGATGAAGGCCGTCACCCGCCGGCTCGTCGGGACGGCCTGCTCCAGGCGGCGACTCCGGCGGATCCCCTCCGCCGCGACGTGCCCGTCGACGTTGGCGTGCAGCTGCCGTGCCCGCCGGAGCGCAAGGCGTCGCGTGAGCGGATCGAAGCCGCTCGCTCCTTCGAGGTGGCGCGTCACCTTCCCCGCCATCCGGTTGCGCAGCGCGGGGGCGTTCGCGAAGCGGGGGTGCGAGAAGCGTGCGAGGTCGCCCTCGGCGCGCACGAGCCAGGCGACGATCGACCAGCCGTCGAACGCGGCGCGCTGGGGCGCCCGCCCGTACGTGATTCTCGGGAGGCTGGACAGGCGCTCGAGCGTGGACTCGCCCTCGGCGTCGCGCCGCAGGTAGCCGATGTGGACGCTGTGGCCCCGCTCGGCGAGCTCCCGCACGAGCGACGCGTAGACGCCGATGTAGCCCGCGTGCTTGAGGACGAGCAGGATCCGCAGGCGCCGTGCGGGATCCATCAGTCGAGCACCGCGCGCTCGTAGACGAGGACGCGCCCTTTGCCGGCCCAGTCCATCCGCTCCTCGAGGTCTTCGCGCCGGCGGAACCCCTCGAGCACGAAGAGGCAGCGGAGGAAGTCCTTGGCGAGCAGCGTGATGTGCGTGGGGTCGGTCTCGAGGTCCGTGGTGACGTCGACCAGGTCCTGCGGGCTCGGGTGGAAGCGGGTGGTGACGTACACGAACCTGCTGCTCGCCCGGCAGAGTTGCGCGACGGTGCGACGGACCTGGAGCACGGTGAGGTGCTCCAGGACCTCGCGGCAGACGACGAGATCGAAGGAGCGCGCCGGGACGTGGGCCTCGGTGACGTCGCCGATCGTGATCCGTTCGCGCACCTCGGGAGGCGCGAGCTCGCGGCTCGCCGGGCTGAAGTCGACTCCCTCGACCTCCAGGCCGAGCTCGGCGAGGAACAGCATCAGGAAGCCGGGGCCGCAGCCGACGTCGAGCACGCGCGCGGGCGCGAAGACCTCCTTGACGAGCGCCGGGTTGCGATCCTCGATCCGCCGCCGCGTCTCGAGGTCGTAGCGGTTCCCCTCGTGGCGCCAGTCGCTGGCGAAGTAGGCGTCGTCGTAGTCGGCGACGCTGGGCGGCGACTGGGCGAGGACGGTCTCCTCGAACCGCTCGACGGCCGCGAGGAACGGGCTGTAGCCGGGCGTCTGCGCGGGGGCGCTCACGACGGGTCAGCCTAGCGCCTGACCCTGCGATCTGGCCCGCAAATGGCCTCGATACGATTGTCCCGTGAAGGTTCTGTTCGTGATGCGGCACCCCGCCGCGCTGCGGTCGCTGCGCTCGGTGCTGAAGCTGCTCGACGAGCGCGGCCATCACGTCCACCTCCTCTTCGGCCGGGTCAAGCCCGACGCCCACAAGGTGCTCCAGCAGTTCGCCGACGAGTGTCGCACGCTCACCTTCGGCGCGCTTCCCGCCCGCGGCAGCACCGGGTGGTCGCGGGAGGCGATCGGCTGGGACGTCCTCGCCAAGCGCCTGCGCCGCGACGCCGACTACCTGCGCTACCTCGACCCGAGCTACGCGGACGCGCCGGCGCTCCGCACCCGCGCCGCCGAGCACGCCCACCCACGGGTCCGCCGCGCGGCATCCGTCGCCGAAAGTCTCGGGCCCGGGCCGGTGCGGCTGCTCCGCCGGTCGATCGAGCGCGTCGAGCGCTGCCTCGACCCGCCCCCGCACGTCGAGCGCTTCGTCGCCGACTTCGCGCCGGACGTCGTCGTCGTCACCCACCTCGCGCGCGACTCGGTGCAGGCCGACTTCGTGCGCGCGGCGAAGCGGCTGGGGGTGCACACCGCCTATCCGGTCTTCAGCTGGGACAACCTGACGAACAAGGGGCTCGTCCACGAGCTGCCGGAGGTCGTGCTCGTCTGGAACGAGCTTCAGGCCCGCGAGGCGGTCGAGCTGCAGGGCATCCCGCGCGAGCAGGTCAGCGTGCTCGGCGCCTGGTCATACGACCACTGGTTCGAGTGGCAGGCCAGCCGCACCCGGGAGGAGTTCTGCACGGACGTCGGCGTGAGCGCGGGCCGGCCGCTCGTCCTCTACGTCTGCTCCTCCGGCTTCGTCGCGCGCGACGAGGTCGCTTTCGTCCGCGGCTGGCTGGCCGCGCTGCGCGCCGCCGGCGGTCTCGCCGCCCGGGCAGGCGTGATCGTCCGCCCGCACCCGCGCAACTTCGCCCAGTGGGCCGGCGTGTCGCTCGACGACGCGCAGGCGACGGTGTGGCCGCCGCTCGGCGAGGAGCCGCTCGAGACGATCTCCCGCCAGAACTACTTCGACTCGATCTACCACTCGGCCGCGGTCGTCGGGATCAACACGAGCGCGCAGATCGAGAGCGCGGTAATCGGGCGTCCCGTGCACACGATCCTCGCCGACGAGTTCCGGGAGACGCAGCAGGGGACGCTCCACTTCCAGTACCTGACGGCGGACGACTTCGGGCACCTTCACGTCGGCCGGACGATGGAGGAGCACGTCGCCCAGCTCGAGGAGTCGCTGCGTGGACGTCCCGACGACGGACGAAACGAGCGCTTCCTCCGCCGCTTCGTCCGCCCGCTCGGCCTCGACGTCCCCGCCTCTCCGCGCTACGTCGAGGAGCTCGAGGCGCTCGCGGCCCGGCCCGCGCCGGCGCCCGACCCGGGGCCGGCGCTCGCGCCGCTCGTCAAG
>JBKPSO010000274.1:0-5617 GCA_046735055.1 Actinomycetota bacterium
TCTCCGCAGCGCCGCCGGGCAACGCCCGCCGGCGCGCCAGATCAGGGGCAACCGCCATCTAGACGAGCACCCCACTCAGGCGCAGGCCGACGGTCTCCTCGACGCCGAGCGCGAGGTTGGCGTTCTGCACCGCCTGGCCGGCGGCGCCCTTGCCGAGGTTGTCCAGCGCGCAGATCACGATCCAGCGCTCGGTCGAGCGGTCCTGGAACGCCGCGACCTCGGCAGCGTCGGTGCCCTGGAGCCGGGCGAGGTCGGGCACGGAGTCGATCACGTCGACGACGTGCGACTCCGCGTACGCGGCCTCGAGCAGTGGGCGCGGGTCCGCGGACGCGCTCACGTAGCAGGTGCAGACGAGCCCGCGGCGCAGCGGGACGACGTGCGGCACGAAGCAGACGGGGAAGCCGAGCAGCTGCTCGATCTCCGGGGCGTGCCGGTGGTTGCCGACCGCGTAGGGGGTGACGTTCTCGAGCACGACGGCGGCGTGCGAGCTCTCCTTCAGGGCGCGGCCGGCCCCGGAGATCCCCGACTTGCCGTCGACGACGACGCTCGCCGGGTCGACGACCTCCGCGATCGGCACCAGCGCGAGCAGCGCGGCGGTCGCGTAGCAGCCGGGGTTCGCGATCAGGCGGCCGGTGGGCGGCGCGAGCTCCGGGAGCGCGTAGTCCCACTCGTCGGCGAAGCGGTGCGAGCTCGAGAGATCGACGACGACCGCGCCCCTGGGCGGGTCGAGGTCGCATTCCGCACTGTAGAAGACGAGCTCGGCGCCGGCGGCGAGCGCCTCCTCGTTCGTGACGAAAGCGGGCAGCAACCCCTGACCGTTGCGCAAGAGCCGTTGATCGAGCGCAGCGGCGCGCTGCCCCGCAAGCGAGTCGGAGCCGAGCGCGGCGAGCTCGAGCTCGGGGTGCGCCAGTACGCGATCGAGCGTCTCCTGGCCGGCGAACCCGGAGGCGCCGAGGATGGCCACCGAGGGCATTGTCATATTATGCACGGAGAGTGCATTTATGCAACCCGCGCCTCGGGCCGGCTTCCTCGACGTTGCTCAGGTGGGCTGCAACGCGCAGCACATGGACTGCTGCATGAAGAAGACGAGCGCGGCGGAGACCAGGAGCCACGCGATGTCGACTGCGTCTACATGAGCGGGCACCGGCTCACCCGCCTGAACGGCGCTCGCGTCTCGCACCTGCCATGGCGGGCCCATCATGCTCTGATCTGCTCCGCATTACCAGCATTCCGCCCCGTAGGATCAGCCGGTGAGCTCAGATCCGGCGAAGCGGCACAGCGCGGCGATCACCGAGGGGCCCGACCGCGCCGGCGCGCGCTCGATGCTGAAAGCCGTCGGCTTCACCGACGACGACCTCGCGAAGCCGTTGATCGGCGTCGCGACCACCTGGATCGAGACGATGCCGTGCAACCTCAACCAGCGGGAGCTCGCGCAGGACGTCAAGCGCGGTGTCCGCGAGGCGGGCGGCACGCCGATGGAGTTCAACACGATCGCGGTCTCGGACGGCGTCTCGATGGGCACGGAAGGGATGCGGGCGAGCCTCGTCTCCCGCGAGGTGATCGCCGACTCGATCGAGCTCGTCTGCCGCGGGCACCTGCTCGACGGGCTCGTCTGCCTGGTCGCCTGCGACAAGACGAACCCCGCTGCGGTGATGGCGCTCGCGCGGCTCGACATCCCGGGCGTCGTCCTCTACACGGGCTCGATCGCGCCCGGGCTCTTCCGCGGGCGGGAGGTGACGGTCGCCGACGTGTACG
Source organism: Actinomycetota bacterium (assembly GCA_046735055.1). GTDB lineage: Bacteria > Actinomycetota > Thermoleophilia > Gaiellales > Gaiellaceae > DATBLE01. Next base: position 1,756 of record JBKPSO010000274.1, read on the forward strand.
AGGCGATCGGGGGCTACGCGGCCGGGACGGTGTCGGCTGACGAGCTGAGCGAGCTCGAGTCGGTCGCCTGCCCCGGAGCAGGCGCCTGCGGCGGCCAGTTCACCGCGAACACGATGTCGACGGTGATGGAGTTCCTCGGGATCAGCCCGCCCGGGCTGAACGGGATTCCGGCGCTCTCGCCGAAGAAGGCCGACGCGGCGTACGAGTGCGGCCGGGTCGCCGTCGACCTCGTCGAGCGGGACGTGCGCCCGGCGGAGATCGTCACGCGCGAGGCGCTCGAGAACGCCGCCGCCTCCGTCGTCGCGACCGGCGGCTCGACGAACGGCCTCCTCCACCTGCTCGCGATCGCGCGCGAGTTCCGGATCCCGTTCACGATCGACGACTTCGACGAGATCGCCCGCCGGACGCCGGTGCTCGCGGACATGAAGCCGTGGGGTCGGTTCCACGCGACCGACGTCTACCGCGGGGGCGGGATCGCGCTCGTCGCCCGGGAGCTCGCCAAGCGCGAGCTGATCCACGCCGCGCGGCCGACGGTCGGAGGCGTCACGCTCGGCGATGCCGCGACCGCGGTCGTCGAGACGGAGGGCCAGGAGGTCGTTCGCTCGATCGAGGAGCCGATCAAGCCGAGCGGCTCGTTGCGGATCCTGCGCGGCAACCTCGCCCCGGACGGCTGCGTCGTCAAGCTGACCGTTGACCGGAAGGTGCACCGCGGGCCGGCGCGAGTCTTCGACTCCGAGCAGGCGGCGTTCGACGCCGTCATGAAGAAGGCGATCCGGCCGGGCGACATCGTCGTGATCCGGTACGAGGGGCCGGCCGGCGGGCCGGGGATGCCGGAGATGCTCCAGGTGACGGCGGCGATCATCGGCGAGGGTCTCGGCAACGAGGTCGCGCTCGTCACCGACGGCCGCTTCTCGGGCGCGACGCACGGCTTCATGGTCGGCCACGTGGCGCCGGAGGCCTTCCGCCGCGGGCCGATCGCGGTGCTCCAGGAGGGCGAGCGGGTGACGATCGACGTCGAGGCCGGCGAGTTGCGCGTCGACCTCTCCGACGACGAGATCGCCGCCCGCCTAGCCGACTGGACGCCGCCGCCGCCTCGCTACGACGACGGCGTGCTGGCGAAGTACGCGGCGCTCGTCTCGTCGGCGAGCGAGGGCGCCATTACTCGCCCACCGAAAACCTAGCCGTCACCGTCGCCTGGACGAGCTGCGTCCCCGGCTCGATCGGAGTCGGTGTGGCGACGCCGGTTTTCGCGTCCGTCAGCGGGATCGGCGGGCCGGCGGTGCTCTCGGTGACGTCCGTGATCCGCGGCAGCGTGAGCCCCGACGCCTTCGCGATCGCCTGCGCCTTTGCGCGCGCGTTCGAGACCGCCGCGCGCAGCGCGGCCCGGTAGAGCGCATTCTGGTCGCTGCGCGACAGATCGGGCCCGGAGATCTGATTCGCCCCGGCGTCGACGGCCGCGTCGATTACCGAGCCGGTCTTCGCCAGGACGCGCAGCGTGACCGTGACCGAGTTCGTCGCCGTGTAGCCGACGATTCCGTCGCCGTTCTGCGTGTAGCGGGGCGAGAGCGAGACGGACCGCGTCTGGATATCGTCGGCTGCGATTCCCTGCGCCTTCACCGCGGCGATCACCTTCGTCATGTCGGCGGCGTTCGCACGGAGAGCAGCCGCCGCGGTCTTGGCGTCGCTCGAGACGCCGAGCGAGAGCTGAGCCTTGTCCGGGATGGTGGCGACGGAGCCCGAGCCCGAGACGACGATCGAGTGGCCGGGTCGCGCGGACGACGAACCGACCGCTCCGCCGGCTCCGGCGAGGAGGGCGACGAGCGCGACGCCGAGGAGGGCCAGCGAACGCATGCGCCCTCTATACGCCGCCGACCGGATGCCGTGTCACAACCGGCCTCGTCTAGCATCGTGACGGCTGCAACCCAGTGTCTGACACTGGGTTGTGACGATTTGGGAACTTCTTGTCCTCCACGTACGTGCGGGTTCCCCCGACAGAAAAGGTCCCGTTTCCAGGGCTTTTTGCTTTGCAGATGTTCTCGTACGCTAGCCGCGCGTACGCCTGTAGCCGACTACCCGCCGTTCTCGGTTGCTCTCAGGAGCTTGTCCCGGATGATCCGCTCGTCGCGACTGGCCTGCCGGAGTCCTACCTCCGGCTTGACGTGTTTCCCTCCGATGCGTCAAGTAGCCCGGCAGGCCGGTCGCAGCAGAAAGGCAAACTCGTGAAATACCTGATCGCGGCTGCGATCCTCGCGTATGAGTTCTGCCGCGTTTGCCTCCGTGTCATAACCCTGCGCAAAACCTCAGCGGATTCCCACTCCCAGGAATCTTCGTCGACCTACGCCGGGAAGAGCAATCCCAAGGCGCCGAAGCCGAAGCGCTAAGCCACGGGCCGAGCGTCAGAAGTCGCAGGCTGCTAGATCGTAGTCGGCGTCATCAATGACATCGCCGAAGTCCTCGGCGAGGACTATGCATTGTCCCGTGGCGCTGGTATGCCCTGACGTGACGGCCTCAACGAGCGCCTGCGCCTGGGGCCGGCTGTCCGCGAGCCCCCGCTCGACGAGGAGGACTGTCGAGCCGCTTCTTCACGGAGTTAAAGCGAAATGTGCAGCCACCGCAGCAGTGGCACGAACGGTGCGATCGACGGCACGGCGCTGATTCCCGGCCGCGGCACGTCAGGTTGAGCGAGATCGCCGCAGTTCCCGTAGTCGTTCACGGTTGCCTGCGGCCCGAAGATCGAACGGTTCGCAACCTGTTGATCGATCGTCAGCCACGTTCCCTGGAACAAGTCCGCGGTCAGAGCTCCGAGGCATGTGTCTCCCTCGAAGTTCAGCGAGAGCTGGTCGTCGACGGTCGCAATATGTCGCTGCAGGGTCTTCACCTGCTTCTGCAGCGCTGCAACCTGCTTCTGCAGCGCTACAACCTGCTTCTGCAACGCCGCGATCTGCGGATCGACGGCCGCTGCCGTTGCAGGAAAAACCAAGGCCGCGAGGGCCAGCACGACGAGGACTTTGCGCATCGGACACGCTCCTGGTAGTGGATCGACCCCTTGCGCCGATGCTCCTCCCCTGGAGAAGCGATGTCAAGAGGAACGGCCAGGATGTCCGCGTCGCGAGGCCGGCGACCCGGGCGCCACCAACGTCTTCCTGTATCAGAGCCCACCGGCGACGGCCCCCTTAGCGCACACGTCTATGACCGCTTCTTGCTCCGCGGCGGTCAGCGACGGGTTGCCCTCGATCTAGGTACCGATCAGGACGCCAATATCGTCCCGGGTTTTCCCCTCCCTCGGCCCAGGTCTTGCACTGGGCGTAGATGGTTTTTGCGCTATCGCCGTTCGAGTAGACCTGGTTCGGGGTTGTCGACGTGCCGCTCGGCGTTCCCCCGCAGCCGGCAGCTAGCAGCACAACCGCGACGAGCGCGGCCGTAGTGAGTGTGAGTAGTACCCTCATGACATGCCCCCCAGTACCTGGACGATGCGCCAGGAGGGAACTGAACCCCACTCGCGCGAGTCGCAGGACTGCACCCGGTTGTCGCCCATCAGGAAGTACCTTCCCCGCGGGATCTTCCGCGCCGGGTACGAGACCGCGGTGTCGCGCCGGTCGGGCTTCACGTACGGCTCGATCAGCCTCTTGCCGTTGACGTAGACTAAACCGTTCCGCTCCTGCCACGTCTCCCCAGGTAGCCCGACGATCCTCAAGATGTGGACGCTGTCCGCTTCGCCTCCACAGCGTTCGATCAGCGGCGGAGCGAGGAACGCAACAACATCTCCGCGATGCAGGTAGCGCGGGTTCACGGCGGCTGACGAGCCTGCAAACGTGGCCGCGACGATCGCGGCGGTAGCGAGTGTGGTCAGTGTCTTCACCTC
>JBKPSO010000275.1:0-11606 GCA_046735055.1 Actinomycetota bacterium
GCGGCGTCGATCGCGCCCTCGGCGGCGCCGGCGCCGACGAGGTTGTGGAGCTCGTCGATGAACAGGATGATGTCGCCGCGCTGGGTGATCTCCTTCATCACCTTCTTCAGGCGCTCCTCGAACTCGCCGCGGTACTTCGAGCCCGCGACCAGCGCAGCGAGGTCGAGCGTGTAGATCTGCTTTCCCTTCAGGAGCTCGGGGACGTTGTTCGACGAGATCCGCGCGGCGAGACCCTCGACGATCGCGGTCTTGCCGACGCCCGGCTCGCCGATCAGCACCGGGTTGTTCTTCGTGCGGCGTGACAGGATCTGCATCACGCGCTCGATCTCGGTCTGGCGGCCGACCACGGGGTCGAGCTTGGCCTCCGCCGCGAGCTTCGTCAGGTTGCGGCCGAACTGGTCGAGGAGCTTTGAGCTCTTCGACTTGTCGGGCGGCCCGCCGGACGCGCCGCCCTGCTGGCGGCGGCCCGGGCCGGAGAGCATGCGGATGATCTCGTTGCGGATCTTCTCGGCGTCGGCGTCGAAGTCGAGCAGGATGCGCGCGGCGACGCCCTCGTTCTCGCGGACGAGGCCGAGCAGGATGTGCTCGGTGCCGATGTAGTTGTGACCGAGGGAGAGCGCCTCGCGCAGCGCGAGCTCGAGCACCTTCTTCGCGCGCGGCGTGAACGGGATCTGTCCCGTCGTGACCTCGTCGCCCTGGCCGACGATGCGCGCGACCTGCGCGCGAACCTCCTCGACCGTGATGTCGAGGGACTCGAGCACGCGCGCGGCCAGGCCTTCCTCCTCGCGGAGGAGGCCGAGCAGGATGTGCTCGGTGCCGATGTAGTTGTGCTTGAGGGCACGGGCCTCGTCCTGGGCGAGGACGACGACCTGGCGAGCCCTCTCCGTGAAGCGTTCGAACATCGGAGCGCCATTGTACCGGAGCGCCCTACGCGTCCCGCTTGCGCTCTTGGGCCGGGAGCCCCGACCCGGCCGTCAGAATGGAGGGCGTGAGGGTCTCCGCCAAGGCCGACTACGCGCTCCGCGCGTGTGTGGAGCTTGCCGCGGTCGAAGGCGGCGGCGCGGTCAAGGGCGAGCGGATCGCGCAGGCCCAGGAAATCCCGCTCAAGTTCCTCGAGAACATCCTCGGCGACCTGCGCCACGCCGGACTCGTGCGCAGCCAGCGCGGTGTCGAGGGCGGCTACTGGCTGGCTCGGCCCGCGTCGCAGATCACGCTCGCCGAGGTGATCCGTGCGGTCGAGGGCCCGCTCGCGAACGTGCGGGGCGCGCGGCCGGAGTCGATCGAGTACGCGGGCTCGGCCGAGCCGCTGCGCGAGGTCTGGGTCGCCGTGCGCGCGAGCCTGCGCTCAGTGCTCGAGGAGGTGACGCTCGCGGACGTCGCACAGGGCGAGCTCCCGTCGGCCGTGCGCGAGCTCGTCGCCGACCCCGAGGCCTGGGCGCCGCATCCATAGAGGAAGGGGACAGACCCCTGACGGGGATGCGAGCCACCTCGTGCCCCCGATCGCCACCTACGCGAAGCTCGTCTGGCGCGTGGGCCGGACGTAGACGATCTGCCCCTGCTGGAGCTCGAGCGCCGAAGCCTCGTCACGGGTCAGCTGCGCCGACATCGCCTCCCCGTCGTCCCGCAGGAGCTCGACGCGGACGTCGAAGCCCAGATGCACGAGCCGGACGACCATCGCCTCGCGAGTCGTCCCGTTCGGGGTCAGACTGATCTCGAGGTCGTGCGGGCGCACGAACGAGTCGCCCAGGCGGTTGACCGCGCCGACGAACTCCATCACGAACTCGTTCGCCGGATGCTCGTAGAGCTCGACCGGGCCGGCGACCTGCTCGATCTTGCCGCGGTTCATCACCGCAACCGTCTCCGCGACCTCCATCGCCTCATCCTGGTCGTGGGTGACGATCACGGTCGTCGTGTGCGTCTCGTCGTGCAGGCGCCGCAGCCACGCGCGCAGCTCCTTGCGTACCTGCGCGTCGAGCGCGCCGAACGGCTCGTCGAGAAGCAGCACCTTCGGGTCGACGGCAAGCGCGCGGGCGAGTCCCATGCGCTGGCGCTGGCCGCCGGAGAGCTGCGACGGGTACCGGTTCGCGAAGCCCTCGAGCTGCACGAGCTCGAGCAGCTCGTGCACACGCTCCTTGATCTCGTCGCGCGGCCGCTTGCGGATCCTCAGCCCGAACGCGACGTTCTCGAACACGGTCATGTGCTTGAACGCGGCGTAGTGCTGGAAGACGAAGCCGATCCCGCGGTCCTGCGGCGCCTGGCCCGTGACGTCCTCCTCGGCGATCCGCACCTCGCCGCCGTCGGGCCGCTCGAGCCCGGCGATGATCCGCAGGAGGGTCGACTTGCCGCTTCCGCTCGGGCCGAGCACGGCGACGAGGGAGCCGCCCGGCACCTCGAGCGAGACGTCCTCGAGGGCGACGAACGAGCCGAACTGCTTGGAGACGTTCCGGATCGAGATGCTCATCTTCTACGCATGCCCCTTTCTGTGGTTTACCACGGGGGAACCTCTCGGTTCCCCCGAGTCCCCCTCCCCGGGAGCCGCGTGAGCCTGCTCACGCGGCCTCCCTGGGTCGGATCAGCGTCATGGAGACGAGGACGATCACGGCGATCACCGCGAGCATCAGCGAGATCGCGTAGGCCCCCGCCTGGTCGAAGCTCTCGTAGCGCTCCTGTACGCGCAGCGTCGCGGTCTCCGTCTGCCCCTGGAGCCGGCCGGAGACGACCGCGACTGCGCCGTACTCGCCGAGGCAGCGCGCCGTGGTCAGGATCACGCCGTAGATCACCGCCCAGCGGATCGACGGCAGCGTGATCCGCCGGAACGTCTGCCAGCTGCGCGCGCCGAGCGTGCGCGCCGCCTGCTCCTGCTCGTCGCCGATCTCGCGCAGCGTCGGGATCACCTCGCGGGCGACGAACGGGATCGAGACGAAGATCGTCGCGATCACCATCGCCGGCAGCGCGAACAGCACCTGGACGCCGTGGTCGGCGAGCCAGCCGCCGAACCAGCCCTGCCGGCCGTAGAGCAGGTAGAGCGCCAGGCCGACGACGACCGGCGAGAGCGCGAGCGGCAGGTCGATGAACGCGTTCAGGATCCCCTTGCCGCGGAAGTCGCGGCGCACGATCGCGAGGCCGCAGACGATCCCGAAGACGGTGTTGATCGGCACCGCGATCGCTGTGATGATCAGCGTCAGCTTGAAGGCGTGGATCGTCGCGGGGTCGGTGAGCGCCTCCCACGCGGGCTGGACGCCGTGCTCGAACGTCCGCCAGAACACCATCGCGAGCGGCCCGACGAGGATCGTCGCCAGGTAGAGGAACATCACTGAGCGGGGCAGGTACCTACGCATGGTCGTGCCTCGTCGCGAAGTGGCGGATCACGCCGATGGTGAGGAGCAGAGCGAAGGAGAGCAGGAGCAGCACGACGGCCGCCGCCGCGGCGCCGGCCTGGTCGCCGCTCTCGATCCGTCCGAAGATGTAGACGGAGGAGACCTCGGTCTTGTAGGGGAGGTTGCCCGTGATGATCACGAGCGAGCCGAACTCGCCGACCGCCTTCGCGAAGGCGAGCACCACCCCGGAGAGGATGCCGGGGAGGATGTTCGGGAAGACGATCCGGCGAAACGTCTTCGCCTCGGAGGCGCCGAGCGAGCGAGCGGCCTCCTCCATCTCCGTGTCGAGCTCCTCGAGCACCGGCTGCACCGTGCGAACGACAAACGGCAGCGTCACGAACATCAGCGCCAGCGCGATCGCGGTGCGGGAGTAGGCGACGTCGACGCCGATCGGCGAGCGCGGCCCGTAGAGCGCGAGCAGGGTCAGGCCGGCGACGATGGTCGGCAGCGCGAACGGCAGGTCGATCACCGCGTTTACGAACGCGCGTCCGCGGAAGCGGTCGCGGACGAGCACCCAGGCCGTGATCGTGCCGAGCACCGCGTTCAGGACGACGACGAGGAACGACATGCCGAGCGTCAGCTTCAGGGCGGCGATCGCCTCCGGGCTCGTGACCGCGTCCCAGAAGCCGCCCGCGCCGTCCTTCGTCGAGGCCCAGGTCAGCGCCGCCATCGGCAGGACGACGAGCACCGACAGAAAGGTCGTGACGAAGCCGAGCGACAGGGCCGTTCCGGCCCTGTCGCTGCTCCCCACGCGCGTTACGCGCGCGACGGCTGCGACCGCGCTAGCCAGTTGCGCCGCCCACCTTCTGTTCGATCGTCGCCATCACGCCGCGGTCGGGATCGAAGAAGTCGTTCTGGACGCGCGTCCAGCCGCCGAGCCCGAGCTGGTCGATCGTGAACTGGCCCGGCCGCACGGGAAACTTCTTTTGGTTGCGCGCCAGGACGCTCTTGAGGATCGGCCGGTAGCCGCGGTCGGCGAACACCTGCTGGGCGGCCGGCGTCTTCAGGAAGCGGATGAAGGCGTTGGCGGCGTTGCGGTTCGAGCTCGTCCTGATCACCGCGATCGGGTTCTCGATCAGGATCGTCGAGCGCGGGATCACGTACTGCACCTTCTGGCCGGCGAGCTGGGCGCTGATCGCCTCGTTCTCGTAGGTGAGCAGCACGTCGCCCTTGCCCGCCAGGAACGTGTTCAGGGCGTCACGGGCGCTCTTGTCCTGGACGGCGACGTGCTGGAAGAGCTGCAGCAGCTTCGCCTGCGCCTGGGGCTTCGTCTTGCCGAGCTTCCGCCAGGCTCCGTAGGCGGCCATCACGTTCCAGCGGGCGCCGCCGGAGGTGAACGGGTTCGGCGTGATCACCTGGACCCCCGGCTTCAGCAGGTCGTCCCAGCTGCGAAGGTGCTTCGGGTTCCCGTCGCGGACTGCGAAGACGACGACCGAGTCGGTGACCATCCCGCGGTAGGACTGCCGGTTCCACTTCGGGTCGACGAGGCCCGCCTTGACGAGCGTGTCGATGTCCGGCGCCAGCGACAGCGCGACGATGTCGGCCTTCAGGCCGGCCTGGACGGCGCGGGCCTGGTCGCCCGAGGCGCCGTACGACTGCGAGAAGGAAACGTCCTTGCCCTGAGGTGTCGCCTGGAACATCGGAATCAGCTTCGCGTAGGCCTCTCGAGGGGTCGAGTACGCGACGAGCGACAGCGACGTTCCGCGCTGCGCGGCGCCGGCGACCGCGGTTGCCACGAGCGCGACCGCCGCAACAGAAGTAGGAACAATTCGTCGCATCCAAGTGCCTTATCTATCGATCTTTTCTACTAACTTGATTGAGAATAGGGACGCCGTCGGACGCCGTCAAGCGAGAACCGTCCGCAGAGCCTGCGCTAGGCTTGCTCCCCGTGAGCGGCAAGGCGCTCGTCACCGGCGGAGCAGGGTTCATCGGCTCGTATCTCTGCGAGCGCCTGCTCGAGGACGGGTGGGAGGTCTACGCGCTCGACGACCTCTCGACCGGCTCGATCAAGAACGTCGAGCACCTCACCTCGCGCGGCGACTTCCACCTCGTCGTCGACTCGGTGCTGAAGCCGGCGGTCGTCAACGAGCTCGTGCACAAGTGCGACGTCGTCTACCACCTGGCGGCGGCCGTCGGGGTCCGGCTGATCGTCGAGCAGCCCGTGCACACGCTCGTCACGAACCTCGGCGGCACCGAGACGGTGCTCGACCACTGCAACCGCTTCGGGAAGCGCGTACTCGTCGCCTCCACCTCGGAGGTGTACGGCGACCACCGGGAGGAGCTGCCGCTCGAGGAGACCGCCCGCCGCATCTACGGCCCGACGACCACGCGGCGCTGGGCGTACGCCGACTCGAAGGCGATGGACGAGTTCCTCGCGCTCGCCTACCACCAGGAGCGCGGCCTCGACGCCGTGATCGTGCGCCTGTTCAACACCGTCGGCCCGCGCCAGAGCGGCATGTACGGGATGGTGATCCCGCGCTTCGTCGACCGCGCGCTCGCGAACAGCCCGCTGGAGATCCACGGAGACGGCACCCAGACGCGCTGCTTCTGCCACGTGCAGGACACCGTCCGGGCGCTGGTCGGACTGATGAACGAGCAGGCGGCCTCTGGTGAGATCTTCAACGTCGGCTCCGAAGAGCGGATCCGGATCCTCGATCTGGCCCAGCGTGTGATCGCGGCGACCGGCTCGACCTCCGAGCTCGATTACGTCGATTACGACCGCGTCTACGGCCAGGGGATCGAGGACATGCTCCACCGCATCCCGTCGATCGAGAAGGTCTCGCGCGCGATCGGCTGGCGGCCGGAGCGGAGCCTCGACGAGATCCTCGCGGACGTGATCGACCACGTGAAGACGGCGCCCGCGCTCGCGGAGGCCTAGGCGGGCGCTTCCGCCGGCGCGACGGCGAGTGACCCGCATCCTCTACTCGGCGGACTACGAGCTCTACCTGGGCGAGAACTTCCTGCCCGAGACCGAGGTGCTCGTCGAGCCGACGATCGGCCTGCTCGCGGCGTGCGAGCGGATCCGGGTGCCGCTGACGCTCTTCTGCGACGTCGCCTGCATCTGGCGCTACCGGCAGGAGGGCGACGACACGTTCCCGGACGCGGCCGAGGCGCAGCTGCGCGACGCGGTGCGGCGCAGACACGACGTGCAGGTGCATCTCCACCCGCACTGGCTGCATGCCACGCGCGAGGACGGCCGCTGGCGCGCTCCCGCCGACACGTTCGTCGTCGGGGCGCTCGACGACCCCGCGCCGCTGCTCGCGCGCGCGAAGGCGTACCTGGAGGAGCTGCTGCGGCCGGTCGATCCTTCGTACTCGTGCATCGCCTTCCGCGCCGGCAACTATGGGCTGCAGCCGGACTGCCGGCGCGTACTCGCGGCGCTGCTCGAGACCGGCTACGAAGTCGACTCGAGCCTCGTGCCGGGGCTCGTCGTCCGCGACGAGATCAGCCAGGTCGACTACCGCGGCTGGCGCTGGCCGGAGAAGAACGGCCTGTTCTACGACGTCTACGAAGTGCCGATCGCGACGGCCCGTTTCGGCCCGCCGGACGCGTTCTTCCGCCGGCTCAACCGTCCAGCGCCGAGGGAAACGCGGGGGCGCACGATCCGGGAGGTGTCAGAGGTGAAGGCGCCTCTGCTCTCCGGGCTCTTCCGCCTCTACCCGCTCGAGCTCGGGCCGAACGCACGCCGCCTGGAGAAGATCACGCGCCGGTACATCCGCCGAGTCGGGAAGGACGTCGAGTTCGCGCTCAGCAGCCACCCGAAGGCGGTGGGCGAGCCGGAGCTCGACGCGCTGGCCGCCTACCACGACTGGCTCGACCGCAACTACGAGGTCGAGGCCCTCACCTTCCGAGAGCTTGTCGCCCGCCGGGCGGCGGAGGCGTCCGAGTAGCGCCCGCTAGCGGTCCTTGAGGGCGGGGAAGAGGATCACGTCCCGGATGCTCTCGCGACCGGTGAGGACCATCGCCAACCGGTCGATGCCCAGACCGAGGCCGCCCGTCGGCGGCATCCCGTACGCCAGCGCCTCGACGTAGTCCGGGTCCCCCTGCTCCCCACCGACGAGATCGGCTTGCGCGGCGAAGCGCTCGGCCTGAGTCTCCGGGTCGTTGATCTCGGAGAACGCGTTGCCGAGCTCCATTCCGCCGACGAAGTACTCGAACCGCTCGGTCAGCGTCGGGTCCGCGTCGGTCTCACGCGCGAACGGCGAGAGCTCGACGGGATAGTCGTAGACGATCGTCGGCTCGATCAGCTCGGGCTCCACGAAGTGCGAGAATGCGTGGTCGACGAGCTGCGCCCAGACCTCGTCGTACTTCGTGTCGAGCTCGCGCTCATCGAGCCGGGCGCGCAGCTCCTGCTCGTCGCGGGTCCACAGTCCGATCCGGTCGAGCGCCTCGACGAACAGCACGCGCCGCCACTCCTTCCCGAGGTCGATCTCGTGGCCGCGGAACGAGACCCTGGTCGTGCCCAGGGTCTCTTTTGTGACCGTCCCGACCAGGTCCTCGATCCGGGCCATCGTGTCCCGGTAATCCGCATAGGCCTCGTACCACTCGAGCATCGTGAATTCCGGCTGATGCTTGTAGGACACGCTCTCGTTGCGGAAGTCCTTGCCGAGCTCGTAGACGCGCTCGAGCCCGCCGACGATCAGGCGTTTCAGGTAGAGCTCGGTCGCGATCCGCAGATAGACATCGCGGTCGAGCTCGTTCGAGTGCGTGACGAACGGCTCGGCGAAGGCGCCGCCGTAGCGCGGCTGCAGGATCGGCGTCTCGACCTCGACGAACCCGTGCGCGTCGAGGTAACGGCGGATCGCGGTCACCATCCGCGCGCGCGTCAGGAAGTCGGCTCGCGTCTCCTCGTTGACGAGCAGGTCGAGGTAGCGCTGGCGGTAGCGGGTCTCGGTGTCGGTGAGGCCGTGGAAGGTGTCCGGCAGCGGCCGCGCGATCTTCGCCAGCAGCTCGAACTCGTCGACGGCGAGGCTCGGCTCCCCGCGCTTCGTCTTCGTTGGGCGGCCGCTGACGCCGACGACCTCGCCCAGGTCGACGTCGAAGTCGTCGCCGACCTTGGTGCGCTGGACGAGCAGCTGGATCCGCCCGCTGCGGTCGACGAGGTCGAGGAAGACGATCTTCCCCATGTCCCGCCGCGCCAGCACCCGCCCCGCGAGGCGGTGCTGCGTCTCGCCCTCGGCGCCGGGCTCGATCCTCTCAGCCTCGGCGCGGACAGCGGAGATCTCGGCGCGGTCCGGAAAGCGCTTCGGCAGGCCCATGGGCGCCGAGTCTATTCGCGTTTCAGGGACAGGCTTGGGGCTTCAGCCTGTCCCGACGTGCGCCGCGGCCTCTCGACGGGACAGGCCAAAGCCAGTCCCTGGGTCGAGTCGATCAGGCCGCCTTGATCTCGAGGATCTTGAACTTCAGGGCGCCGCGCGGGGCCGCGACCTCGACGACCTCGCCCTTCTTCTTGCCCATGATCGCCTTGCCGACCGGCGACTCGTTCGAGAGCTTCTGCTCGGCCGGGTTCGCCTCCGCGGAGCCGACGATGCGGTACTCGACGGTCTTGCCGGCGGACATGTCGCGCAGCTTGACCTTCGAGCCGACCGAGACGACATCCTTGGCGATGTCCTTCTTCTCGATCACGCGGGCCGAGAGGAGCCGCTCCTCGAGCATCGCGATGCGGTGCTCAACAAGCGCCTGCTCGTTCTTCGCGTCGTCGTACTCGGAGTTCTCGGCGATGTCGCCGAACTCGCGTGCGACACGGATGCGATCGGCGACCTCCCGGCGCTTCTCCGTCGAGAGGAACTCGATCTCCCGCTTCAGCTTCTCGTAACCCTCTTTGGTGAGGATGACTTCTTTCGCCATCCGACCTCCTCCTAAAAGAACGCGAGGCGCAAACAGCGCCGTCGCGGGCCGGAATGGTACCGCTGCGGGCCGTTCTCCGCAAGGGGGCGACCCGGCTACGATTTTCCTCGATTTTGAAGGTCGATCTGCGTTCTTCCTGGTGGATTCGCGACGTCGAGGTGCCGACCCGCGTCGTACTCGCGCCGATGGCGGGCGTCAGCGTCCAGGCGTTTCGCCGCCAGGGCCGCCGCTTCGGCGCGGGCCTCGTCTGCTCGGAGATGGTCAGCTGCGCGGGCCTTCACCACGGCAACGAGCGCACCCTTGGTTACCTGCGAATCGCGGCCGACGAGCATCCGCTCGCCGTCCAGATCTTCGGCTCGGAGCCGGCGCTGATGGCCGAGGCCGCGCGGATGGTGGTCGACGCGGGCGCCGACCTCGTCGACATCAACTTCGGCTGCCCCGTCAAGAAGGTGACGAAGACGGGCGCGGGCGCCACGCTGCTCGACGACCCGGAGCGCGCGTGCCGGATCGTCGGCGCAGTCGCGGGCGTGGTCGATGTCCCGGTCTCCGTGAAGATGCGCCGCGGGCTCGAGGACGGCTCACGCGCGTGCCTGGACGTCGGCCCGAGGCTCGTCGAGGCGGGCGCGGCCACGCTCACCCTCCATCCCCGCTCGGCCCGCCAGATGTACACCGGCACCGCCGACCACACGCTGACCACCGAGCTCGTCGAGCTCGTCGATGTCCCTGTGATCGCCTGCGGCGACGTCACGTCGCATGCGAAGGCCCAGAGCGTCCTCGCGACCACGGGCGCCGCCGCGGTCATGGTCGGGCGCGGCGCACAGGGCAACCCCTGGCTCCTCCGCGAGATCCTCGGCGAGGACGACGGCGAGCCCAGCCGCGAAGAGGTCGTCGCCGAGCTCGTCCTCTTCATCCGCGAGGCGGTCCGCGAGCTCGGCGAGCGCCGTGCCTCGGGGTTCCTGAAGAAGTTCTACGGCTGGTACGTCGGCCGGGGACGGTTTCCGCGCCCCTTCAAGCAGGAGCTGGTGGTGCTGGAGACGACCGACGAGGTGATCGAGCGCCTCTTCGCCGCCGCGCCCGGGGCGGCGGGCGTGCTCGAGCGCCTGGAGGCCGAGCAGCCCCAGGTCGACGACGCCCTGCTCGAGCTGCCCGTCTCCATCTACGGCGGCGGCTAGGCCTCGCCCCAGGCGCGCTCGCGCTGCCGCTCCCAGACGAGCCGAAGGCCCTGGAGCGTGAGCTCGGGGTCGACGGCGGTGATCGTCGATGAGTGCGGCGCGATCAGCTCGGCGAGGCCTCCGGTCGCGATCACCGGAGCCTCCGGCGCACCGAGCTCCGCGCGGATCCGCTCGACGATCGCGTCCACCTGGCCGGCAAACCCGTAGACGAGCCCCGACTGGAGGGCGGCCACCGTGGTCTGGCTGATCACGCGCTCGGGTGGCTCGAACGGCACCTTCGGGAGGCGGGCGGCCCGGGCGAAGAGAGCGTCCATCGAGACCTCGATCCCCGGGGCCAGGACGCCGCCGGCAAACTCGCCCGCGGGCGAGACGACGTCGAAGTTGGTCGAGGTGCCGAAGTCGACGACGACGGCCGGGGCGCCGTATCGCTCGCGCGCGGCGACGGAGTTGGCGATCCGGTCGGCCCCGACCTCGCGGGGATCGTCGTAGCGGATCGCCATCCCGGTCGAGACTCCCGGGCCGAGCACGAGCACCTCCACACCGACCCAGCGCTCCGCAAACGCCTCGTACTCGTGCGCGAGCTGCGGCACGGACGAGCAGAGGACGATCCCGTCGAGGGAGTCGAGGTCGACGAAGGCGCGCAGCATCACGGCGAGCTCGTCGCCGGTGTGCGTGCGGTCAGTCCCGACCCGGAACTGCTCGGTCAGCCGGTCGCCGTCGAACAGCCCGAAGACCGTCTGGGTGTTACCCACGTCGACGGCCAGGAGCACTGAGCGGCTCTACGCGTCGTCGTCCGGCGAAAGTGCCTCGCCGATCCGCTCGGCGAGCGCCTCGGCGGTGAGGCGCGGCTCCTCGCCCTCGCCGCGCAGCTCCTCCACCGTGACGTCGCTCGAGGTGTAGACCTCGGCGCGCGGGATCATCCGGGAGGGGCGGTTCTTGTCCCACACCCAGATGTCCTCCATCTGCAGGTGGAAGAACGGGTAGTTCGGCTGGGGCTGGGGCCGCAGGTCGAGCGTGTTGCAGAGGTAGGTCGCGTCCTGTGTCAGCACGCAGTAGCGAAACAGCGGGAAGACCGCCGTGTACTCCCTTTTCAGCTGGAGCTCGAGCTCTGCCTCGAACTCGTCCAGCTCGTCGATGTGCGACATCAGCCCGATTGTAACCCCGCGATGATCTCTGACAGCGCCCCATGGCCGGGCACGACGAGGCTCGG
>JBKPSO010000276.1:0-10270 GCA_046735055.1 Actinomycetota bacterium
TAGGCCGTCGAGATCGGCCCTGCCCGCCCTCGCGGGATCTGCGGCGGCGCCGTCGAACGGTGCTGTGGCGGTGTTCCAGACGGTGAGCTCGGTTCCCGGCGCGAGATCGGAGAAGTCGACCAGGAGATCCGCGCGCTCGGCGGACGCCAGGACGAGACCCTGCCCGGGGATCGAGACGGGCGCCTGGAGCAGCCCGCCCTCGCTGCCGATCTGGGTGATCCGCTCGTGATCGGGCTCGCCCTCGCGGGTGAGCACGAGCCGGTAGGTGCGGGCGTTCGAGCCGTTCAGCAGCCGAAACCGGTACGTCGTCGGCTCGACGTCGAGGTGCGGCCAGACCGTGCCGTTGACCGTCGTGAAGGGGCTGAAGCACTCCATCACCTCGGGATCGGTCTTGTGGAGCAGATCGCCCGTCAGGTTCCCGGCATGGTCGGTATCGAAGTTGCGGTCGCTCAGCAGCAGTGGCAGCTCGTACGGCGGTCCTTCGGACAGCTCGAGCTCTCGCTCGCGCTCGTCGCGCACGATCCAGAGCCCCGCGAGACCAGCGTAGACGTTGAATCGCGTCACGCCCATCACGTGGTCGTGGTACCAGAGCATCGCCGCACGTTGGTCGTTCGGATACGTGTCGAGCACCACCTGGCCGGGGGCGGCGATGTTCTCCGTCCAGCCGTCGCTGGTGGCCTGCGTCATCCCGCCGTGGAGGTGGACGACGGCATAGCCGGAGAGCGCGGCGGCTGCCGCGTCGGGCACGCCACCGCTGCGGCCGGGCAGGCACTGCGCCGGGACTCCGTCCACCGCGTACTCGGGCGCAACCGTGACGACGACCGGGAACGGTCCGGTGAGGTGGTTCTCCCAGCGCACCTCGAGCTCCACGCCCCGGCTGACCTCGACGGACGGACCGGGAACAGATCCACCGTAGGTCCAGACCCGCGACGGCGGGAGATCTCGATGGAAGCGATGTTCAGCCGCCTCGAGCCGAACGACCAGCCGCGCGGGCTCGCTGACCACGAGCCTCGTCGGAACCGCGACCTCGTCGACGAACGGCGTCAGCGGATGCTTCGGCGGCGGCATCAGCTTAACCGCTCGGCTACTCCTGTCCAGGCGGGCGGACGACACGTCGCAGCGATTCGGTGAGCACCAGCGCGACGCTGACCGGGAGCAACCACCACGCATTCACGCCGTTATGCGTGAGCAGGTACGTGATCCCGAGAGCGACGGCCACGCCGGCGGCAACGTGCCAGTCGTCGCCGACGATGAAGTTCCACCAGAAGCGGCCGAACGAGCGGAGGTATCTCATACCCCGGCCCCCGCAGTAACGGGCAGGACCCGTCTGCGACGCAGTGCGCGCACGAGCACGAGCGCGACAAGGGCGAAGAACGCGATCACTCCGAGCAGCGAGAGCTCGTCGCCGGGCCAGTCGACGCCTGCGCCCTCTGCGCCCCAGAAGCAGCCGAAGCTGGTCAGGAGGAGACCGACGCCGAACTTGATCGTGTTCTCGGGGACGCGCGAGAGCGGACCCTTCGCGAGGAGCCCTGCGACGACGACGACCACGAGGGCGGCGCCGGCGCCGGCCGCGGCCGGTCCGAGGTCGCCCTGGGCGCTGCCGAACGCGATCACGATGAAGACGACCTCGAGGCCTTCGAGCAGGACGCCTTTGAACGCGACCGTGAACGAGTACCAGTCCAGTCCGGCGCGCTGCTCGTCGCCCGCCGCAGCGGCCTGCATCCGCTCCGAGCGGAACGCCTCGTCCTCGTCGTGCAACTCCTTGTACCCGCTCGAGCGCAGGATCGCCTTGCGTAGCCACTGCAGTCCGAACGCAAGCAACAGCGCGCCGACGACGAGGCGAAGCGTGTCGATCGGGATCGAGCTCAGGGCGGGCCCGAGGGCCGCGACGAGCGCCGCCAGCACGATCCCGGCCGCGCCGGCGCCGATCAGCGTCGAGCGCCAGCCGCGCACGACCCCGACGCCGAGCACGATCGTCAGCGCCTCGACCATCTCCACCGCGCTCGCGAGGAAGGCGCCGCCGAAGACCAGGATCGTGGTCGTGCTCACGGTCCCAGTCTCCTCGATCCGCAAGCAGCGCGCGTCCGTGGGACGGCGGATTCGCTGCGGCCCGTGCGCAGGCTGCGTCGTCCACTTCGGCTCCTAGCCGATGTCGAGACGCCGCCGGGCTGCGGTTGCGCGCCGTTGATCCCGACGCGTGGGAGCTCCGGTACACGCCTAGCGTCCAAGACGTCGACCGCCGGGCCTAGACGTTCTCCACCGCAGTCACCCGACCGTCCGCGACTGCGCGGGCGAGCGCCCGGTGATCCAGCTCGTTGAGATCCGCGTACGCCGCGCCGAACTCGGCGAGGGCCCGATCGAATCGGTCGCTCCGGCCTAGGTACGCGGCGACCGCGATCGGGTCACCCGAGCGCGCGTGTGCCCGTGCGAGCGTCCAGCCGCACGCCCTCGCGTAGACGGCCAGGCCGGCCGGCCGGATCAGCTCGAGGTCGAGGGAGGTCTTCCAGTCCCAGAGTTGGCGGACGTAGAAGTCGTGCGCGCCGTCGACCTCCTCCTCGGAATGGATCCAGCCGAGGAAGATGTCGCCGGCCGACTGGGTCAGCCGTTGGCCCTCGACGACACGCTGACCGTGGGTCGCGTACGGGCTTCGCCCGAGCAACGGTTCGAGCACCGATGGCTGTGCCTCCTTGATCTGCAGAAAGAGCGGGTCGTGCTCGTCCCGGCCGAGCAGGAGCACCACCCAGCACCGGGTTCCGACACTGCCGATGCCGACGACCTTGCGGGCGAGATCCAGGTAGCGGAAGCGCTCGAGCAGTGTCCGCCGTTCGGCTGGAAGGGTCTTGCGATAGCGGCGGAAGAGCCCGTGCAGGAGCGAGCCCAGATTCGCTTCGTCCTGGCGCTCGGCGAGCTCACTGATCGGCACGAGCAGCGGCGGGTCGGAAACGATTCTCGGCTCGCCGTCGACCTCGCGGGTCAGCTCGGCAAGCGCATGCAGTTGATCGTGCCGGTACGCCTTCGCCTCGGATCGTCGAAGCGTCGACTCGCGCTTTCGGCTTCGCTTCAGGCGAAGCTCCTCGTCGATTGTCTTCGCGTCGAGTCGCGCGTACCACACGTCGAGGTCGTCCATCGCTGCGAATCGCCGCATCGCCTGGCGGTAAGAGCGCACCGCGGTCAGCACGGCCTCTTTGCGTTCGACCTCGGAGAAGTTCCGCTCCCGTCCGGCGATCTCGAAGCTCGCGGCGAGGCGTTTGACGTCCCACTCGAACGGGCCGGCGAGGGTCTCGTCGAAGTCGTTGAGGTCGAAGACGAGATCACGTTCCGGTGAGGCGAAGCCGCCGAAGTTCAGAAGGTGAGCGTCACCGGACAGCTGGACGGACAATCCCGAGTTCGCCGTGGGGCCGAGATCGTGCGCCATCACCGCGGCCGCGCCGCGAAAGAACGCGAAGGGCGAGGCAAGCATTCGCCCGCGCCGAATGGGAACGAGTTCTGGGAGGCGCGACTGCTCTTGCGATTCGAGCAACCCCAAAGCGTCACGACTGTCGGCACTACCGAGGGCCGCCTGGCTCGAGCGAGGTGCTTTGGCGCGTGCCGCCTTCCCTCCCGCGGCGCGCTCGGACCGGCTGAGGCGGCGCGCTGCCGGCGTGCCCTGCTCTGCCGGCTCTCGATCGCGGACGCTTACGAGCTCGCTGACGGTGTGCCTTCCGGTCTGGCACTCGTGTGGGCGTGGATCGCCTTCGTCAGCTCGAGGATCTGGTTGGAGAGGTCGAGGAGCTCTTCGTTCTGCTTGTCCTCTTCCTTGACGGTCTGCCATTGCTGGTCGGCGATCACTTGACGCTTGGCGTCCGCTCTGTTTTGGCTGATCATCACGAAGGTCGAGAGGAAGATCGCCTCGAGCGAGACGATCATCGTCAGGAGGCCGTACGGGTATTTCTCGACACCGAGTCCGATCCAGCAGCCAAACCAGATGATGTGGATGTAGACGAACCACATCGACCCGGCGAAGGTCGTGATCTGATCGGCGATGCGGTTCTGTACGCTCTGGGCCCGCTCTTCGGCGTGCTTCACCACGGCGGGGTTCGGCTCGAGTGGCAGGTGTGACAGTCGTTGGAGGACGGCCGATTGCTCCATGGTCGAGCCGCTCCTTTCTGGAGAAGTTGGTTGTCCGTTGCGGGCGGCAGCCGATTGAGCAGATTCCATCAGATTCCTCTCCGGGTTCGCGTTGCTCGGCGGCACGGGCCGAGAGAGGCCGTGCCGCCGTCGGCGTCTCAATAAGCGACCCGGATGTGATCTTTGACGTCGGTGACGCCCGGCGCTGCCCAGGCAGCGTCGACTGCCTCGTCGTGGTCGGCCCAGGAGCTGACGGTCCCGCGGAGCGTGATGGTCCCGTTGTCGCTCTCGACGGTCACGCTGTCTGCGTCGAGCTTGGCGTTTCGCTCCATCGCCTTCTTGATCGAGTGCTGGACGTCGTTCGCGCTCGGTCCCGGCGGCACGAGGTCGACGTCGTTCTCGACGCTGATCACGCCGCGGACGTTCCCGGCTACGGACTCGGCTTCGTCGCGCTGGAACCTCCAGGGCGCCGTGCCGGTCAACGTGACCTTGCCGTCGTCGACCTTCGCGTCGATAGTCGACGGAACCACGCCGTCGAGCATGAGCGCCTGCAACACGTCCCCGCGGAGGTCGGCGTCGGCGCGCCTGTCGTTGTTCAGGATCCGCACCTCGAGCTCGTTCTTGACGCTTTTGACGCCGTAGACGCTCTGGGCATCCTTTTTTGCGTCGCGCTTCTGCCTGAAACTCCCGACCGTCCCGCGCAAGGTGACGACACCGTCGTCGGCCGCGACCGCGATCGCTGAATCGTCGATCTTCGGATCCCAACGGAGCTCGTCGCTGACGTAACGCTCCACTTCGTTGTTCGACATAGTCGGACTCCTTTCTCTGTTGACTGTCCGATGATCGCGTCGACCCGCTGTGCGCCACATCGGTGCAAGCGCCGATCGGTTGCGGAAATTCCGTCGGCTCGCGGTCTTCAGGCGGCGCGCCGTGACGGCAGCGCGCGCTGCGGCGGCGCCGTCGGCGCCTCGTGGTCGAGAACGAACACGTCGATCCGGGTTGCCACCGCGGAAGTGACCGGAATGGCGAGGACCACCGCGAAGGCGACTGGCTTCCGCTTCCCGTCGGGGGGATCGCCTAGGTGCTGTTTAGGCGGCGCTACGGTGGGCTGCGGAGTTCACGCACGGGATCAGCCGGCTCGCCGATTCCGAACGACGGCGACGCGACGATAGTCGGGGCGTCCAATCCCCGAGCCCGGAGGTAATCAGATGGAACCCGTTCTCGACCGGGCGGAGAAGATGGCGAGCACGCAGCTGACGAAGATGCGCTGGGCGCTAGGCCTGAATGGCCTGCTCTCGATCGCAGTCGGCGTCGTGATCCTCCTCTGGCCCGGCATCAGCCTCTTCGCCCCACGATCCTCGTCGGCGCGTACGCGCTTGCAACCGGGGTCGTCGGGCTTTACTACTCGTTCTCTTCGCAGGAGCAGAACGAACGCGGCTGGCTCACCCTCACCAGCCTGCTCGGCATCGCGGTCGGGATCATCGTGTTGGTGTGGCCGAGCATCTCCGCGCTCGCACTCCTCTACGTGATCGGCGCGTATGCATCGCGCTCGGAATCATCGCGATCTTCGGCGCGTTCTACCTGCCGATCGACGGCGGCGACACTGCGCTGATGATTCTCAGCGGCCTCGTCTCGATCCTGTTCGGGATCGTGATGTTCGCTCGGCCCGGCACCGGCGCGCTCGTCACCCTTGCTCTGATCGCGGCGTTCGCGCTCGTCACCGGCATCACCGAGGTCGTGTTTGCAGTCGGTGGCAAGTGGTTGATCGAGCACGATCTGAAGCGCGCCTTCGCACCGGCCAAGCAGCCGAAGCCGCAACCCTCGAACTGACCACCGCGCAAGCGCGGGGGATGATTCGTTCCCCCGCGCTGCGCGCCGCAGAGAACGCTTCTTGGCCCTTTGCGCGCTGCTTCATCTTCTGAGAGTCGCGCGGATCCAAACCACTGCGCATCCGCGACGTTCCGGATGACATGCGGAAAGGCGCGGCATCGGTGGTCGACAAGTGCGGTCAGCCGATCGGCTGCGGATTCGACGCAGATGCTCCGCGGATCGGCCGATGCCTCGAGGCCCGCGGTTCCGGGATGATTCGACTATGAACGACGCACCGATTCTCATCTGTTACGACGGCCCAGCGCGAACGAGGCGCTCGAGGATTTCGCGGCGCTCGTCGCGCACGAGTTGAAGACCCCGCTCGAAACCGCGCTCGTCGCCGACGACCCGTCCAGATCCGTCGAGGACGCGATCCTTCTCGTCGATGCGCTGCTCGAGGCGTCGCGGAGCGGACAGAGCGACGAGACGTTCGCCTCCGTGGCGGAGTGCCTCGAGCAGGCCGCCGAGGATCTCCGCGTCGAGATCGAGATCACGGCCGACGTGGATATGACGTTGCCGCTGCCCCCGGCCGCGCTCCGTGTGATCCTGCGCAACCTGCTCTCGAACGCCGTCGCTGCCGGCGCCGGGCACGTTCACGTGACCGCGCCGCGTTCGTCGTTCTCGTGGCGTTTGCTCGTCGACGACGACGGCGTCGGTCTCGCGGCGATCGATCGCTACGACGCCGGCAGCGGGCTCGGTCTGTCGCTCTGCCGCCGCATCGCCGCCCGCTTTGGCGGCGCACTGGAGTTGGCTGCAGCACGGCCCTCTGGCGGCACGCGCGCGACTCTCACGTTCACCGAGGCGCTCGCATGATCAGAGTCCTGATCGTGGACGATCACGAGCTCCTGCGTGCGGGACTGCGCAGCCGACTCGAACGCGAGGAAGGGATCTCCGTCGTCGGAGAAGCGGACTCTGCCGAACGGGCAGTCATCGTGGCGCGTGCGATTCAGCCGGATCTGATCCTGCTGGATCTCCTCCTGCCGCGGAAGAACGGCTACGAAGTGATCCCGGAGCTCGCGGACGTCGCGCCACAGGCGAAAGTCCTCGTCGTTTCGTCGCAGGCCGCGCCGAGCTCGGTGCGCCGGGCGCTGTCCGCCGGCGCCGCGGGGTACCTTCCGAAGCGCTCATCCGACCGGGAGCTCGTGGCTGCGATCCGGCTCGTAGCGGGCGGCCGTGGCTACGTCGAGCCCGATCTCGGCGCAAAGCTCGTCAGTCCCAACGGCTCACCGGCACTCGAGCCGCTCTCCGAGCGAGAGCGCGACATCCTGCACCTGCTCGCGCTCGGCTACACGAACCAGGAGATCGGAAAGAAGCTCTTCATCTCCGTCCGCACAGTCGACACGCATCGCGCGCACATCATGCGCAAGCTGCAGCTCGAAACACGCGCCGAGCTCGTGATGTTCGCACTCGCAAACGGCGTGATCGGCCCGAACGCCGGCTGAGACAGCGGCTCGACGTCGACGCGGGGTCGGCGTCGCCGCTGTCGGCGGAAAGGTCGACCTCGCTCGTCGCTCGAGGCGACACGCAGGCGAGCACGTCCTCCGTCTACTTGGCGGACTCATTCACGAATACGAAGCGGCGGCGTGAAGATCGAGTTTGTGCACCCCGCGGGCGCGACTCTTCGAAAATCTGGGCGGCGCCAGACCTGGACTGCAACAGGTTCAGGTGGTCGAGGCGCCGGACGTCATGGGCAGGCACACCCAACACGATCGCGGCCCAGCCTGACCAGGCGGCCGGATAGCCACTGTGTACGACGACCGCCCCGAAGCCGACCCCCGCCCGCCCATGCGGACACGGCCTCGAAACCGGAAGTCAGCTTGGTGCCGGATGCAGCCGCCATCGCCGTGACGCGGAAGGTCAGGCTCATCAGCCACAGGGCGGCCCCCAGGAGCAGCGTGGCGAAGGACAGGCGGGAAACCAGAACGCGAAAGATGCGACGAGCAGCAAGCCGGCGAGATCAGAGCGCGTGATCTCCATAACGGCTCCATCCTCGCGGCCGATCTGTGCTCGAGCCGGCCTTGAGCGCCGGGCGACCCGTCACGCAGTTTCTTCTGCGGCCGCCAGCACTTCTTCGAGAACGCCGCGGACGTCCTCGTCGGTGGTGCGGTGGTTGGTGATGCAGGCGCGGAGCCCGAGCGCGCCGCGGACGCTCGCGTTCGAGAGCCAGACCCGACCACGCTGGTTGACTCTCCGGAGGATCTGCTCGTTGCGGGTGTTCAGCGCCTCGTGGTCTGCGTGCGTCCAGCGGAAGCAGACAGCGCTCAGCTCGACTGGAGCGAGCAGCTCGAGCAAAGGCTCGGCCTCGATCAGGGTCGCGAGCAGGCTCGCCTGCCTGAGGTTCTCGCCAATTGCCTCCCTGAAGGCGGCGAGGCCGTGGTAGCGCAGCGACAGCCAGACCTTGAGTGCTCGGAACCTGCGCGACAGCTCGAGCGTCTGGTCGAAGAAGGCGAAGCCCTCGATCGGGTCGTCGCTCAACGTCTTCACGTACTCGGCGCTGTAGACGAACGTCCGCCGCGCGAGCTCGGCGTCGCGGTACAACAGGATGCTGCAGTCGAGCGGCTGGTAGAGCCACTTGTGCGCGTCGAGCGAGATCGAGTCGGCAAGCGACAGGCCGTCGAACTTCGCCGGCTCAGCGAGCGCGGCTAACGCGCCGTAGGCGCCGTCGACGTGGAACCAGAGGTCATTGGCGCGCGCGATTTCCGCGAGCCTGGCTAGCGGGTCGATCGCACCGCTCATGATCGTGCCCGCAGAGGCGACCAGGGCGATGCCGCGGCGACCGGCCTCGCGGTCGGCCTCGATCGCAGCCCCCAGTGCGTTTACGTCGATGCGCAGGTTCTCCTCGACCGGGATCAGCCGCAGGTTCGCGCGGCCGATGCCGAGCATCGCGACGGCCTTCGGGATCGACATGTGAACCTCTTGCGAGGTGTAGACGACGCACGGTTCGGCTCCGTCCTCGTTTGCCGGAGCGCGCGACTCGCGCGCCATCGCGAGCGCCATCAGGTTCGCGAGTGAGCCGCCGTTTGTGAAGCTGCCGACCAAGCCCTCGCAGCCGATCGCCTCGGCGAGCCAGCCGATCACGGTCCGTTCGATCGTGATCGCGGCCGGCGCCGAGCGCCAGGCGGTCACGTTCTGGTTGATCACCGAGGCGTAGAAATCGCCGAGCGCCCCGACCGGCTCCCCTGACCCGATCACGTACGGGAAGCGGCGCCCCGGTCGGCGCCCGCACATGGTCGGCGATCGCGCTCAGGTCGGCGATGATCGAGTCGCCCAGACCCTGCTCGGGCGCGGGGTGATCAAACACCGCGGCCGTGTCTCCGGCTGCGGTCGCCGAAACTCTGCGGCGGCTCTCGAGACTGGCGAGGAAGTCGGTCGCGACCTCCGTCACACGCTCAGCCAGACGTCGAAACTCCTCGGGGGAGAGCTGCAGCGGTGGCATCGGGGAAGTCTCCCCCGACGGGTCGGCGCGCGACAACTGCGGCGAGACTCGCGGTCACTCGACGGCGTAGCGTCAGGCCCGGTTGCGGCGACTCGCGACATCCGGTCAGCGCCACATCCGGGAGGAGCGAACCTGCTCAGCATCGATGAGCTTCGCGCGAGGTGACGGGCTTTGACAGCGTGAGCGGCGGCCACCTCTCGGTGAGAGAGGTGGTCACGGGACAGGCTCGCGGTTGTGATTCCTCGATCTCGCTCTCGATCGAGGAGGTTCACGGTGATTCAGCAGGGCAGGTGTTCAAGCTGAAGGCGCGCGGGGTGGACGGCCGACCGCTCTGCGCGTACCACGACCGGCTGGGCACCGGAGGTGATCGGCGCGGTCGGTACGCCGGAAACGAGCACGCAGGGATACCTGGACGTCTTCTTTCGCCGCGACGGACACGAGTCGCGAGGCAGGCCAGCGGGCCGCCGGGCGCATCTTCGGAGGAAGGACAACCGACCGAGACGAACCGACGACGTGGCAGGCCCGGCAGGCGCAGTACGACGCCGTGTGCACGTGGGGGATTCCCAATCACTCGCTGCTCGAGCGGGTCAGCGCAATCGACCTGCCGGTGTTCGTCGCCAACGGCGACAGCGACCCGATGATCCTTCCCCACTACTCATACCTGCTCGCCGCGCTCCTGCCGAACGCGCGGCTCACGATCTACCCGGACTCGGCGCACGGCTTCCTCTTCCAGCACCACAGCCGGTTCGCCGCCGACGTGCACGCCTTCCTCGAGGCGGCCGACTGATGGGAAATGACCGGTTGCGTCAAGCGGGGGCGGCCTCGAGGGTGACGTGGTGGCCGAGGCGTTCGAGTTGG
>JBKPSO010000277.1:0-13718 GCA_046735055.1 Actinomycetota bacterium
GGCTCCAAGCCGAGGCCGCTGCGCGTGACGTTGAGCTGCGCACGATCGGTCGTCCAGGCGCCCGCGCCGCGCAGCATCTGCGTCCTCGCGAGCCCGTATGGGAAGTGCACGAGCGAGACGGTGGGTATGCCGGTCGATTCGCCCGCCGCGATCCCGGCGGGCAGCATGCAGTCGACGATCATCAGTTCGGGCCGCAGCTCCGCTGCGACGCCGCGCACCTCGAGGGCGATCTCCGGCCCGGCGGCGATTGCCATCATCTGGGCCGCCTGCTGCTCGAATGCAGTGTCCGCGTTCGGATCGGGACTGTGGCGGTAGCTGACAACATCGAAGCCCGCGTCGGCGGCCAGCTGGCGCGTGGCGGACGACGCGAGAACCCAGACACGGTTGTCGCGAGCGGCGAGCAGCGTGCCGGCTGCGAGGAGCGGCGGCAGATTCCCTCCGCCTGCCCAGCTCACGATCAGGACATCAGGACCCGCCGAGCGCTTGTATATGCAAGTAGTTTCCGACCCGATCGCATAACACTGCGCCGGCTGGCTCGCGAACGCCCTGGGCATCGTCGCCGATGTCATCGACACCGGCCATCTTCCCGCGCTCAGCCGACCGGAAGAACTGGCGCACAGGCTGGAGACGTACCGCCTGCAACATGCATCGCGGGCACCCTAGAGCGTTGCGATCGTGCTGGACGCGTTCCGGGAAGTGGAGCAACGCGACGAACCGCGTTTGCTCGAGCTCTACCACCCCGAAGTGGAATTCCACTCGTTGCCCTTCGGCGATGAGGTGCTCGGCCTGTACGAGCTCCGAGACGGGAAGTTCGCCCGTGCGCAGATGTTCTACTCCGACGGCGCCGCCGTGCAGCGCTTCCTCGCCTCGGCGAACGTCGATGCGGCTTGTCGCCGACGACGGCAGCCGGTCAAACCGGCCAGCCGCGCTTAAGCGCTTCCGGGTGCGCGGTGCCCGAGGTCGAGTTGCGCGAAGGGATCCTCGTCACCCCTGAACATCGTCTGTACCGCCGCGATGTCGATTCCTGCCTGCGTTCGTAGCGCTTGCCAGCGCGGCGCGCCGCTGCAGCAACTCCTCTTGCTCCAACGAGCACGCGATCACCGGGGAACCTCGGTCGCCCTTCATCGTTTCTTCCGAATCGACGTGCAAGCCGCTTGCTTCCGGAGGTAACGGCGATCATCGAGCGCGCCACGCTCGTCAGGGGCTGGCTCGAGGCGGCCTCCCGCTGCGAATGCCCAAGCCTCGACGACTGCGCCCTCTTCGACGAGCATGCCGCCAGGCTTGCCGAGCCATCGACAGGAATGGCTTGGGGTGAGCTACGAGCTCCGGTTCGGCGAGATCGTCGTCCATGCGCGCGTCGACCACGGTGCGCTCGAAGTCGACGAGGGCCCGTTCGCCGACGCGGATCTCGTGCTCGAGACCGACGAGACGCTGCATCCCCTGCTGACGGGCGAGCTCGACCCAGGCGAGGCGATCAAGAGCGGCAGAGTCCGGGTCACGGGCAAGCGCGGGCTCCTCGAGCGCTTCGTCGAGGTCTTCCACATCCCGGCGGCGCCGGCCGTGCCTATGGCCGCCGAGCTTCCCGTGTAAAAGCGGACGTCGAGGTGGAGCACCCAGAAGACGCTCGACCACACGTCCGACATGCCTTCCCCCAAGCATGGCAGGTTGCTTGTCGCGTGCAGCCTCGATCAGGAGTCGGCCTCGGTGCAGCGCTAGTTCAGTTCGGAGGGCAGGCCGCATAGCTCGAACAGCCAGGGGTCCGGAAACCCGACGATGCCCGAGATCAGGTCGTCCTCGATCTGTAGCACCATCAGCCCGTAAGGCCGGTGCTTGCCGTCGTCGGTGAGCGCGTAGGCGGCGAGCGCCGGCTGCCGGTTGGCGGCGGTCGTGAGGAGGCGGATCTCGTCGAGTCGTCCCTGCTGCGGGACGGCCGCGAAGAAATCGCCGATCGCGGGCGCGCCCGCGATCCGCATTCGCTCCGGCGGCATCGTCATGACCGCGTCCTCGGTGAGCAGCGCGACGAGGGCGTCGATGTCGACTGCGTCCCATGCGGCCATGAACCGTTGGACGAGCGCACGCTCCCGCCCTTCCGGGCGGGGGCGGTGCCGATGTGCCCCTTCCAGGCGCCTACGCGCACGCTGCAGGGCGCTGGTCACTGCGGCGACCGAGTCCTCGAGCGCCGTGGCAACCTCCTTCGCCGACCAGCCGAGAACATCGCGCAGGATCAGCACCGCCCGCTGTTTGGGCGGCAGCAGCTGAATCGCGGTGATGAACGCGAGCTCGACCTTCTCGCGCGCGACGAGGTCGTCGAGCAACCGATCCGGATATGGCTGCAGATGATCGAGGTCCTCGCTCAGCTCGACCGGGTGCAAGCGCCTGCGTGCGATCGCGCTGAGGCAAACGTTCGTGGCGATGGTGTGAAGCCAGGCGGCGAGCTGCGCGCGCGGCTCGTAGCGGTCGGAGCCTTTCCAGGCGCGCAGCATCGTCTCCTGGAGTGCGTCGTCGGCGTCGTGCAGCGACCCGAGCATCCGATAGCAATGAAGGTGGAGCGCCCGCCGGTGTGGCTCGATCAGAAGCGCGAACGCCTGCTCGTCCATCGCCGCACAGGAGGCTACTCGGCCGGTGGACTGGGTGGGTCGGCGCCGAGCTCCGTCCACGCTCCCGGCTCGAAGGCGCCGGGCGCGCCTCCGATCGCCACGAACCGGATCCCCTCCGGGCCGGGGCGGATCTGGCGCAGCTGGTCGGGGCCCACGCGGGCCATCGTCCCGGGGCGAAGCTCGAACTCGCTGCCATCGGCGACCAGGATCGCGGCGCCGCTCAGGGGGATGTAGACCTCCTCCTGGTTCGGGTCGAAGGCATCGGAGCTGTGGTTGTGAGTCGGATAGCCGTCCCAGTCGGGTGGCAACGTGAAGACCTGCATTCCCCACCCTGTCACGCCGAGCTCCGCGCGCGCCCGGCGGGCGAGGCCACCGTAGATCGCCTCCATCTCGTCGATCGACTTGACCGTCACGTCCGGCACTGTCCACCTCCGTCCTCGCGAAACAGACACCCTTCGTGAGGATCAACTCGCAAGCTCGCCGAAACTAATCGGCGCCGGTCGTCAAGCTCGAGTGCCGCCTCGCTCGCTGTCTAGTGTGTCTGTGCCCCTGCAGGTTGGAGCGACGCAAGTCCTTGCAGGTCGACGCAGTAGATGCCGCGCACGTCGACGAGCACCATCAGCATGCTCCCGCAGCTGCGGCAGCGCACGACGGTGCCCGGAGCCCGGTTGTAGACGGCGTCCTCGGCCAGCAGTCCGGCCGCGCCGCAGGTCGCGCAGACGCCGGTAGCCATGGTCATCTCGGTTCCGAAGACGTCCACCAGCACGCCGGCGATCGCATTTCCGTCGAGTGCTTCCATCACTTGCCTCCCGTCGCTCCGAAGCGCTCCGTCTTCACACGCTCCGGACGGTAGCCGCGCTCGACGAGTCCAGCGGCGACGGTCTCGACAAAGCTCGTCGGCCCGCAGACGAAGGCGAGCGGATCCTCTTCCGCCGGCCAGGCGACGCTGGCGAGGAGGTCGGCGTCGACCCGCCTCGTGTGACCGGTCCACTCGGGCGGCTGCGTACGCGTCAGCGTGTGAATCACCTCGACGCCTTCTCTGGGTTCGTCGAGTTCGGCGCGGTAGATGACGTCCTCGAGCGAGCGGGACGAATAGAGGAGGCGGACGGGAACGTCGTTTCCGTTGCGAGTACGGTGCCGGAGAATCGATCGCAGCGGCACGATCCCTGAGCCTCCGGCGACGAGGAGCAGAGGCCCTCCGTCCTCCGCGTCCCAGACGAAGTAGCCGCCGAGGGGCCCGCGCAGCTCGAGCGCGTCGCCTGCTCGTAACTCGTCGGTGAGGTAGGGGGAGACCTCGCCGTCGTCCAGTCGCTCGACCGTGATCGCGACCTGTTCGCCCGGGGCGGAGGCGATCGAATACTCACGCTCGGCGCGGTAGCCGTCCTCCGCGGTCAGCCTGACGTCGAGGTGCTGTCCCGCTCGGTGGCCTGGCCAGTCGGCCACGTCGAGCACGATCGTCTTGACGCGAGCAGTCTCGTCGACGAGCTCGTCCACGCCGGCGATCTGCCAACTCAGTCGCCCGCGAAGCGCTGCTCTTTCCACGGGTCGCCGTAGAGGTGGTAGCCGTACGTCTCCCAGAAGCCGGGTTCGTCCTCCTCGCGCAAGATGAGTCCGCGCACCCATTTCGCGCTCTTCCAGAAGTAGAGGTGGGGGACGAGCAGTCGTGCAGGGCCGCCGTGTTCGGGGTCGAGCGGCTCGCCGGCGTATGCGAAGGCGATCCACGCCTTCCCGTCGGTCACGTCCTCGATCGGCAGGTTGGTCGTGTAGCCGCCGTCGCAGAACGCGAGCACGTACGGGGCGTCGTGTTCGACCTCCTCGAGCAGGCTGTCCACGGAGACGCCTTCCCACGTCGTATCCAGCTTCGACCAGCGGGTAACACAGTGGATGTCCGCCGTCACCTTCTCGCTCGGCAACGCGCGAAACTCCTCCCAGGTCCACGACTTGCGATCGTCGCCCAGGACGATAGAGAACGTCCAGTCCTCCAGCGGCGTGTGCGGCGTCGGACCCGCCGAGAGCACCGGGAAGTCGTCGGTCACGTGCTGGCCGGGCGGTAAGCGACTCGGGTCGAAGCCCGCGTCGAGGCGGCGACCGCGGAAGCCTCGAGAGACGAAGCTCATCCCTGTCGCTCTCCGCCCATGCTTGCCATGGCGTCCATGCGCGATCGAGTCTCAGTTGGTGCGGTAGTCGTACAAGAGGTCGAGCTGGACCTTACGTGCACCGGGGCGTTCGAGGAAGTGGAGATCCAACCGAACGGCCGAAAACCTTCAACGCGGTCGGGATCCCGGATACGGAGATCCGGACCGAGGTCGCGGATGCGGCCGACGCGACGGTCGCGTGGAGTCTGCTGGACCGGTACGAGCCGGAGGTTCTCATCCTGGTCGCCGGCGCGGAGACGAGACGGTTGCCGAGGCGGCTTTTGGCATGGGCGAGGAGCGGCATCGTCGGTGTGGTGAAGGCGGCCAGGCGTCAGTCCTTGTCCTTGCAGTTCCCGGTCTGACGCGGGCCGCCGACGTCCAGGCGGCCGACGACTGCCGGCACCGGCTCGGTGAACCAGATGTTGCCGTCAGGAGCGGCGGTGACGCCCGTCGGGCTCGCGGTTGAGGGCACCGGGAACTCGGTCACGACGCCGTCCAGAGTGATCCGAGCGATGCTCTTCGCCAACAGCTCGCTGATCCAGAGGTTGCCGTCAGGGCTTGTCGGCGAGCCGCTCGGTGAACCAGACCGCGCCGGCAGGGCCCACGGTGATCCCGTCGGGCCTCGAGTTGGGTGTTGGGACTACGAAATCGGTCACGTCGCCATCGTTTCGGCACGCGAAGGAGAATCCAAGACGCCACCTCCGCCGCGTCATCAGCGCAGTCATCGCGGGCATCACCCCGCCCGCCGAGCCGGATCGACCGCCGACACCTCGCGCAAGCAGATAGACCCCAGCGATCTCCCCGAGCGTGCGATCGGTGCGAGCGTAGAGCGCTACCGCCTCACGCCGAAAGCCGGCCGGCCTCGGTTGGGCTGAGATGGCCGACCTCGACCAGCCAGCGGAGCGTGTCGGCGATCGTTTCGCGCAGTGGGCGCGGCTCGAGCCCGAACTCGCTGCGGGTCTTGGAGTCGTCGCAGCGGGCGGCGCAGTTCATCACCCAGATGCCCTCGCCCTGCCAGGGCAGCCGTGTCTTCAGCCGCCGCTGCACGATGTCTGCGGTGCGGCCGAAGGCGGCCAGGAACCCGCGCGGGAGGATCACGAACCGGATCCGCCGCCCGCTGAGCTCGGCGAGCGTGCGGATGAGGTCGGGGAGCGCGATGTAGTTCCCGGAGACCATGTAGGCGCGCGGCCCGCGGCCGGGCTCCATCACCGCGGCGAGCACAGCGGCGACGTCGCGGACGTCGGCGATGTGCATGCCGCCACGCATGACGATCGGAAAACGGTTCCTAAGCACGTTCGTCGCGAGCATTGCCCCTTCGCCGAAGTGCGGATCCTGCGGCCCCCAGACCGCCGCCGGCATGACGCTCACGACGGGCGCGCCAAGAGCCTGGTACCTGCGCGCGACCAGCTCGGAATCGGCCTTTGAGCGGCAATAGGGCCAGTCGGTCTGCCCGACCGGCGAGTCGGCAGTCAGAACCGCGCCTTCGGCCGGCGGCAGCAATGCGAGCTCACTCGAGACGAACACGATCGGGTCGAGCCCGTATCGGTGGGCCGTTCCGAGCACGATCTCGGTGCCGCGGACGTTGACCGCACGCGTCTCCTCCGCCCTGCGGGCGTCCATCGAGAAGACCGAAGCCCCGTGCAGGACGGCGTCGCAGCCCTCGAGCGCGCGCCCGACCGCATCGGGGTCGGTGACATCGCCGATCGCAGTCTCGACGTCGTCGACGCCAAGCGGTGCGAGCGCCGCGGGAACCCGCTCCGCCGACCGCGCCAGGACGCGGACACGGTGCCCCGCGTGAACGAGCGCGGCGCTCGCGTGGGAGCCGACGTAGCCCGTTCCGCCGGTCACCAGTACAAGCATGGGCGATCCAGAAAGTCTATTCGGCGAGCCCGGCCTCTCGTCGCGATCGAACGACTTTCTGCGAGTTGGGTCTCATCGGGTTGCGCCGGGCCGATCCCGCGATCGTCGGATGACCTCCTTGGGTCAGCCGCCGAACTTGACCAGCGTTTCAGGCTGGGGCTCACGCTGGCTCCGGCGCCGAGGTGCGGTGGTCCGCGACCGCAAAGGGGTTGCAGGGGGCAGGCTCGCAGGGACCCTGCTCGAGCTCGCCTGCGGCCGCTTCCGGCGTCTGGACCCGAAGGAAGAGGGCACCCAGTGCAGCGGCGGCCGCCGCGAAGACAGCGCCGACGAGGAACGCGAGGTGGTAGCCGCCCGTGAGCGCCCCTGTCTGGCTTTCTCCGGCTGCTAACAGCGCATCGGTTCGGGACGCTGCCAGGCTCGCAAGCACGGCCAGCCCGAGCGCACCTCCCATCATGAACGAGGTGTTGACGAGACCGGATGCGAGCCCGGCTTCGGCGGGCTCGACGTCGCTCATCGCGGCGAGCAGAACAGGATTGAACGCCGTGCCGGCGCCGAGACCGAGCAGGATCATGCTCGGGAGGACGTCGATCGCGAAGCTTCCGTCCACCGGCGCTCGCGCCAGGAGCAGGAGCCCGAGCGAAGCGAAGAGCAGCCCCGCGCTGAGCGGGGGTCGAATGCCGAAGCGCAGGACGAGCTTGGCGGAGAGGCCGATCGACATGGCGCCCATGACCAGGTTCCCGGGCAGGAACGCGAGCCCGACCTGGAGCGGGCTGTAGTCGAGCACGAGCTGGAGGTAGAGGGCCGTGAGGAAGAACCAGGCGAACATCGCCCCGGCCCAGAGGACGCCGACAGCGTTCGAGACGGCGATGTTGCGCAGCCGGAAGAGGCGGAGCGGCACGAGCGGCGAGCGCACGCGCGCCTCGATCGCGAGGAAGATCGCAAGCAGGAGTGCCGAGGCCGCGAGCAGGCCGAGTGTTCGCCCCGTCAGCCAGCCGACCTCGTTCCCGTTCACGATCGCGTACACCGCGATCACGAGCGAGGCCGTGACCGTTACCGCACCCGCCAGGTCGAGCCGTTGCGCGGCGCTCGCGACGAGTGCGCTCGGAATCACGACGAGTGTCAGGACGACGACGAGGAACCCGACAGGGAGATTGACGAGGAAGATCCAGTGCCAGTCGAGCGCGTCCGTGAGGATGCCACCGAGGAGGACACCGAGCGAGCCGCCCCCGGAGGCGACGAAGCCGAAGATCCCCATCGCCTTCGCCCGCTCGGCTGGCTCGGTAAAGAGCGTCATCATCAGCGAAAGGGCAACGGCCGACACGATCGCCCCGCCGACGCCTTGCACCGCCCGCGCTCCGACCAGCATCGCCTGCGAATTCGAAAATCCGCACACGGCCGACGCCACAGTGAAGAGAGCGACCCCAGCCAGGAACAGCCTACGATGCCCCAAGAGGTCGCCGAGCCTACCGCCAAGGAGAAGGAAGCCCCCGAAGGTGATCAGGTAGGCGTTCACAACCCACGCGAGCGACTCTTCCGAGAAGCCAAGATCCGCCCGGATCGACGGGAGCGCAACCCCGACGATGGTCACATCCAGGACGATCATCAAGTCGCCCAGACAGAGGACCAGGAGTGCGAGCCAGCGCCTGTCGTTGAAATTCGCGCTGCCTCTGGAGTCGGCGGGCGCGTTCTGAACGTCAGCGTCTGCCCCGGCAGTCATCGATCTTCGCCGCACCCGCCGTCGGACCCTCGGCTCCTCTCGTCCACGCCGGCGCTCCCTGACATCACGCGTCGGCCTG
This sequence comes from Actinomycetota bacterium, assembly GCA_046735055.1. Lineage (GTDB taxonomy): Bacteria > Actinomycetota > Thermoleophilia > Gaiellales > Gaiellaceae > DATBLE01. The sequence goes on from JBKPSO010000277.1 coordinate 8,389, forward strand.
GGTCAAGTCTGGGTGCCATCGTCTCTGCCGATCACGATTCATCCGGATCGCCGATCGGGTTCAGGCGCGGGCTGCCGATCCAGGCGGTTCGTAGGTGAGGACGGCCACTCCCGTGCCGGTGGTCCAGTATTCGCCAGCTTCAGGTCGGCCCTGCTCCCTTCGCGGAAGAGGTGCTTCCCTTGCCCCGGCGTTTGCTTCGGGACGAGAGCGACCACGCGGCTCGAGAACCTCTGCTGTCGGCCAACGGCAGCGGCATCACATGCGGCGCCGTTGCCGAAGAGCTGCGTGCCGCTGCCGCCGAAAGGTGTGGATGAAGACGTGATGTTCGTCGATGAGCGCATTACGCCTCGCATCGTCGACGGCAAAGGAATCCGAGGCTAGAGATTCGGCGGGCAACGAATACCAAGCGACGACGGGTGAATCAGGCTCTTGCCTTCGGCTGCGTCCGTTGCGCGTGCGACGGCGGTCGGTTGGGCGAGCCCTCGAAGTCGTTGGCGAGCGGTGGTCGCTGTTGATCGTGCGCGACCTGCTGCTTCGGACCACGGCGCTTTACCGATCTCGCCCGCAGCCTCGCGGACATCACACCCACGCGGGTGACCAACCGGTTGCGGGAGCTCGAGGCGGCCGGGGTGGTGACGCGGGAGCCACCCGCCGCGAGGTCGCGGAAGAGTAAAGGGAGGGCAGCACGCCGGGAAGCAGTGCGGCCAGTCTGCTTCCTGCGATTTATCGTAGGCCTGAGAGGCGCGATCAGGTAGGTGGAGTCCGCCCATCGCTGGTTGTGGCGGCTCGATTCGAGGAGCGCTGCGAGAACAAACGGCTCCTCCTTAGGACTCTTCTGCGCCGCCCGGCGCGCTTCGCTCCCGCGTTATGCCCTGGGGCCGGTCTCCTGCAGGCGCCACGGCTGGGGCCGCGTTGGGCTGGCGTCCGAAGAGGGGTATGAGGATGAGCCCGGCGCTGGCGGCGGCGATGGCCATGAACAGCCAGGGGCCGTGGTAGTCGCTCGTGGTCGCCAGGGTGGCGTTGCCGACGATGGCGACGAAGGCGGCGAGCCCGAGCGCCGCTCCGATCTGGCGGAAGGTGGTCTGGACGCCGATGCCGGTGGAGAGCCGGGCTTCCGGCAGAGTGGAGGCAGCGAGGGTCGTGAAGGCGGGCAGGATCAGCCCGATGCCGGCGCCTCCGAGCAGCAATCCGGGCAGGTAGCGGCTCAGGTAGTTGGGCTGGTCGCCCAGTACGGTAAGGAACCAGAGGCTGGCGAGGGCGAAGATGATGCCGCCGGGTGCGCCGACCTGGGCGCTGCCGTAGCGGTGGGCGAGCCGGCCGGAGAGACCGGCGACGATCGCGGCCGTGAGCGGGCCGGGGAAGAAGGCGAAGCCGGCGCGGGTGACCGAGTAGTGCCAGACGTCGGTGAGGAAGAGGACGTTGGCGAGCAGCAGGACGGCGAAGGCGGCGAAGAAGAGCAGCGCCGAAAGCGACGAGAGTGCGAAGGCCGGCGGGCGCAGCAGCGGCAGCTCGACCACCGGCGCGGGGTGGCGCGCCGAGCGGAAGATGAAGAGCGCGAGCGAGACGGCGGCGAGGGCAAAGGCGCCGAGCGAGCGGCCGCCCCAGTGCCAGTCCGGGCCTTTGACCAGCCCGAGGGTGAGCGAGCCGATCGCGATCATCAGCAGCAGGCTGCCGAGCAGGTCGGGGAACCGGCCCTGCTCGGGGTCGCGCGCCTCGGGGATGATCTGGGCCGTGCGTACGGCGGCGAAGAGGCCGAGCGGGAGGTTGATCAGGAAGATCCAGCGCCAGCTGGCCTCGACCAGCAGCCCGCCCAGCACCGGGCCGGCGGCGGCGCCGACCCCGGCCATCGCCGCCCAGAGGCCGATCACGACCGCGTGCTGGCGCCGCGGGAAGAGGGGCAGGGCGAGCCCGAGCGAAGTCGGCGTCAGCGCTGCGCCGCCGACCCCCTGCAGGACGCGGGCGCCGATCAGAAAGCCGACCGTCGGCGCGGCCGCGCATAGCGCCGAGCCCGCCAGGAAGAGCAGAAGGCCGGCAAGGAAGACGCGCCTTCGCCCGACGATGTCGGCCAGCTTGCCAGCGGGAACGAGCACTGCGGCGAAGACGATCGCGTAGGCGCTCAGGATCCAGGACAGGTCGGACAGGCTCGCCGAGGGGAAGCTGCCGCGGATGGCGGGGAAGGCGATGTTGACGATGAACAGGTCGAGGATCGCCAGGAAGACTGCGATCGACAGCACGCCGAAGGCGCCCCAGGGCGACGTCGCCTTGGGCGGCTCGTTCATGACGGCCTCATTCGCCCAGGCCGGCATGACATCTGAGCTCGCGTGAACCCGAGCGCAATTTGGCCGCCTGGGCTGGCTGCGGTGTCCATACCGAAGCGATAGTATCGTTCCGGTAGGCCCGTAGGAGGCGCACGAGCAATGGAATGGCGTCGCAACGCCCAGAGGTCAAGGAGACCGAAATGAGAAGGATCGTCGCAGCTGAATACCTATCCCTGGACGGCGTGACTGAAGATCCCGGCCCGGCCGGTGAGTACGAGCACCGAGGCTGGACCGTTCCCTACTGGAACGACGAGATTTCGAAGTGGCAAACCGACCAGCTGTTCGCGAGCGAGGCTCTCCTCCTCGGCCGGGTCACCTACGAGGAGTTCGTCGCCTCATGGCCGTTGCGGTCGGGCGATCCCTTCAGCGACCGGATGAACAGCCTGCCCAAGTTCGTCGCCTCGACCACCTTGCGAGAACCGCTCGAGTGGAACAGCACGGTGCTCGAGGGCGACGTCGTCGACGCGGTCGCAAGCCTGAAGCAGCAGACCGGCGAGGACATCCTCATCTACGGCAGCGGCGCGCTCGTGAACACGCTGTTGCCGCACAACCTGATCGACGAATACCGGTTCATGATCTACCCGCTCGTGCTCGGAAGCGGCAAGCGCTTCTTCCGAGCCGACAACGACAAAACGACACTGACGCTCAAGCGGACCGAGACTGCCAGCACGGGCGTCACAATGCTCGTCTGCGAACCGGCCGCCTGACGGTGGGAACCGATGCGCTGGACTGCGACATTCAGGGCTAATCCTTGCGGTGGTAGCCCCTGCCGGTGATGCCACAGCTGAGACGTCTCGGAACGAAGGTAAGCGGAATGCCGCGGCCCGCCCGGCGCGCCGTCAAGATCGTGCTGCTCGTCGGCCCCGAGCGCGAGGATGAGGTCAAGAAGGCGATCGTCGACGGGCTCGCCGCGTTCCGCCTTCCGGACGGGAGCGACCGGCTGGAGAACGAGTACCGGTACCTCATCGCTCGCGCGTAAGGCCAGCCGTGCCCGGTGCGGGTGGGTGAGTCGGCTCGCGAGGCGTCGACTACTTCGTAGCTCGCGAGTCGGAGAGGACCTGGTAGCGCACGACGGAGACGCGGCGGCCTTCCCAGTCGTTGTAGAGGTCGCCGAGCTTGCGCGGCATCTCCTCGTCGAACGTCGGCTCGGCGGCCTGCGCATTCTCCTCCGAGTCGAAGAGCGCGATCGACAAGACCTTTCCGTCCGAGGCCACGAGCTCGAGGTGGCCCTGGTATCCGGGCAGTCCTTCCATCAGCGGCGAGATGATGGCCTCCGCCTGATCCATCGTCTTCTCCGCCACCTCGACGTTGACCCCTTCGAAGCTCGCGACGCGAGCGACCATGGTTCCTCCTTCCCGTCGAACAGTGTCTGCGTCGCAAATCAAAGCACTATGCGGAGCTGCGCTCAGGCTGCATCCCCGGATTGGGCTCCCGCGACTGACCTGCGGCACCGCTGCGTGAGCGGCTCCGACGAAGGCAGACCGAAAGACGGCGACGGAGCGACGGGACTCGAACCCGCGACCTCCGGCGTCACGGGCCCGGTCATGGCGCTTCCGGGCTGAGCGGGGATGCGCTGGGATTTGCGGCGTGAACGGGGCTTTCAGCCACTTCGGTTGCGGGAATTGGCGGGTGACTGCGGGAGCTTCCGGGAGCCTCGTGCGGGATCAGCGCAGGATGAGCCGTTGCCCGATCGGCAAACAGTGCGGGATGTGCCCGTGGTCCCCGTTTTCCTCGCCGGGAATGAATTGCAGAGGCCTGGGCAAGCGCGACGTCGACCCTGACCGGGTGAGCCACGCCCGGCCGATACGCTGCCGCGGTGGTGGAGCTGGAACCGGAGGGAGCAGCGGGCGAGGAGCATGCGCACAGGCTCAAGTTCATGCTCATCTTCCGCGGCGGTGCGGTCTCACGGGACGACATGTCGCCCTCGGAGCTCCAGGCCCACGTCGCCAAGTGGTACACGTGGTCCGACGAGCTGGCACGGCAGGGGCGCCGCAACGCCGGCACGCCGCTCGACAACCCGGGTGCCACGGTGCGCGGGCACGACCGCGTGGTCACCGACGGCCCCTACGCCGAGTCGAAGGACCTGGTCACGGGCAGCATGGTCATCGAGGCGGCGTCGCTCGAGGACGCCATCGAGGTCGCCCGCACCTGCCCGACCTACGAGTTCGAGGGCTCCGTCGAGGTGCGACCGGTCCAGGACCACCGGATGTGACGTCCCGTGGACGAGCCCGCCGCAACGTCGTCGACCGAGCTGGTCGAGGATCTGTTCCGCCGGGAGTACGCCCACCTGGTGAGCGCCCTGACCCGGGTGCTAGGCCCGTCGAACATCCCGCTGGCCGAGGATGTCGTCCACGACGCCCTGCTGAGCGCCATGCACGCCTGGCGCTTCGGGCTGCCACGGGACCCGAAGGCGTGGATCATCGGGGCCGCCCACAACCGCGCCATCGACATCATCCGCCGCGAGCAGCGGCACAGGTCCCTCCTGCCGGAGCTGGCCACCACCGCGGCTCTCACCGACACCATCGAGGCCGCGCTCGCACCGTCCGCCGACGGCGCCAACCAGCTGGCAATGATGTTCGCGGTGTGCGACCCGGGCGTGACGCGCGAGACGCAGGTCACGCTGATCCTGCGGTGGCTGTGCGGCCTCTCCCCCAAGGAGATCGGGCAGGCCTTCCTGGTGGGCACGCCGACGATCGACCGGCGGCTGCACCGTGGCCGCGCCCGGCTCCGCAAGCTCGGCGTGCTCCCCGACGTGGACCGCCTGCCCGACATCGAGGTCCGGCGAACCTCGGTGCTGCTTGCCCTGTACCTGCTGTTCAACGAGGGCTACCACGGCAGCAACCCGCAGGAGCCGGTGCGCCCGTTCCTGTGCACCGACGCGCTGCGTCTGACCGAGCTGTTGCTGGAGGACAGGGCGACGACCCACGCCGACGTGCACGCGCTCGCCGGGCTGTTCTGCTTCGACACTGCCCGTCTCGCCACCCGCGTGGATGAGCAGGGTGTATTCGTGCC
>JBKPSO010000278.1:0-2503 GCA_046735055.1 Actinomycetota bacterium
CGACCAACCCGAGCACGACGTTCCAGATCGTCATGATCGAGTCCTGGGTGATCGAGAACGCCGCGATGCTGCTACTCGTCGCATACGAGCGCAGCGTCGCGATGTCGAGGGCCTGGGTCTGGCCGACTCCGCCGGGCGTGAGCGCGAAGAGGCCCGAGAGCATGTGCGACGAGGCGATCAGGAAGACGGTGAACGCCGTGATCGGGATCCCGAACGCGGCCATGAAGACGATGTTCACACCGATCCGGCAGCAGTACGACAACCCTGACGGAAGTGCGACGCCGCGCGCGTAGCGGCGCCAGTCGCTGAAGATCGCGGCGCCCTGCTTCGCCTTGCGCCATTCCTTGGCCAGCCACGGCTTGATGCGCGGCCACGCGAAGTAGAGCGCGACGGCGGCGACGAGCACTCCGGCCACGATGACGAGGGGATGTGTCGACAGAAAGCCGCCCGTCTCGTCGGCCGGCGAGCCCTTCGAAACGGTGTGCGGCCGGAAGATCGCGACTCCGATGACGATGAACACGCTGATCGCCGTGAAGAAGAGCGACTGGACGACCAACGCGGAGGTCACGCCCGCGACCGACGAGCCCGGGATGCTCGATCGGAAGAGCCCGATCATCGCCGCCGTCCCCGCTTGCGCGGGCGCGACGGCGTTGATCGCCGTTCCTCCCTGCGACGCACCCCAGGCCGTCTTGAACGACAGGTCGCTCTTGGGATACGCCGCACGAAGGATGTTCCGCCACCCGAGTCCGATGAAGGCCGACTCCGCGGTCTTCAGCGCAAGGGCGAGGACGAGCCAGTACACAGACACGTCGCCGATGTGCCCGAAGACACCGGCGACCCAATGCCAGAACTGGTCGAGCACGTTCACACCATCGTGTCCACCTTTGCCTCCTGGCCCGATCCTGGCACAGAGTAGGTGTCGTCGCTGCCGCTGCTCGCGGAGAGGCTCGCCTCGCAGCCCACCCTGGAAGGCAGCCGGAGAATCGCCTACGCTCTGAGCGGCGCTGCCATTCTCCGAGGAAGGGAGTCCCTTTGCAAAAGCTGTTGATTGCGACCGCCTGCGCGTTTCTCCTTGCTGCGTCGGCCGCGAACGCGCACCCTGCCGCGCGCGGCCCGGCTCGCTTCGACCCGAACAAGAAGATCAGCCAAAGCACCAGCTCCAACTGGTCCGGCTATAGCGCCATCAACGGGCGCTACACCAGCGTTTCGGCCAGCTGGACGCAGCCGACTGCCAACTGCACGGCTGCGACGACGTACTCGAGCTTCTGGGTCGGTCTCGACGGTTACGGAAGCAACACCGTCGAGCAAACCGGAACCTCGGCCGACTGCAGCGGTGGCAGCCCAAGGTACTACGCGTGGTACGAGATGTACCCGAAGTTCCCGGTGAACCTTTCGCTCACCATCAATCCGGGCGACTCGATCAGCGCCTCGGTCGCGACGGACGGCGGTGGCCGCTTCACGCTGACGATCACGAACAACTCGAACGGCCAGAGCTCTACGACGACCCAACGGCTGCCGCGCGCGAAGCTCGCGTCGGCGGAAGCCATCGCGGAGGCCCCGTCCGGCTCGGGCGGTGTCTTGCCCCTGACGAACTTCGGGACGGTGGACTTCACGTCGACGACCGTGAACGGGCAGCCGATCGGAACCTTCAACCCGGACAAGATCGACATGGTCTCGGGCTCGACTCTCAAGGCGCAGACAGCGGGGTTGAGCGGCGGCACCAACTTCAGCGTTACCTGGAAGCACTCCTGAGTACGGTGCTGAGGTGTGCGGGGGCATAAGTCCTCGCACACCTCGTCTGAGCGACTGACCGATGTCTTGCTGATCGGGGGTTCCGGCGTGCTCGGCCGCTCGTTGCTCCCGCACCTGCGAGAGCGAGAGGTCATCGCCACCACGCGCTCGCCCGAGAAGCTCGACCTGATCCGCGAGCTCGGTGCCGTCGCCGTTGTCTGCGATGTCTATGACACGCGCGCGCTGGCCGAGCTCGCAGTCGAGACGCGGCCGACCGTCGTCGCCAACTTCGTGACGGATCTCGCCGGCCGGGACTTCGCCGCGAACCGACGGATTCGAAGCGAGGGCGGCGGCAACGTCGTGGCCGCGGCGCAGGCGGCCGGCGCACGTCGCCTCGTCGTCGAGAGCATCTCGTTCGGCGCAGGCGACGACGCAGTGGCCGCGCTCGAGCACACTGCGCTGACGTCGGGCCTCGAGACGCTGATCCTCCGATTCGGTCGGCTGTGGGGCCCGGGCACCTGGCACGAGACGGAGCCAGACGACGATCGGGAGTACGTCCACGTCGACGTCGCCGGCCGACGCGCGGCGCAACTGCTCCTCGATGCCGCGCCCGGCACGTACACCATCGGCACTGATTCCAAGCGTCTACGATTCGAGCGGTGACCTCGGCCGCCCCAGAAGCCGCGATCGTTCTGAGCGAGCTCGAGGCAGCGAACCGGCTGCTCGTCCAGCAGGTCTTCAAGCCGATCGCGAACGAGTACCGGATCAGCGT
>JBKPSO010000279.1:0-5272 GCA_046735055.1 Actinomycetota bacterium
CCGCCCCTGACCCGCGTCGACCTGATGCTGGTGCTGACGGTCCTGATCTGGGCGTTCAACATCACGGTGACGAGGTACGTGCTCACCCACGGCTTCCGCCCGCTCGCGTACGGCGCGATCCGCTACGGAGCCGCGGCGCTGCTCGCCGCAGGCGTCGCGTTCGGCCTCGAGCGCTCCCTTGCCGTCGGCGGCAGGCGCACCCTGCTCCTGATCGGCCTCGCCTCCGGCTTCCTGCTGATCAACCAGTTCGCATTCGCCTACGCGCTCAAGCTCGGAACGGCGACGACGGTCGCGCTGATTCTCGGGACGACCCCGATCTTCGCGGCGATCTTCTCGTCGCTCACCGGGCTCGAGCGGCTCTCGGCTCAGTTCTGGATTGCGGCCGCGATCGGCTTCGCCGGGGTCGGGCTCGTCGCGCTCGGTTCCGGAGGCAATCTGTCTTCCGACCTCGGCGGCGACCTACTGGCGATCGTCTTGGCAATGTCCTGGGCCGCCTACTCGGTCCTGATCGCGCCCCTGATGCGCCGCTACTCGCCGTATCGGATCAGCGCCGTCGTCCTCCTGGTCATGTGCGTCCCGTTCGTCGCTGCAAGCTCGCCGCAGCTCGCCGAGCAGGACTACGGCTCACTGAGCGCGCTGGTCTGGCTCGGCCTCGCCTTTGCGATCGTCGGGCCGCTCTTCCTGACGAACCTGCTCTGGTTCACGGCGGTCCACCACGTCGGGCCCTCGCGGGCGACGCTGGTCGCAAATATCCAGCCCTTCGTCGCTGCCGTGTTCGCGTTCCTGATCCTCTCGGAGCACCTCCGCCCGCTCCAGGTCGTCGGCGGCTTCACGATCCTCGCCGGGATCGTGCTCGAGCGGCGCTGGCGCCGCGCCCCGCTCCCGGTGCCGGCCGAGTGATTTCGCGACCGCCTCGCCGCGACGCCCGACGGGTACCGGGGGTCGCGGCCTGCGCCAGGAGCCGCTGCGGCGCTCACTGGAGGAGAAGCCCGTAAGATCGGGACTGTGAGCACTCCGGATCCGCTGTCCCTGGAGGGCTGGGACCACGTCGAGCTCTGGGTCGGAAACGCGAAGCAGGCCGCGTACTTCTACGAGCACGCGTTCGGCTTTCGCCGGCACGCGTACTGCGGCCCGGAGACGGGCGTGCGCGACCGCGCCTCCTACGTCCTCCGCCAGAGCGAGGTCACGCTCGTCGTCACGAACAGCCTGTCGGCCGACCACGAGATCTCGCGCTTCGCCTGCACCCATGGCGACGGCGTCCGTGACATCGCCCTTCGCGTTCGGGACGCTGCGGCGGCCTACAACGTCGCCGTCGAGCGAGGCGCCCGCGGCGTGCGCGAGCCGGAGTGGCTGGAGGACGACCAGGGACGCATGCAGATCTCGTCGATCGCGACGTACGGCGACGTCGTCCACTCGTTCGTCGCGCGGGACGACTACGCCGGCCCCTATCTTCCTGGCTACGTCGCGGTGGAGGAGAACGGCCGCGACGGCGACGTAGGCCTGACGGTACTCGACCACTGCGTCGCCAACGTCGAGCTCGGGAAGATGAACGAGTGGGTCGGCTTCTACGAGCGGGTGCTCGGCTTCGAGAACATCATCCACTACGACGACGCGCAGATTCACACCGAGTACTCGGCGCTGATGTCGAAGGTGATGGCGGACGGCGAGGGGAAGATCAAGTTCCCGATCAACGAGCCGGCCGAGGGCCGCCGCAAGAGCCAGATCGCCGAGTACCTGGAGTACAACGCAGGCCCCGGCGTCCAGCACGTCGCGATCCAGGCGGACGACATCGTGCACACCGTCGGGGCGCTGCAGGAGCGCGGAATCCGCTTCCTGAGAACGCCGGACGCGTACTACGAGGACGCCTCCGACCGCGTCGGCGAGATCGAGGAGTCCTGGGGCGACTTGCGGCGGCTCGGGATCCTCGTCGACCGCGACGAGGACGGATACCTGTTGCAGATCTTCACGAAGCCTGCACAGGACCGCCCGACGCTCTTCTTCGAGGTGATCCAGCGCCACGGCGCGCGCACGTTCGGAGAGGGCAACTTCAAGGCGCTCTTCGAGGCGATCGAGCGCGAGCAGGCCCTGCGCGGCAACCTCTGAGCCGCGTTCTAGCCTTCCCTCTGTGAGCCCACAGCGACGGACGGCTCTCGTCTCGGTCGGAGCCGCGTGCGCGCTGATCGCGCTGAAGCTGGCCGCCGGCATCCCCAGCGGCTCGCTGGGCCTCGTGTCGGAGGCGCTGCACTCGGGCACCGATCTCGTCGCTGCCCTGCTGACGTTCTTCGCCGTCGGGGTCTCCGGCCGCCCGGCCGACGAGCAGCACCAGTACGGCCACGGCAAGGCCGAGCACCTCGCGGCGCTGTTCGAGGCGTCGGTGCTCGCCCTCGTCAGCGTCGGCGTCGCCGGGCTCGCGGTCGCGCGGCTCGCGGGCCGGGTCGAGATCACGGTCGAGCCGCGCTGGTACACGTTCGTGGTCGTCGCCCTCGTGCTCACGATCGATGTGGCGCGTGCAGTCGTGTCGCTCCGCGCGGCGCGGAGATTCCACAGCGCCGCACTGCTCTCGAACGCGCTCCACTTCAGCAGCGACTTCGCCGGGTCGCTCGCCGTCCTCGCCGGCCTGATCGCGGCGCGGGCGGGTTGGGCGGCCGGCGACTCCGTCGCGGCGCTGTTCGTCGCGGCGCTCGTGCTGAGCGCAGCGCTCCGCCTGATGCGCCGGAACGTCGACGTGCTGATGGACCGCGCGCCTGCTGATGCCGAGGAAGCCGCGCGGCGGGCGATCGCAGGGATCGGGCCGACCGTCTCGCTGCGGCGGCTGCGGATGCGCTCGGCGGCCGGGCGCCACGTCGCCGACGTGGTCATCGCCGTGTCGCCCGGCGCAGCCGTGGGACAGGGGCACGCAGCGGCCGATCGCGTCGAGGAGGCCATCCAGCGGGCGCTCCCGGAGACGGATGTCGTCGTCCACGTCGAGCCGGGCGAGGAGGACGCGCTCACGCGGGAGCTCGCACAGGCTGCGGCGATGCGAATCCCGAGCATTCGCGAGATCCACAACATCAGCGTCCTGCACGTCGACGGACGCACGGAAGTCTCGCTGCACCTGAAGCTGCCCGGCGACCTCTCGCTCGACGAGGCGCACAGGCTCGCGAACGAGGTCGAGCAGGCGATCGAGGACGCGCTGCCCGAGGTGGACGCAGTGCAGACGCACCTGGAGCCTCTCGCCGAGGAGGCCGAGGGGCGACGCGCCGGCGAGGCCGAGGTCGCGCGCGGCACCCAGTCGGTTGCCCGGATCGTGCTCCAGCGCACGGGGGCGCCGCCGCGGGAGCTGCGGTTCCTGCAGACGCCCGACGGCCTCGTCGTCTACCTGACGCTCGGGCTCGACCCCGGTGTGCCGCTCGCCGAGGCCCATTCGCGCGCGAGCGAGATCGAGGAGCAGATCCGCGCCGAGCTCCCGGCGGTCTCCGAGATCATCGTGCACACAGAACCGTGAAGCTCTGCATGTTCACACCGAAGGACCTGGCGCTCGTGCGCGGCTGGCCTGGGCGCATCGACGGCGACCGCGTGGTCCAGCTCGCCGCGCAGACGCTGCAGTCGTTCTTCACCGGCGGCGGCTCTGCCCGCGAGCACGCCGAGTACCCGCTCGCGGACGTGCTGCTCCGGGCGCCGGTGCTCCACCCGCCGGCCGTCCGCGACTTCTACGCCTTCGAGCAGCACGTGCGGGCGGCGCGCGAGCTACGCGGATTGGAGGTGCCGCCGGAGTGGTACGAGCAGCCGGTGTTCTACTTCTCGAACCCGGCGGCGATCTACGGGCCGGAGGACGAGATCCCGTACCCGCAGGGGACGGCCGAGCTCGACTACGAGCTCGAGGTCGCCGCGATCATCGGGCTGGACGGCGCGATCGGCGGCTTCACCGTGATGAACGACTGGTCGGCGCGCGACCTCCAGCGCGCGGAGATGAAGGTCGGCCTCGGCCCGGCGAAGGGCAAGGACTTCGCAACGTCGCTGGGCCCCGTCGTCATCACGCCGGACGAGTTCGACGGCTCGAGCGGAGCGATGGTCGCGCGCGTGAACGACGAGGAGCGCTCGCGCGGCGAGCTCGGCGACATGCAGTTCTCGTGGGCGCAGCTCGTCGAGCACGCCGCGCGCAACACGCGGCTCAAGCCGGGGGACGTGCTCGGGTCGGGGACGGTCGGCTCGGGCTGCATCCTCGAGCACGGCGACGGCCGCTGGCTGCGGCGCGGTGATGTGGTCGAGCTCGAGGTCGAGGGGATCGGCGTCCTGAGGAACACGGTTGGCTGACGTGGCCGTGGTGGGCGCGGGGGTGAACGGCCTCGCGGCGGCGTGGGCGCTGCGGCGCGCCGGCCACGACGTGGCCGTCTACGAGCAGTTCGAGCTCGGACACACACACGGGTCGAGCCACGGACGAACCCGGATCTTCCGCGTCGCCTACCCGGATCCGAAGTGGGTGCGGCGGGCGGTCGAGGCGCTCGAGGGGTGGCGCGAGCTCGAGGCCGAGAGCGGGGAGGAGCTGCTCGTCCTGAACGGGCTGCTCGAGCTCTTCCGCGAGGGCGTGCAGAGCTCGCAGGCCGCGCTCGAGGAGTGCAAGGTCGGCTGCGAGATCCTCGAGCGCGGCGAGGCCGAGCGGCGGTTCGGCGTGTCTGCCGCTCCAGGCGCGCTCGTGCTCTTCCAGCCGGATGCGGGGATCATCTATGCGGACCGGGCGATGCAGGCGTTCGCGTGCGGGCTCGACGTACGCGAGGGGCACAAGGTCGAGTTGCTCGACGACATCGAGGAGCACGTGGTGGTGGTCTGCGCCGGCCCGTGGGCGCGGCGCCTGCTAGCGCCGGCCGGGATCGACCTGCCCGTGGTGGAGACGCGCGAGACGGTCGCTTTCTTCTCCTACGACGGCGAGGTCCCGTCGGTGGTCGCCGAGCTCGTGACGCGAGGCCACGGGTTCTACTCGCTCGCCGATCCGAAGTACGGGCTCAAGGTCGGCAGCCACATGCGCGGCGGCCCTTCCGACCCCGACGAGGTGCGCGGCCCGGACGCCGAGACCGTCCAGGAGATCGTCGACTGGACGAACGAGCGCTTCCCGCGCGCGAGCCGCGAGCCGCTCCACGCGGAGACCTGCTTCTACACGACGACCGACGACGAGCGCTTCATCCTCGAGCGCCACGGCCGGATCGTCGTCGGCTCCGCCTGTTCGGGCCACGGCTTCAAGTTCGCGCCCGCGGTGGGCAAGCAGCTCGCCGCGCTCGCGGTCGAAGCACTGGGCGAA
>JBKPSO010000280.1:0-9301 GCA_046735055.1 Actinomycetota bacterium
GACTCGGCCCACGCCTCGGCCGAGGCCGCGGCGCGTTCCGCGTCGGCGTGGAGACCGAGGCCGAGCCAGGCGCGTGTAAGCACCTCGAGGTACCGGGCTCGTGGGCTCCCGGCGATCAGCACGAGCTCCTCGCCGCCGGACGAGCCGACCAGGAGCTCCACTGCACGGTCGGGCTCGCCCGTCTCCAGCAGGACGGCGGCGAGATCCGCGGCCGCCTCGGCGGTGTGAAAACCTTCGCCGGTCTCGCGGCAGAGCTCGACGCTCTCCGTCGCGGTGGCAAGCGCGAGCTCGACGTCTCCCGCCCGCAGTGCCGTCGAGGAGCGGCTGGACAGCCCCCAGACGAGCGCGTGCGTGTTCCCGAGCACGCGCGCGGCCTCGATCCCCCCGTCGAGGATTTCCGCGGCCTCGGCCAGCTTGCCGCGCTGGCGCCACACCGCGCCGACGGTCTGGATCAGGACGAGGATCGGCTCGCCCTGGCCCGTGGAGCGCGCCAGCGCCAGCGAACGGGTGGCGTGGACATCAGCCTCGGCATAGCGGTCGAGGTAAAGCTCCACGCCTCCGAGGAACGCCGGGGCGTCGATGAAGCCGGCGAGCTCAGCGTCCGACAGGGAGTCGATCAGCTCCATCGCCTCCGAGCGGTGAGCCTCGGCGGCTTCGGCTGCGCCCATCATCGAGTCGGCGAGCGCGAGTCCGGCGAGCGCGCCCGCGGTCAGCGGCCCGTGGCCAAGGCCCCGCGCCGCGTCCTCGGCGCGCTCAGCCCACTCGCGCATCTCCGCGTACCTCGCGCGCCACAGATGGTTCCGGACGAGTTCATTCATCAGCACCACCGCCTCGGCGGAGCTCTGGTCGGGCAGGCTCTCCAGCGTCCTCGCTAGGCGGGCGCCGGCTTCTTCCTGCCGGCCGAGGAGGCTCTCGGCGCCGGCACAGGTACGGGCGACCCTGGCACGAAGCGTGGGCGCGTCCTCGGGCACGAGCCCATCGGCCTCCAGCAACGTTTCGTGGCTCTCGGCGTAGTGGCCCGCCGCCGTCAGCGCGCCGGCGCGGGCGAGCAGCAGCTCGACACGCTCCTCGGCCGGCGCCGTCTGCGGGAGGAAGCGTAGGGCGTCCGCAAACCAGTGCGCGGCGCTCATCGGCGCCAGCCGGAGGGCCTTCTCACCGGCCTCGCGAAGAACGGCGACCGCCTCGACGTCTCCCTCACGGGCGGAGCGCTGGACATGATGGGCGCGAGCGACGGTGGGCGCTCCCCTTTCCGCGAGCGCCTGGGCAGAGCGCTCGTGCGCGCCCAGCCGCCAACCGGCGGCCGTCGCCTCGTACACGGCCCGGCGCACGAGCGGGTGCCGGAAGCGGAAGCGCCGCGGAACCTCGGTTGCCCGCACGAGGTCGACCCGCAGCAGCTCGTCGACCGCGTCCATCGCCGCCGCCTCCGAGGTCGCAGCCGCGGCCGCCGCGAGCTCCAGCTCGAACGGGTCGCCGGCGACCGCGGCGCCCTCGAGCACCAGGCGCCCCTTCTCGGAGAGGAGCGCGAGCTCCTCGCCGAGTGAGGCCGCGACCGCCGAAGGAACCTCGCTGAGCGCGATCTCAGCTGCGGGGGCGGCACCGGCGGCGCGATCGAGCGTCCGCGCGAGCTGATCGAGGTAGAACGGGTTGCCGCCGCTCTCCTCGTAGAGGACGGCTGCGTCCGAGCCGGAGACCGCCTCGCCGAGCAGCTCCTGCGACTCGGCCGCGCTCAGTGCTCCGAGCTCGAAGCGAGCCAAAGCGGCGTCGCGGTGGGCGCGCTCGAGCGCGGCCGAGAGGCGCTCCGGCATTCCCCTGGGCCGGTGAGCCATCGCCGTCAGCACTGCGGCTGCCGGCGGGCGGCGGAGCAGCGCACCGAGGAGCTCGACGGACGCCGCGTCGGCCCAGTGGAGATCGTCGAGGACGAGGACGAGTGGCCGCACGAGCGCGAGGTGCTCGAGCAGCGCACGCACCGCCCGATGGCTGCGGTAGCGCTCGTGCTGGAGCGCGACGTCGCGCGTGGTCGCGAGGGCCGAGAGCGAAGGAAAGACGTGCGCAAGCTCGGTGCGCACGTCTTCGCCCAGGCGCGCGAGGGAGTTCGGATCGAGCCCGCGCAGGTACTCGTCGAGCCCGTGCACGAAGACGGAGAACGGCAGGTCTCGCTCTAGCTCCGACGCAGAGCCGGAGAGCACGAGCCAGCCGCGCGCATCCGCGCGCGCGGCGAGCTCTGCGAGCAGGCGGGTCTTGCCGATACCCGGCTCGCCGACGAGCTCGACCGCGGCTGCGCCACCCTGATCCACCTCGCCGAGCAGCCGATCGAGTGAGCCGAGCTCCTCGGCGCGCCCCACGAGGTGGTCGGCAACCAGGGTCATCTTCCTTGCCCGAGCAGGATAAATCAGGGTCACCGGTTCGAAAATCAGGGTGCAGGATCAGGGTGGCCGCCCGATGTCGGGATGGGCCTGCGGCGCCAAGCTCGGCCCATGACCCGTTACCTGCTCAATCACCACCACGAGCCGCACGAGTGTGGCGTCGTGTTCGCCTCGTTCAAGGGACACTCGAGCCCGCTTCGCCACCGGCCCACCCTCGCCACGTGCCGCTCCGGCGGCCACGAGATCTGGTGGACGGTGGAGGCGGCAAGCGAAGCCGACGCGCTCGCGCAGCTCCCGTTCTACGTCGCCGAGCGCACCACCGCCACGAGCGTGAGCGAGGTCGAGATCCCGTGACCGGGCGCGCACTCGCCGCCTCCCACCCGAGAGGAGGAGCCATGTCCCCCGCACTGTCCGAGCTCCGCGAGCTCGCCTCGCGCGAGAGCGACGGAATCAACGTCCTGCTGCTCTGGCACCCGCGCGAGAACGCGCTCACCGTCGAGGTCGAGGACGCCCGGATCGGCGACGGCTTCCAGCTCGCCGTCGCGCCCGAGTGCGCACTCGACGCCTTCTACCACCCGTTCGCGTACGCGGCATGAGGCGGCCAACTGAGAGGAGAACCGGAATGTCCCGCACCACCGATACGAATCGCAAGCCGCGCAACCTGGCCGCCCGCATGGGCCGCTGGAGCGCGAGCCACTGGAAGACAGCCACCTTCGGCTGGCTCGCCCTGGTCGTCGTCGCCTTCGGGGTCGGCGGCATGGTCGGCCTGAAGAACCCTGATCCGAACACCGCCGGCCCCGGCCAGTCGGGCCGGATGGACCGCATCCTGCACGAGGGCTTCAAGCGGCCGGCGGCCGAGAACGTCCTGGTCCAGAGCACGACCGCGAAGGCCGGCACGGCCGCGTTCGACGCGGCCGTGAAGGACGTCGTCGCCCGCGTCTCGCGCGAGGCCGACGTCCGGAACGTCCGCTCGCCGCTTGCACGCGGCAACGCGGATCAGATCTCCAAGGACGGACACTCGGCGCTCGTCGGCTTCGACATCCGCGGCGAGATCGACAAGGCGCCCGACAAGGTCGGCCCGATCGTCGACGCCGTCGCCGCCGTCCAGGCCGCCCATCCCGGCTTCTTCATCGGCGAGATGGGCGATGCCAGTGCGCCGAAGGCGGTCACGGACCAGCAGAACAAGGATCTCGCCAAGGCGGGGACGCTCTCCCTGCCGATCACGCTGATCATCCTGATCGTCACGTTCGGGGCACTCTTCGCCGCGGGGATCCCGCTGCTGCTGGCGCTCACGGCCGTGTTCGGCACCTTCGGCCTCGTCTCACTCGCGAGCCACGTGCTCCCGATGGCCGGCGAGACGCAGCCGCTCGTGCTCCTGATCGGGCTCGCGGTCGGCGTCGACTACTCGATGTTCTATCTCCGGCGCGAACGTGAGGAACGCGCGAAGGGCCGGAGCGAACGGGCTGCACTCGAGGCGGCTGCCGCCACCTCGGGACGGTCGGTGTTGATCTCCGGCCTGACGGTGATGGTCGCGATGGCCGGCATGTTCGTCACCGGCAACAAGGTGTTCGCCTCGTTCGGCGTCGCGACGATGATGGTCGTCGCAGTCGCGATGCTGGGCTCGCTCACCGTGCTGCCGGCGCTGCTCTCGCGCCTGGGCGACCGGGTCGACAAGGTCCGCGTCCGGCGGCGCCGCAACGACGGCGGCGAGAGCCGGATGTGGGGCTGGATCGTCGACCGCGTCCTGCGGCGGCCTGCTCTTTCCGCGGCGATCGCCGGAGGCGCACTGCTCTTGCTCGCCCTCCCCGCGATCCAGATGCGGATGGCGGACGCCTCGCCGGACACGTTCCCGGCGAAGCTCGATGTCGTCAAGACCTACAAGCGGATGCAGCAGGCGTTTCCCGGCACGGCGCTCCCCGCGAACGTGATCGTGAAGGCGCCGAACGTGAACGCCTCCGCCGTCCGCGAGGCGATCTCCAGGCTCGAGCAGCGGGCGCTCGCGAGCGGCCGCGCGCACGAGCCGATCACGATGGCCGTCAACGACGCCGGCACGGTCGCGAACATCACGATCCCGATCGACGGCAACGGCTCCGACAAGGCGTCGAACCGCTCCCTGGCGCTCCTGCGCCACACGGTCATCCCGGAGACGGTCGGCGCAATACCGAACGTGGAGGCCGGCGTCACCGGCCTGACCGCCCAGTGGAAGGACTCCGGCGACCAGATCCGGTCGGTCCTCCCGCTCGTGGTCGCGTTCGTGCTCGTGTTCGCGTTCGCGCTGATGCTGGTCGCGTTCCGTTCGATCGTCGTCGCGCTGAAGGCGATCGTGCTCAACTGCCTGTCGGTCGCCGCGGCCTACGGCGTCCTCGTGCTGGTCTTCCAGCACGGCGTCGGCAAGGGCCTGCTCGGCTTCACCGACACGACCGGCGTCTCGCCCGTGATCCCGCTGCTGCTGTTCGTGATCCTGTTCGGGCTCTCGATGGACTACCACGTGTTCATCGTCAGCCGGATCCGCGAGCGGTTCCAGCGAGGGGCGACGATGGACGAGGCGATCTCGGACGGGATCCGCTCGACGGGCAGCGTCGTCACGAGCGCTGCGATCGTGATGGTCTGCGTGTTCGCGGTGTTCGCGACGCTATCGCTGCTGTTCTTCAAGCAGTTCGGCGTCGGGCTCGCGGCCGCGATCCTGATCGACGCGACGATCGTCCGCGGCGTCCTGCTTCCCGCGACGATGAAGCTGCTCGGAGAGCGGAACTGGTACCTCCCCGCGTGGCTCGAGTGGCTCCCGCACTTCGACGACGGCGAGCTCGAGATCGACGACGAGCCCGAGCCGGAGTCCGCCCCGGCGGTCGGCAGGCAACGGCGCCGTCTCGGCTTCGCCCGCGTCACCGGCCTGCTCCTGATCGCGATCCTCGCGCTCGGGCTCGCGTACGTGAAGCAAGCCTCCGGTGGGGACAAGGTGACCGTCCCTGCCGGCGCGAAGGCCGGCCAGCTGTCCCTGCATCCGTGCCACTACGGTACGGAGCAGGGCAGCTACGCCGCCGACTGCGGCACCCTCACCGTTGCCGAGAACCGGGCCAGGCCCGGTTCTCGGCTAATCGGCGTGAAGGTCGTCCGGATCAAGGCGCGCTCGGCCCACCCGGGCGCGCCCGTCTTCCGCCTCGAGGGCGGCCCGGGCGGCACGAACATGAGCTTCGCGAGGGCAAGCCGCCTCGCGGAGAACCACGACGTCGTGCTCGTCGGCTACCGCGGCATCGACAGCTCTGTCCGGCTCGACTGTCCCGAGGTCTCCTCGGCGTTGAAACGGTCGGAGGACTTCCTCTCCCAGAAGTCCTACGACGCCTACACCCAGACGTTCCGCGACTGCGCCGCACGTCTCCAGGAGGACGGCGTCGATCTCGCCGGCTACACGCTGCCCGCCCAGGTCGACGATCTCGAGGCCGCCCGCCGGGCCTTCGGCTACGGCCGCGTCAACCTCGTCAGCGAGAGCGCAGGCACGCGGCTCGCGATGATCTACGCCTGGCGGTACCCCCGCAGCATCAACCGCTCCGTGTTGATCGCGGTCAACCCGCCCGGGCATTTCCTCTGGGACCCGAAGGCGACGGACGAGCTGATCGGCCGCTACTCCCGCCTCTGCGCGGAGGATGCGAGCTGCAGCAAGCGGACGAACGACCTCGCCGCGTCGATGAGGAAGACGGCGGCACACATGCCGCACCGCTTCTGGGGACTGCCGATCTCGGCGGGCGACGCAAAGGTCGGGTCGTTCTACGGGCTGATGGAGTCGACGTCGGAGTCGGCGCCTCTCTCCGCCCCGATGACGATCGACTCGTGGATCTCCGCCGCCAATGGCGACCCGAGCGGGCTCTGGTTCATGTCGCTGATGGCGAGGATGGCCTTCCCCGAGGCAGTCACCTGGGGCGAGGTCGCCGCCGTCAGCCGGGCCGACACCTGGGCCGCCGACCGCTACTTCGGCAAAGGCCCGCATCGCAAGGACTCGATCCTGGGCAACCCCGGCACCGAGTTCCTCTACGCACGCGGGGGCCTGACGCAAGCGTTCCCGCCTGCTCCGGACTCCGACGAGTACAACCGCGTCCACGACTCGAACGTGCCGACGCTCCTCGTCAACGGGACCCTCGACTTCGCGACGCCGGCCGAGTTCGGGATCCAGGAGCTCCTACCGCACCTCCGCAACGGCCAGAAGGTCGTGCTCGCGGAGCTCGGCCACTCCGGAACCTTCTGGACCTACGAGCCGAAGGCGAGCACTCGTCTGCTGAACACGTACTTCGACACGGGCAAGGTCGACACGTCCCTCTATACCCCGGCGAAGGTCGACTTCACGCCCGACGTGACGCACACCGCCCTCGGCAAGGGCATCGCCGGAACGTTGTACGGCCTGCCGGTCGTCGCGCTCCTCTCGCTGCTACTGCTGTGGGGCCGCAGCCGGAAGCGCGGGCGGATCGGCCGCACGGCAAGCGTCCTGCTCCGCTCGGTGTTCACGGTCGTGCTCGGCCTCGGCGGCTGGTTCACCGGCGTGGCCGTCGTGCTCGTCGCGTTCCCGACGGTGCCGCTCGATGACGTCCACCTCGCCGTATTCTCGACCGGCGTCCCGATCGCCCTCGGGATCTACCTCGCGTGGGTCGACCGCGACCGGCCGCAGAGATTCGGTCTCGCGTGGGCAGCAGCGGGCGCGCTCGTCGGCGCCTGGCTCGGGTTCAACGCAGGAACCGGCCTGCTGGCGCTCGTCACCTCGATCGTCGGGGCGGCCCTCGGCGCAAACCTGGCCCTCCTTGCTCTCGACATCTGGGGCGGCCGCGTCGTCGAGGCCGACGTGAAGCCAACGCTCGAGACGCGACCCTCGACCGTCTAAAGTCGGCGAGCTCGCGGGCGAGGTCGTCGTGGTCGTAGAGCGTGCTGATGCTGCTCATGCCGCGTCCCTTGCGTCGTCACCCACGGTGGGCGTTCTGCGCCGCCTTGTTGCGGCCGGGATCTTTCGCCGATGGGCGTAGTTGGCCGACGGCGAGCTCGACCGCGTGGCCGTCGTACCACTTTCCCTTCGCGCCCCGCTGCCCCCGCCTCGACGTCGACGTCGGCAGCTTCCGGTCGTCCCTGCCTGACGATGTTCTGGCGGCGCCGCTGAGCAGCGTCGTGACGAGTTCCCAGATTTGTTGCTCACGCTCGGGCGGGCCGGGGCGGCACATAAACGCTCGAGACGCCCATGGCCGGCAGTTTCACCCCGAGCTCGAACAGCTCGGCACAGACATGGGGATCGTTAAGCAACTCAAATACGGCCCCTTCTGGCGACCCGTACGCAGCCTCGAGCGCCGCGATCTCCTCCGGAGACAGCAGTCGGACGCCGGCAGCTACAAGGGGCCAGTCGGCAGCAGCACACGTGCAGCGTAATCCAGGCGCAGAGACAGAGAGGGCGCCCGAAGGCGCCCTCTCCGGAGTCAATGGTTGTGCTGCCGTCGACTCGACTGGAGCCTAGCCGCGTAGATCGTCAGGCGTCGTCGATGTTCCGCTCGCTCACCGCGGCCAAGGAAGTGCAAGGAGTCCTAGCACTTGCCAACTCGATACCAAGGAGAGGACTCCTTTTCTTTGGGCCGCCTATGGTCGCTGGCGCTCGCTCCGCCTGATCATCTCGCGCAACGGATCGGTTCCAGGCTGAACCGCTGCCACTCCAGGCGCGATCACCGGCAAGCCGCGCAGCCGCAACCGATCACCGCCAGCCGGAGCCGGCGCCGACGACCGAGCCGCCGCAGCGGCATCGTCGGCCGCCGCCGGCTCACCCCGAGGCCGCGAGTCCTGACGAGCCCGCACTCGAAGATGCGGCCGCAGCCGCGCCTCGTCGACGTCCCGCTCGCTCGACCCTCGCACATAGCCCATGTTGCCAAATCAGCATTGACGAACGGGGGGCGAGAGATCGGCGGGCGGGGCCAACGGACACCGGCCGATCGCTGTGAAAAAAGAGCAGCGTGTCGCTGTTGCCGAGGTTGAAATCACCTCGCTGCTTGCCTCACCGCTTCCGCCCTCGCCGGTATTCGACTTGGCAATCGGGACAGCGAAGCATCGCCCGCCTCGACGCCTCGAACGACCGCCGACAATCCGTGCACGTTGCCGGGAATGGACCCTCGCGCCGGGCTGCATTGATCGCCTCGCAATTCGCCGCACGCCACTCTCGCGTCCGCGCGACCGCACACCGCCTGCACCACGAGTGCAGCCCGCTCCACGCCTTCGCGTTCGGCGCGAACGCGGACGCCGGTTTCTATTCCTGGCAACGCGCGCGGGCTGGGTTCCCCACCCTTATAGCCCGCGTCAGCCGCAGTAAGAGGGTTGAGCAGGACAACCCTCGCAGGCCAGTCCCTCTTCAAGGTGGGGCTGGTGAAGCCTTGGGGAAACTTTGGTGTCGTTCTGCCCGGACTGCGCCGCCCGGCAATCGAGACCGTTCCCCACGTCGCCTACCGCATTTGCGCCTAATTCCGCCGGCTCTGCCCGGTTCTTGCTAGGGGCGGCCCTGTCTTCGTCGGGCCTCCCGGGGGAGCCGGCAGGAACTTCTGGCAGGCGCGCCGGGCCCTCTTCAGGCGCGGCGAGGTACGGCTGAGCCCGGCCGGCAGGACCAGGAAGACCATTTCGCCGCTGACCTTCGGGCTGGGGAAGTTGGGGATGCCGTGGCGGCGGACGCAAGCGACGATCTTGCGCGCACTCGCCAGAGCCGGTGCCGGCGGGCTGCCGCCAAGCGCGATCCAAGCGTTCTTCGGCGGAGGCGAGGATGGGCTACCGTCGACGATCGTCGGCGTCGGAGCCTGCGCGCTCGCCGGACCAGACAGCTCGATGAGCGCCGCCGCCGCCGCGAGCAGGCCGAGACCGGCAAGGAAAGTCAACGCTCCGGCGCGCCGGCCCAGTCGGGCAAGCTCGGCTCGTTGGGATCGAGCGGTGTTCGTCTC
>JBKPSO010000281.1:0-7025 GCA_046735055.1 Actinomycetota bacterium
GCGTGTCCCGGCCAGTCCCGCAGCCAGCATCGAGCACCCGGTGGACCCCGGTCGGGTCGAGGCGTGCAAGTGTCCGGCGCCCCCAAAGCGTGTGCGGAAGGGGCAGCGAGTCGTACATCCTGGCATCCCACTCGTGCGACACCATCCGACAATGCCAATCCATCGCCGGGGGGAATCAAGGAGAACCGCGTGACCTGCGCCCCGCCGGCGTCGACAGGCTAGCCGCGGATGCCACGTCGTGCGTCGTCGAGCGTCCGCGCCACGACCGAGCGCGAGTGGCCTTCGGCGACGAGCTAACCAGAGCGGGCGACGCGCTCCCTCACCCCCACCCCCCGCACGAGTCTTCCCGCGATCTCCAACTCATCGGTCTTGCGGCCGAGTGCCCGCTCCAGCTCGGCGACCTTGCCGCGGAGCTCCCGCTCGCCCCGCCGCTCCTCCGCGCCGGCGAGCCTCCCGGCCGCCCTCGAGCAGCTGCTCCCGCCAGCCGAAGTAGACCGTCTCCGAGACCGCACGCTCGCGGCAGACCTCCTTCACCGAACGGTCGCCGGGCAACCCGGCCCGCGCGATCTCGATCTTCTGCTGGAAGGTTGATGCGCCTCCTCGACTCACTTTAGATTCAGTTCGTGGCGTCATGCCCGTCCTGCGGAAACGAGCTTCCGGGGGAGTTCCCGTTCTGCCCGTTCTGCGCCGCACCGCTCACCGCGTCGGGCCGGGAGCAGCGCAAGACGGTCACCGTCCTCTTCTGCGACGTGACCGGCTCGACGGCGCTCGGAGAGTCCACCGATCCGGAGGCGCTGCGGGCGCTGCTCGCGCGCTACTTCGAGCGGATGCGCGGGATCGTGGAGAGCCACGGCGGAGCGGTGGAAAAGTTCATCGGCGACGCGGTGATGGCCGTGTTCGGCGTGCCGGCGGCGCACGAGGACGACGCGCTGCGCGCGTGTCGCGCGGCCGTCGAGATGCGCGACGCACTGCCGGAGCTGGGGGTCGAGGCGCGGATCGGGGTCAACACCGGCGAGGTCGTGACCGGGACGGCGGAGCGGCTGGCGACCGGGGACGCGGTGAACGTCGCCGCCCGGCTCGAACAGGCGGCGGCGCCTGGGTCGATCCTGATCGGGGAGGAGACCGAGCGGCTGGTGCGGAACGCGGTCGGGGTCGAGTCGGTCGCGCCTGTGGCGGCCAAGGGGAAATCGGAGCCGGTGCGCGCGTTCCGGCTCATCCTCTTGGCGGACGAGCCGGAGCGTCGCCACGAGTCGCGCTTCGTCGGGCGCGAGCGGGAGCTGGCGGCGCTGGACGAGGTGTGGAAGCGGGCGATCGACGAGAGCCGCGCCGAGCTGGTCACGGTGGTCGGCGAGCCCGGGGTCGGGAAGTCGCGCCTCGTGGCGGAGGCGCTGGTCTCCTCGGACGCCCGTGTCGTGCGCGCCCGCTGCCTGCCCTACGGCGACGGGATCACGTACTGGCCGGTCGTGGAGGTCGTGAAGCAGCTCGCTGCGCTCCCGTCGGACCCGGCGGCTGCGGCTGCGATACAGTCGCTGCTGGGCGAGCGCGAGCAGGGGACGAGCGCCGACCAGATCGCGTGGGCGTTCCGCAAGCTGTTGGAGGAGCAGGCGCCGCTGGTCGTCGTCCTCGACGACATCCAGTGGGGCGAGGAGACGTTCCTCGACCTCGTCGAAGCAGCGGCGTTGCTTTCCTCGGGCGCACCGCTGCTCCTGCTCTGCATGGCGCGGCCGGAGTTGCTGGAACGCCGACCAGCCTGGCCTGGAGCGCTGCGGCTCGAGCCGCTGAGCGACGAAGAGGCTGCCGCGCTCATCCGCGACGAGCTCCCGAGCGAACTGCGCAAGAGGATCGCCCGCGCCGCCGGCGGCAACCCGCTCTTCATCTCAGAGATGCTCGCGATGGCCCGCGAGCGCGACGACGTCGAGGTGCCGCCGACGCTGAAGGCCCTGCTGGCGGCGCGGCTGGATCAGCTGGAGGAGCCGGAGCGCCGCGTGCTCGAGCGCGGCTCGGTCGAGGGAGAACTCTTCCATCGCGGCGCCGTGCACGCGCTCACGCCGGAGGAGCCGCAGGTTACGGCGCGGCTCAGCGCACTCGTGCGGCGCGAGCTCGTCCGGCCCGACCGCGCCCAGTTCGAGGGCGAGGACGGCTTCCGCTTCCGCCACCTGTTGATCCGCGACGCCGCCTACGAGGCCCTGCCCAAGAGCGTGCGGGCCGAGCTGCACGAGCGCTTCGCCGGCTGGCTGGAGGAGCGTCGTGGACTGGTCGAGCTGGACGAGATCGTCGGCTACCACCTCGAGCAGGCCGTTCGCTATCGCCGAGAGCTCGGGCAAGCGGCGGACGAGCTGGCTGCGCGGGCAGGAGACCGGCTCGCCGCCGCCGGGCGCCGCGCGCTCTGGCGTGAAGACCGTCGGGCGGCGGCGGTTCTCCTCGAGCGAGCGCTGGATCTTACGCGGCCGCTGCGGCTCGACGTCCTGCTCGAGGTCGACCTGGCGGAGACCTGCTTCGTCGACGACGCTCGCCAGGCCGCGCTGAACCTTGAACGCGCCGGCGAGCGCGCCGCCGCCGAGGGCGAGGCGACCGGCGAAGCGTTCGCCCGTGCGATGGCCGCGTACCACCGCATGAATCTCGGCGAGCGCTCGTCGGACGAGCTCGAGCGGCTGGCGCTGGCATCGCTCCCGCTGCTCGAGCAGGCGGGCGATCACGCCGCGCTCGTCCATGTCTGGAACGCCCTCGGTCTCCAGGTCGCGAACAGCCGCGGGCGCTGGGCCGAGCATGCTCGGGCGGCCGAGCAGGCACTCGAGCACTCGCGGCTGGCGGGCCAGCGGCGGACCGGGCTGTTCTTCCTCCCGCTCGCGCTCGTCAAAGGTGCGGTTCCTGCCGGGGAGGCGCTGGAGCGTCTCGACAGGGTTCTTCCCGAGTCGCCGGACAACTTCACGATGGTCAACCGCGCCTTCCTACTGGCCATGCTCGACCGCTTCGACGAGGCTGTGCCGCTCGCACGCGAGGCCAACACTCGCCTGCGCGAGCTCGACGGCCGCCGCTTCGGAGAAGCGCGCCTGGCGGAGATCGCGATCCTCCAAGAAGACCACGATGCCGCAGCGGCACACCTCCGCGAGCTGTGCGAGTGGCTCGACGAGCAGGGCCTGCTCGGCTATCTCTCGACCTTCGTGTCCTCTTTGGGCCGAGAGCTGTGCGAGCTCGGCCGCTATGAGGAGGCGGAAGCCCTCGCTCACCGTGGCCACCAGCTGGGGGAAGGAACCGACGTGACCGCGCAGGCCTACTGGCGGCAGGTGCAGGCCCGTGTGCTCGCCCACCGCGGCGAGTACACGGAGGCGGAACGGCTGGCGCGCGAGGCGCTCGCGATCACCCAAGGGACGGACGGGCTCAACGACCAGGGGAACGCGCTCTGTGACCTCGCTGAGGTTCTCGTAGCCGCCGGCCGCGACGAGGAAGCAGCCGGCGCCCTCGCCGGCGCGCTCGACCGCTATGAACGCAAGGGCAACATCCCGATGGCGCGGCAGGTCCGAGCTCGCCTGGCCGCGGAAAACAGCGACAAGGTCTGGGGGTGACGAAACGGGTGCGGACGGCGCTGATCAACGGCGTTGCCGGGGCGGTCACCTTCCTCCACGGGCAACCGTTCTCGATCGGCGCCGTCACGGTCCGGAACGGCAGAATCGTCGAGGTCGACTTCCTCAGCGACCCGGAGCGGCTTCGCCTACTCGACCTGACGATCCTCGAGGACTGAGGAAGAGACGATCGCGACCGAGCCGAGCGCGACGAGCGCGAGCAGCGCCGCGATCCCAACGGCGAGGAACAGCCCCGCCGTTGCAGGCCGCCTTCAAGCGTCGGCGGTTGTGCGTTGTGTGAAAAGACAACGCACCGCGGGTACGAGGCGGTTCAGGGTCCTCATCGGTTCGCGACCGAAGAGGGTTTTGCGCTGTTTATCTCCACGCGCAGTCCGACCTGCTGTTTCTTGGCCGCGCTAACGGCTAAGTCGGCCGCGACCATGTCCTCGAGAACGTGGCCCATCGCCTTGTAGAGCGTGATCTGGTCCGCGCCGGTGCGGCCCGGCCGCCGACCGAGCACAACTTCGCCGAGCTCGCCCGCCGATTGCGGGTCGCGTCCCTGGAGCTCTGCGCAGCCCACGGGAGGCGGCGCGAAGGCCGCATCGCGCAGCTCGACAAAAACGGCGGCGCGGTCGAGCAGCGTGCTTGGGAGCTCCCCGCGTGGCGGCCGGTAGCCGACCGAGGAGACATGCGTCCCAGGCTGAACCCAGTCCGACTCGATCACCGGCTCGCCGGCATCCGTAGCGAGTGCGACGACGTCCGAGCTGCGGACAGCCGCCTCGAGGTCCTCGACCGCGTGCGCACGCAAGTGGAGCGCGGCGAGACGCTCGGCGTCGGTCAGATGCAGCGATCCGATCCGGATCTCCTCGAACTCGCGGGCGAAAGGAAACGTGCGCAGATGCGATAGCCCTTGAACGCCGGCGCCGAGGATCGTGAGCACGCTCGCCTCGGGTCGCGCGAGCAGGCGTACGGACACGGCGGCCGACGCGGCCGTCCGCACGGCAGTGATGTAGGTGCCGCCCATCACCGCCGTGCACGCACCCGTTCGCGCGTCGAACCTGCAGATCAGCGCGAGGTGAGACGGAAGCCCGATCTCGAGGTTGTTCTCGAACACCGTCACGACCTTGACGGTCATGTCGGTGCCCGCACGGTGGCCGGGCATGCTCAGCAGGAACGCCTCGTCCGGCATTGGGATCTCGTTGCGCGCAGGGGCATTGATCTCACCGGCGCTGAGCTGTGTAAAGCCTCGCTCCAGGCCGTCGAGGAGCTCGCCGAGGTCGATCAGCTGCTCGACCTCCCTCTCGTTGAGGATCAACGTCTGCACGTCTCGGACAGTATTAGACGCCTGGAACGAAACCCGGGCGCCGGAGGGGCGAAGGCCGAGGGCAGTTGTCGTCGACGGCTTGCCGGTCGACGGGCTCTGCGAGGAGCTCGAGGCACTGAGGCGCCGTCGCCGACGCCCTCGAGGCGCTCGAAGGACATCTGCTTGCACAACGCGTGCAGTTCGGAAGAGACGTGCGCCGAGGAACCGGTGCCGCACCTCCGGCGTGACCCCTTCGCCGGCTAGAAAGAAGTGGCTTCTCAGAGGTTCCGCGGATCAACCGCGATGCGCTGCTTGATTGTGACCAGGTTCCCTCGTGGCGGCGCGCATAGCGCCGCAGTAGCGATCAAGTGCGTCGTGAGTTGCGCTCCGCGGCCCTGTCGCCAGATGATCACCCCGTGCGTGTGATCGTCGTCGGGGCAGGAATCGCCGGACTGAGCGCCGCGATCGCCCTGCGCAAGACGGGCAATGAGGTTGTCGTGCTGGAGCGGGCGCCGCACATTGACCCGGTCGGCGCAGGAATCACTCTCTTCGCGAATGCCCTGAGAGCGCTCGATCGTCTCGGCGTTGGAGAGGCGATTGCGGTCCGGGGCGCCGCGGCAACCCGAAGCGCCATCCTGACCTGGGAGGGCCGTGAGCTGACCCGGGTCCCCTCGGACCTGCTCGAGGGCACGATCGCCCTCCATCGAGCCGACCTGCAAGCCGAGCTCGCAGCCGCCGCCGGCGAGGTGCGCCTCGGCGTTGAGGTCACCGTTGTGGAGCAGAGCGACGACGCTGTCGTCGCAGTTGCCGCTGATGGCCGCGAGGAGCAGGGCGATCTGCTGGTGGGCGCTGACGGTCTGGGCTCGGTCGTGCGTCGTGCGATCGCCGACGTGCCGATCCGTTACGCCGGCTACACGGCCTGGCGGGGAGTCTCCTCAGTGCCAGTAGAACCCGGGCGCCTGACCGAGTCGTGGGGAGTCGGCGAGCGCTTCGGGCTGGTCGACATCGGGTGCGGACGGACGTACTGGTTCGCGACCAAGAACGCGCCGGAAGGCGATCCCGACGAGCCCGGCGGCAGGAAGGCGGAGATTCTGCGCCGCTTCTCCGGCTGGCACGAGCCGATCGCGGCGGTCGTCGAGGCGGCCGACGAGAGCGCCATTCTGCGAAACGACGTCTACTATCTGGAGCCGCTCCCCCGCTGGAGCGACGGCCGCGTGGTTCTGGTCGGCGACGCCGCGCACGCGACCACACCCGGCGTCGGACAGGGCGCCGCGCAGGCGATCGAGGATGCCGTCGTCCTCGCCGATCGGCTCGCAGGTAGCGATGACGTCACCGCCGCGCTCGCCGAGTACGAGGGAATCCGTCGACCGCGTGCCGACGCTGTCCTGAAGATGTCCCGCCGCGCCGACAAGGCCGCCCAGCTCGCCAACCCACTCGGGTGGCGTCTCAGGAACGCCGTCGTCCGCCGGCTACCCGAACGCGCCCAGCGCCGCCAGCTCGAGCCGCTCGTCCGCCACGACCTCTGATCGAAAGCCGAAGACGTCGCGCCAGCGGCCGTCGTCGTCGAGCGTCAACGCTTCGGATCGGTTGTCCGACCGAGCCGCTGAGCGGCTTGAGGTGAGCCCCGCTGGGCGGCCCGGCCTCAGCCCCGACCGGATGTGGCTGACCTTGACCTGGCCCTTCGGCACCGCGTAAACGACGCTTCGGAACGCGTGGCAGGGCATGTGGCCGGAATGCGCCGAGTCCGCGCTTCGGATCGGACCCAGCCTTGCACGCGCTGCAATGCGCGCCGGCGACAATCGGTTCGTACGAGACGTCGCCGCCGCAATGGAGCCGCTCGCCAAGCATGCATCTGTTCCCTACGCACTCGGCGCCGACGATAGTTCCGACCGACACGCTCGCCCCTTGATCCCGCCCACCCGTCAAAAGCAGCGTCCTGCACGCCAAAGAGAGGAGATGAGATGGAAGATGCGCGCTACTCCATCCGACCGATCGGCATCGTCCGCTCCAGCCTCCGCTCTATTCGCGATGCGCCCAATCAGGCGTTTGAGGGCGCGCCGGAAGCCCTCCTCGAGATCGATACCGAATTCGCGCCCGCCTTGCATCGCGTGACGCCGGGACAAGACTTGCTCCTGCTCACCTGGCTACACCGCGCCGATCGA
>JBKPSO010000282.1:0-3450 GCA_046735055.1 Actinomycetota bacterium
GCGAGTCGCTCCCCGACCACCAGCTCGAGCACGCGCTCGGGCGAGGCGACGACGCCACAGGCGCCCTCGTCGCAAGCGTCGAGGCGGCCGGATCCGCAGTCGAGCTCGTCGCGCTCGACCCGGGCCAGACGGCCGACTGGGAGGAGGCAGCTCGGTTCCTCGACGCGCTGGTCCTCGACGAGATCTCAGAGGGGCTGCTCGAGCTGTGCGGCGTCCATCCCGGGCGAGACCCCGCACGGACCTGGCTCGAGACGGTCAAGCAGCGCCTCGGCGACGACCTCGAGCTGTTCCGCGCCGATGTCGAGGGGCCACACGACCAGATCGAGGAGTGGGACTTCCGCGGCGGAAGGATCTTCGCCGCCGTCGGCGACGTCCACGACGACGGGAACCCCCTCAGCGGTTACGGGTGGATGTGCCGCCTCGTCGATGCCGACGTGCTCGGCGCCGCAGGGTTCCAGCGCGTCCGCAAGGCGGAGCTACTGTGATGCCAGACGACGACTGAGGCAAGGAGGACCGATGGAGCAAGAGCTGAGCTTTGCCCGAGACATCCGCCCGCTGTTCCGCGAACGCGACATCGGCGCGATGTCGTCCATGTTCGACCTCTCGTCCTACGAGGACGTGCGCGCCAACGCGGACGGGATCTACGAGCAGCTCGCCGCCGGATCGATGCCCTGCGACGGGCCCTGGCCGGCAGACGACGTCGAGCGCTTCCGCGCCTGGATCGAGGCCGGCGCGCAGCCGTAGCTCCCCCCGGGACCGGGCGCGACAGCGACAGTCTCGAAGCCTCCAAGCTCCTTGCCGACCGTGGCTGGGGCAAGACCGCCGTCTTCGCCGTTAGGATCGGCGTCATGCGCAGGCAGCGCCTCCGACCCCTCACGGAAGCAGAGGCCTACGCGCGCTGCCACGGCAGCCGCGAGGCCGACGTGAGGATCGTCAAGCTCGAGCCGCGGCGCCCGCGCTACCAGCTCGAGGTCTCGGGCGAGGACCTCCGTAGGTCGTTCGAGGAAAAGCTCGACCACCGCGAGCTCGAGGACGAGGAGGTCGGCGGCACCGCGTAGCGGTTGCGGTCCGTCTGCCGCTGCGAACGGCTGCGCTTCGGCGGAAGCACCCGGGCGCGCACGAGTAGCGCCCGCACTCGGCACGAGCCGAAGCATCGCCTGCGGCGTGAGCATCGTCGCGCTCACAGGAGAGGATCGGTGTGGCGACGGCGCCGCTTAACGAACGGTGACGACCTGCGTCATCGTCGTCGGGTGTAGTGAGCAGTACAGGCGGTAGACGCCGGGCTTCGTGAAGCGGAACGAGAACGATCCGCTGGCGACCGACGGTGAGGAGAACCCGATCGGCCCGTTTGCGAGCGTGACGTCGTGCCGCGAGGGCCCGGCGAAGCGCCACCGGAACGTCGATCCGTGGCGGAGCACGACCCGCTGCACCGAGTAGGCGAAGTCGCCGACCGACGAGGCGAGCACGCGCTCCCAAGGGCCGACGGGCTGCTTGAAGAGCGGGATCGTCACGCGTGGCGGGGCAGAGGGGTGGCTGAGCGGGTCGGCGGGCAGCGGCGGCACGCGCGCGCATCGCGACACCGGCCCTGCCGCAAGGTAGACGAGCATGATCCCCATCACGCGCGTGTGGGGGCGACTGTTCTCGTACACCGCGGTGAGCCGAAGCCGGTCGCCGGCAGACACCGGGATCCCGCTCGCGGTCGACACCTCGGTCATGTGCTTCGGGCCGGGCTCGTGGACGACGGGCTTGACGAGCGGCAGGCCCCACGTCGGCTCCGAGCGGAAGAGGCGCGTGCCGCACGTGTCGTCGGAGAGATCGAGCCGCAGACCGCCGCCGTGCAGGTGCCCGCCGCCGGCGACGATCCTGCCGCTCTCGGGCATCGTGAACGTGACGCTCCGTGCGACCGTCGAGAACATCGGCCCGGTGCCCGGCACGTCGAAGATCGGGTCGGCGCGGCAGTTCTTCACGTCCAGCCAGTACGGGCGCACCGGGGTCAGCATCTCGCCGGTCACGTACCGCACCGTGTACTGGACGTAGACCGTCCTCGTCACGGCCTTGTGGTTCATCAGCATGTAGACGAGGCCCCAGCGGTCGCTGCCGCGGTTCGGGTAGCCGTAGCCGGCGGGCAGGTCGAGCGTTGCGCGCTCCTCGCCGGCGCCGTAGAAGCGCTCGACCGGCACCGGGGTCACGCGGCCGTCGTAGTCGCGGAACCTGGAGCAGGTCGCGTCGGGGGTGCCGAGTTTTGCGAAGACGACGTGGTGGAGCATTACCCTCGTGATCGGCACGGATGCGCCGTTCGCGTCGACGACATCCGCACTCATCGAGGTGACGTAGCCGTCGAGCGTGGGCGAGGGGACGAGCGCATAGCTCTGCGCGACTCCGTAGCCCGGAATCGTGATCGCCGCGGAGCGGAAGACGAGGGTCTGCTCGGCCGCGTGGGCGCCGCCGGGATGGAGAGCGGCCCCGAGGATCGCGACGACGGCCAGAGCGGCGATCCGCACGCGACGACTGTAGCTGAGGCCGACGGTCACGCCCTGAGGGCGCGTGTCTAGAATGCTGGCGTGAGCTGGCCCTTCATCGCCTTGCTCGCGGCGGCGGTCGTCGTCTTGATTGCAGCGGAATGGCCGCGCCTCGTCGGCCGCGCGGGATCGCGGGCCCGGCAGTCCCGCGCGCGCGCTCGCCAGAAAGCGCAGCTCCGGCTTCTGAAGACCGAGAGCGACGAGTTCGCCGCGAGCGTGCAGCGCGACCTCGAGCGGCTGCCGACGATCGAAGAGCACGACCCGTCTCGCTGAAGCAGGGACAGGCTCGAGCCTGTCCCGACGACCTGCGCGCGCTCACGGCCCGACCCGGACAATCGCTCGGAAGGTGCGCGTGTTCGGGAGGATCCGCGGCACGTTCTCCATGTTCTTCAGCTCCTGGTAGTCGGCGGCGGTGAAGACGAGCGCGTGCCGTCCCGGGCCGACTCGGCGAAGGCTGACGACCGCGCGCCCGTGCGCAAACGTGACGTCGGCCGGCCTCCCGCCGATCTTTGCCGTCAGCGAGTCGGGATCGACGCCCGAGCCGCTGTCGGCGACGGCGAGCTCGAGGTTGCCACCGCGCCTGGCCGTGGCCGAGAGGAGCTGCACCGTCGGCGGCGTGACGTCGTCGACCCAGAACCGGAACGTGAATGCCGCCGGGGCGGTCGACGTCGTGTCGAAGACGATGTCGTAGATCCCGGGTGCCGGCCGGATCGCGCCCGCGACGGGACGCGCCGCGCCGTACGAGTCGATATAGGGATTGATCACGAGCGGCAGGCCGGGGGCGCCGACGAGGCGGTACACGTCGCCGGCGACGACGACGCGAGGCGAGGCGCGGGTCCCGCGGAGCACGACCACGCCGAAGTTCGCCACGGGCTTTCTCAGCGTGAAGCGGAAGACGCGCTCGGGCCCCGCGAGCGCGCGGACGCGCGCC
>JBKPSO010000283.1:0-8549 GCA_046735055.1 Actinomycetota bacterium
AGCCTCTGGGGCCCGGCGCAGCTCTTCGAGCCGTGCGAGGAGCCCGAGCTCCTCGCCGAGCTGGCGCGGCTCGCCGCTCGACGAACTCGACGAGCATGCGCTCGCTTCAATCTTTGGTCGACATGCGCTCGAGCTGATGCGGTTCATCCCGCCGAGCCGGAGCGCCGAGCCGAGCTTCTTCACGCTCGAGGGCGATCCGGTGGCATTCGCGTCGGCGACCTGGGAGGTCCGCGACGCCGCCACTGCCGCCGAGAGGATGCGCCAGCTCGGCGGGCTACTGCCGGACGATCCGGTTGAGATCGACGTCACTGCTCCGCGCGCGACCCTCGTGAGGCAGCGTCCGCCGCTTCCTCAGGGTGCGCTCGTCCTGGAATCCAGCTCCGTCGGCGCGCCGGACACCATCCCATCGCGACGCTGCGACTCGAAGCCGACAAGCTCCAGGCCGAGGCGATTTCCGAGCAGCGGCTCGCGTAGACGATCGAGATCGTCGCCGCCGACCTCGGCGAGCTCGTCGAGCTCCGAAGCCAGGGCGTGACGTCGGTAGACGAAGCGTTGGCGGCGCGCCAGGCGGGCCGCCACGATTCGACGCCGCAGGCAGTCGATGCGGCAGAGCGGCTGCTCGTCGGCGACTTCGTGAACGAGCGCATGCGCAGATGGCTCGACGAGCCGCATCAGCTCCTCGAAGGTCGCACGCCGCGTGAAGCCGTCGCCGGTGCGGGTCGGGCGGAGGTCGTCCGCCTGCTCCGCCAGATCGAGAACGGCGCCGAACGGTCGCGCCGGCGCGGCGAGCCAGCCGCCGATGTGGCGCGGCTACGGGGCGAGCTCGGCCTGAACGACGAGCTCGCGGCCTGAATAGACTCACGGCCTTGCGTTTTGCTTGCGCTTGCGATTCGCTTGCGCAGCACGACCTCGTCGACGTCGAGGTTGCGGAGCGCGACTGGCTCGACTGCGTCATCGCCGCGGGCCTCGAAGCGGTCGGGTTTCCAGACACCTACCCTCGTCACCGAAACAGCCGATCTGTTCGGCACGTGGGCTGCCAGCCGGTGGGCCAGGCCGCGTTCGATGATCGGCGGCACGGGATCGCCTGCCGCTCCGCAGCCACAGGCGCCTCGTCGACCGATGAGGAGCTCGGCGCCTTCGACCGTGAGGTGGAAACCAACGTGCAGATGACCGGCAGGCACCCGTTCTCCGACTGGTTCTGGGGCGCGCCGTCGTGAAGTCGTTGCCAGGTCGACTGCCGAGCCATCATCAACGAGACCCTGGTCTACCCTTTCGTGCATGGCAAGCCGTGTCGCCGAGCCTGGTAGCCGATTCTTGGCCGAGATCATCTCGACGATCGGCTCGGCGCTGGAGCTGGATCAGGTGCTCGAGTCGGTCGTGCGCCTGCTTTCAGAGGCGAGCGCCGTCCACGCATGCTTTGTCTACCTGCTCGAGCGAGACCGGCTCGTTCTACGCGCGGCCTCCGACCCATATGGCCATCTTGCTGGCGAGGTCGTGCTCGAGCGCGGCGAGGGTCTCGCCTGGTGGGTGGCAGAACACCGGGAGCCAGCGTTCATTCGTGAGCGCGCGCAGCAGGACCCGCGCTTCAAGTACGTTCCCGAGCTCGAAGAAGAGCGCTTCCAGTCGCTTGTCTCAGTGCCGGTTCCGGCACGTGACGGCGGGGTCGTCGGTGTCATCAGCCTGCACACGGAGGCGCCTCGAGAGTTCACCGACGCCGAGGTCGAGTTCCTCGTATCGAGTGCCACGCTGGTTGCGGGGGTGATCGAGAACGCGCGGTTGTACGAGGAGTCGCGCCGTCGAGTCGAGGAGCTCGAGCACCTGAGGGCGCTTGGCGAGGACCTTGCCCGGGCGGAGTCGGTCGACGAGGTCGCGCCCGCTGTTACTGCGCGTGCACGCGAACTGCTGCGCGCGGAGAGCGCACAGCTCTACCTGATCGCGCCGCAGGCGGAAGAGCTGCGCCTCCGCGCAACGACGTCTCCTGGTGCGCGGCAGACGATCTCACTTGCCGAGCTTGGTCCGGAGCTGGCGACAAGTGGCCGCCACGCGACCGTGGCCGTTCCGCTTGTTGCCGGCGACGAGTTACTCGGCCTGCTCAGTGCCGTCGGGACCTCGGAGGTTGATCTCGCGCGGGCCGTTGCAAATCAGACGGCGGTGACGATCAAGAAGATCGAGTTGATCGAGCGACTGACTGAGAAAAACGCGATCAAAGATTTCTTCGAGCAACTCGTGCGGGGTGAGTCAGGGGCACTGATTGAAGACCGTGCAGCACGTCTGGGGTGTGACCTCGGCAGGCGACACCTGGTGCTTGCCGTCGCGCCCGCGGACGATGCGTTCGAGCAGGCAGTCGCGAGGCTCGGGCCGGGGTCCCT
Organism: Actinomycetota bacterium; assembly: GCA_046735055.1. Lineage (GTDB taxonomy): Bacteria > Actinomycetota > Thermoleophilia > Gaiellales > Gaiellaceae > DATBLE01. The sequence continues at coordinate 2,370 of JBKPSO010000283.1, forward strand.
CTTCGACCGGAGTGACGATCGGATGCGCGGCCTTGTTCGCGTCCCAACGACGGGCGGTCCGTCGCTCCTCGCCGCTCTCCGGCGGGTGCAGGCGGAGCTGCCGAACCGGATTGCCGTTGGAGTGTCGAACGAGTGTGCTGGCGTAGCGTCATTCGCCGCCGGCTTTGAGGAGGCGCGGCACGCCCTGATCGGGCAGAGGGTCATTCAGGCGAGAGACGGCGTGATGACCTACGAGGAGCTGGGGCCATACAAGTACTTGCTCCGGATGCCGCTTGACGAGGGAGTTCGCGATGCACACCGCGATGCAGTCGCCTTGATCGCCACATACGACGCTGAGCGGCAAACGTCTTTGCTGCCGACGCTCGAGGAGTTCCTTCGCCGACGGGGGAACATCAGCGCGACCGCGCAAGCGCTTTATGTACACCCGAACACGCTCCGTCAGCGGCTGCGCCGCATCATGGAAATCTCTGGCCTCGACCTTCGCCGAGACGATTGGCTGATGGTCGAGATCGCCTTGAAGATGGTGAAACTGCAGCACGCGCTCGGCCGGACCGCCACTGACGACACTTCGCCGACCCAGTCGGTGTCGAGAGGCGCCATCGCCGATCGCGATCCCCCGCGGTAGGGTCGTCGCGACACGCTCCCCGAGAGGAGGTCGACCGATGGTCGCAACCGTGGAGGCGCCCACCCTAGATCAGATTCGTGCCGCGGCCGAAGCGCGTGGGATCGAATTCTACTTTGCGCAGTTCGTCGACCTCTACGCGCGGCCGAGCGCCAAGCTCGTACCTGCGGCGAGCCTGAGCGACCTCGCGAGCGAAGGTGCGGGCTTCGCCGGCTTTGCCGCCGGTGAGATCGGACAAATGCCAAGCGACCCGGACATGGCGGCGATCCCGGACCTGCGCAGCTTCACGCCCGTCCCGTGGGAGCCGACACTTGCGCGCTTTGCCTGCGACATCTACGTCGAGGGTGAGGAGTGGCCGTACTGCCCGCGGACGATCCTGCGCCGGATGCTCGATCGCGCCCGGGCGAAGGGCTACGAGCTCAAGATCGGTCTCGAGCTCGAGTATTTCCTGATCCGTCAGCGCGAGGACGGCTCGATCGAAGTGGCCGACGCGCTCGACACGCTCGAGAAGCCCTGCTACGACCTCCGCGGGCTGACGCGGAACTTCGAGTTTCTGACGACGATCTCGAGGTACTGCAACGAGCTCGGCTGGGGCAACTACGCCAACGATCACGAGGACGCGAACGGGCAGTTCGAGCAGAACATCACGTATGCGGACGCACTGACGAGCTGCGACCGCGCGATCTTCTTCCGCTACATGGTGCACACGCTCGCTCAACAGCAGGGGCTGCTCGCGACGTTCATGCCGAAACCGTTCTCGAACCTGACCGGGAACGGCTGCCACTTCCACATGTCGCTGTGGGACGGCGAGACGAATCTCTTTCTCGACGAGGCGGACCCGCGCGGGTTCGGTCTGTCCGAGACCGCGTACCACTTCATCGGGGGCCTGAAGACGCACGCGCGGGCGTACTCGGCGATCACCGCATCGACCGTCAACTCGTACAAGCGGCTGAAGCTCGGGACAACGACAAGCGGAGCCACCTGGTCGCCCGTGTGGATCAGCTACGGCTACAACAACCGCACGCAGATGCTGCGGATCCCGGGCCCAGGCCGGATCGAGGATCGGACGATCGACGGCGCGTGCAACCCCTACCTTGCCGCAACCGCCGTTCTGGCCGCAGGGCTGGACGGGATCGAGAACCGCATCGATCCGGGCGAGCCGAACTCGGACAACCTGTTCACTCACTCGCAACGTGAGCTCACCGAGCGAGGGCTGCGTGTGCTACCCGCGAACTTGCTCGAAGCGACGCAAGAGCTCGAGCGCGACGATGTGCTTCGCGAGGCGCTCGGCCGGGGGCGAGACGAGGATTACCTCGACTACTTCGTCGGCGTCAAGCGCCAAGAGTGGAACCGCTACCACGAGCAGGTGACGGCCTGGGAGCTCAACGAGTACCTCACTCGGGTCTAGTGCGCAGCCATATATGTGTAATGACCACATACGCCGCGGCCGATATTTGGCGCTTATTCCACTGATCCCGCCGCGGCCTAGACGTAGCCTTACGCCATATGTGTGGGATCGTCGGGCTGTTCGCGAAGTCACCTGAGCTGGAGCAGCGGCTCGGCGAACATCTTGCGGCGATGCTCGTGCAGATGTCCGACCGAGGGCCGGACAGCGCCGGCGTCGCAATCTACAGCGACGCCGCTCCCGTCGGCGCGAGCAAGCTGACTCTGTTCTCACCCGATCCGCTCGAGGATTGGAACGCTGTCCGCGACACGCTCGCCGAGGTTTTCGGCGGCTGCTCGGACCCACGAGTGCGCGCAAGCCACGCCGTCTTCGTGGTCGACGCCGAGGCTGCGGATGCCGAGGAGTGGATGCGTTCGAGCCGCTCGAACGTACGCGTGATGAGTGCAGGCCGAGCAATCGAGATCTACAAGGAAACGGGGTCTCCCCGGCGGTTCGCGGAGCAATTCGCGCTCACCGACTTCGTCGGCAGCCACGGCCTCGGGCACACGCGAATGGCGACCGAAAGCCGGGTTACGACGGAGGGCTCGCACCCGTTCTCGACCGGGCTCGACCTGTGTCTCGTCCACAACGGCTCGCTCTCGAACCACAATCGCCTGCGGTTGAACCTGCGTCGGCAGGGGATCCACTTCACGACCGAGAACGACACCGAGGTGGCGGCCGGGTATCTAGCGTGGCGGCTGCGCGAGGGTGCATCGCTCGACCAGGCGCTCGAAGGCTGCCTTGACGACCTCGACGGCTTCTATACGCTCCTGGTCGGCACCACCGACGGGTTCGCGGTGCTCCGCGATCCGATCGCCTGCAAGCCGGCCGTGCTCGCCGAGACCGACGACTGGGTTGCGATGGCCTCTGAGTGGCGGGCGATCGCGGTGCTCCCGGGCGCGGCCGAGGCGCGATCGTGGGAGCCTGCTCCCGGCGTCGTGTACGCGTGGGAGCGCGCGACGGTCTAATGGCGGTCGCGACTGCGGCCGAGCTCGTCGACCTTGCAATCACACCCCTCCGGGAGCTCAACCAGCGCTTGCACGATCTGGCCGACGGAGCGCCGGCTCCGCGGCGCTGGCGGATTGTCAATCCGAACGGCATGCATGCGATCGCCTGCGGTCTGGACGCCGACCTCGAGATCGAGATCGAAGGGCACGTCGGCTACTACTGCGCCGGGATGAACAAGCTCGCGAGGGTGCGCGTGCACGGCAACGCCGGCCCTGGCCTCGCCGAAAACATGATGTCGGGCCTCGTCGTCCTCGACGGCAACGCGAGCCAATCGGCGGGCGCGACTGGGCGCGGCGGGCTCCTGGTTGTCCACGGCGATGCCTCAGCACGTTGCGGCATCTCGATGAAAGGAGTCGACATCGTTGTCGGCGGATCGGTAGGACACCTCAGCGGCTTCATGGCTCAAACCGGTCGACTCGTCGTCTGCGGCGCTGCCGGCGAGGCGCTCGGGGACTCGATCTACGAGGCTCGCATCTACGTCCGTGGAGAGGTCGCAGGACTGGGCGCGGACTGCGTCGAGAAGGGCGTGCGCGACGAGCACGTTGCCGAGCTGCGCGCGCTCCTCGTGCGCGCAGGACTCGATGGCGTCGAGCCGACCGAGTTCCGGCGCTACGGCTCCGCACGTCGCCTCTACAACTTCCACATCGACAACGCGTACTGATGGGCTCCTGGGCCGGACTTCGCGAGTCGTACCTCTTCGACCGCAATACCATCGCCGAGATCCAGCGTGCAGCGCGGGAGGGAATCTACGACATCCGCGGCTTCGGGGCGAAGCGACGACTGCCGCACTTCGACGACCTCCTGCTCTTGGGTGCGAGTGTGTCGCGCTACCCACTCGAGGGGTACAGGGAGCGCTGCGACACCGATGTCGTACTCGGCACGCGCTTTGCCACGAAGCCGCTTTATCTGAAGATTCCGATCACGATCGCGGGCATGAGCTTTGGCGCACTCTCCGCTCCGGCGAAGGAAGCGCTCGGCCGAGGCGCCAGCGAGGTCGGCACATGCACGACAACAGGCGACGGCGGGATGACGCCGGAGGAGCGCGAGCACTCGACGCTCCTCGTCTACCAGGTGCTTCCGTCCCGTTACGGGATGAACCCGGACGACCTGCGGCAGGCGGACGCAATCGAAGTCGTCGTCGGCCAGGGCGCGAAGCCCGGAGGCGGGGGGATGCTCCTCGGTCACAAGATCTCCGATCGGGTTGCGGAGATGCGGAGCCTGCCGAGGGGGATCGACCAGCGCAGCGCGTCCCGGCACCCGGACTGGACCGGGCCGGACGATCTGGAGATCAAGATCATCGAGCTTCGGGAGATCACCGATTGGCAGAAGCCAGTCTTCGTCAAGATCGGCGCGACGCGCACGTACTACGACGTGCAGCTCGCGGTGAAGGCGGGCGCCGACGTGATCGTGCTCGACGGGATGCAGGGTGGAACCGCGGCCACCCAGGAGGTGTTCATCGAGCACGTGGGGATTCCGACGCTGCCGGCAGTGCGGCTTGCCGTCGACGCGCTCGAGGAGCTCGGGATGCACCGGCGGGTGCAACTCATCGTGTCGGGAGGAATCCGCACCGGAGCGGACGTCGCGAAAGCGCTCGCGCTCGGAGCCGACGCCGTCTCGATCGGAACCGCAGCGCTGATCGCGATGGGCGACAACAGCCCCGATCTCGAGGAGGAGTACCGTAAAATCGGCAGCTCCTCCGGGTTCTACGACGACTGGCAGGCAGGCCGCGACCCCGCTGGGATCTCCACGCAGGACCCGCTCCTCGCTGCACGCCTCGATCCGGTGCTGGCCGGCCGTCGCGTCGCCAACTTCCTCCGCGTTCTCACGCTCGAGACGCAGACGCTCGCGCGCGCGTGCGGGAAGTCCCACGTCCACAACCTCGAGCCGGAAGACCTTGTCGCACTGACGGTCGAGGCGGCGGCGATGGCTCGTGTCCCACTGGCGGGCACCGACTGGATCCCGGGATCACCCGCTTCTGCCCACGTCTCCCCGATCGGCTGACGTCGTTGATAGGAGCAATAGCGAGGCCGGCTCGCTCGGCATCGCCACGCCGTTTGGCCTCGGTAGCGTGCGGTCGTGGCGAATGGGCTACGGCTGGCGCTCGGCGATGGCCGGGCGCTCGGCTATGCGGAGTACGGCGATTCGCGGGGGCGGCCGGTCTTTTACCTGCACGGGTTTCCGGGATCGCGTCTGGCCGGCTATCTGCTCGACGAAGCGGCGCGCGCGGGAGGGGTGCGTGTGCTCGCCCCGGAGCGGCCGGGGCTGGGGTTGTCGTCGCCGCAGCCGGGGCGGACGCTGCTCGATCACGCACGGGATGTTCGCTCGCTTGCCGAGGCGCTCGGGCTTGGCCGCTTCAGTGTGCTCGGCGAATCCGGTGGCGGCCCCTATGCGCTTGCGTGCGCGCAGGAGCTTCCGGACGAAGTCGACTGCGTCGCGGTCGTCTGCGGCCTCGGCCCCGTTGGCTGCCCTGGTGCGACAACGGGGATCGCGCTCAAAGAACGAGTCGGCTATGCGATCGCCGAGCGGGCGCCGCTGCTCGCGGGGTATGCGCTCGTCCCGGTCGCGGCGTGGGCGCGCCGTCGGCCACGCCAGTTTCTGCGTGTCACGCGCTGGCAGCTCGGCGAGTCCGACCGTCAAGTGCTGCGGGGGCCGCTGGGCGATCTCGTCGCCGCCGATTTCGCCGAAGCGCTTCGTCAGGGCGGCCGCGGAGTTGCGGAGGAGCTCGCTCTGCTCTTCCGGCCGTGGCCGTTCGAGCCGAAGGCGATCCGCGTCCCTCTCGTCTTCTTTCACGGCGCCCAGGACCGCACGGTGGCGGTCGCCGTCGCGCGCGACCTCGCCGAGAGCGTCCCGGGGGCGCGGCTTTGCATCTCCGCGCGCGACGGCCACTTCTCGCTGCTCGCCCGCCAGGCTGACGAGGTGCTTGCGGGAATAGCCCGCTACAGCAGTTGACCCCGCCGCGATGGATCCCGCGCTACGACTAGCTGCGCTTGGTCGGTGAAAAGTTCACGGTCCGGTCATGTTTTCAGGCGGCGAGGTCGGCGTCGGTGATGCGGGCGTTGAGGGCCTGCTCGAAGTTGCGCCAGGAGCGCGCGAGCGCTGAGCGGGC
>JBKPSO010000284.1:0-4950 GCA_046735055.1 Actinomycetota bacterium
ACCGAGCAGACGCTCGCCGTGATCGTTGCGGCAGATCCTGTCGAGTTCGTGCTCGCGGTGCTCGCGGCGGCAGCGGCGGTGCTGGCGACCGCGGGCGCCTGGATTCTCGCCGCACGTGCCCTGGGCTCTCGCGCGGACGCCGCCTCTGCGACGGCACGCTACGCGGTCGCCTGCCTGGCACCGCCCAAGCTCGGGAACCCTGTTCGGATCGCGCTCCTTGCGCGGACGCTGCCCGGGCCGCGTGCGCTGTGGGCAATGACCGGCGTCTGTGGAGGCGTCTCGGTCGCGCGCATGCTGCCGCTCTCGCTCGTGATCGTCGCGGCGGCGGCAAGCGGCGCCGTTTCGCTCTGGCTCGGACTCGCTCTCGCCGCCGCTGTGATCGTCATCCTCGGCGCCGCTCTCCTCCTCGGCCGCCACGCTCCCGCCGGCCGACTCCAGCGCCTACTCGAGGGCTTCTCCCTTGTTGCGCGTTCCCCCGGCGCCGCAGTGCGCACTCTTGCCTGGCTGACAGTCGCGACGCTGGCGAAGTTCGCCGCTGCCGCGGCCACCGGCGCGGCGCTTGGGGTGCCGCGGCCTTTCCTGGCTGCACTCGTGCTCGTGCCCGCGCTCGCCTTCGGACGGATGCTGCCCTTCCTCGGAACAGCCGCCGGCACGGTTGCCGTCGGTGTCACAAGCGACGGCATCGGCGTCTCCGACGCGTTGTCGCTCGCCGTCGCCTTCTCCGCCGTCGAGGCCCTCGGCGGGATCGTCTGCGGGATCGCCGGCGCCGGCCAACTCCTCCGGCTTGCGCACCTGCGCGACTGGCGTCGCTCGCTCGCGCGCGTACGCAAGCTAACGACCAGCGGCGTACCGACATAGCCCGCGGCCTGCGGGGCCTTGCAGGGCTTTCTCAGGTGCTAAGACGGGCTGTGCGGCTAGCCGCGGCGCGCGGGTTCGATTCCCACAGAGTCAGCCCCGCTGGGCCGCGGCCGCCTTCGCGTTCACGTGCTCGAGTGCGGTCACGGGCTCGTAGCGAGGCGGGTTCGTCTCGTCTGCGCAGCCGGGGATGCAGTCGATCACGGCGTCGGCGCGCGGGTCGTGGAAGAAGACGATCGTCTGGCGGCGGCTGCCTCGCCGTAGCTCGGCCGGCGGGATCGCGACCCGGTGGAGCGTCGCCGTCCAGCGGTCGTTCGTCCAGCGGGCCATCATGTCCCCGAGGTTAACGACGAACGAGCCGGGCACGGCCTGCACGTCGAGCCACTCGCCCGCCCGCGTCCGCACCTGCAGGCCGCCCGCCGCGTCCTCGGTGCGCAGGATCGTCATGCAGCCGTAGTCGGTGTGGGCGCCGGCGCGGAGGTGGCCGGGCTCGGGCTCTCCTTCAGGCGCGGGGTAGTTGATCACGCGCATGCTCGACGAGTGACCGCGGAATGCGTCCTCGAACCAGTCCTCGCGCAGGTCGAGCGCGAGCGCGAACAGGCGGCGTAGCCGTTCGCCGAGACCGGAGACGGCGTCCAGGTACTCCTCGAAGAGACGCCGGAGCTCGGGTGGGCACTCCGGCCAGCCGTACCCCGGCACTGCGGGGCCCCAGTCGAGCGACTCCTTCAGGTCGCCGGGGGTCGGCGTGCCGAGGCTGGCCGCGAGCCGCTCGCTGCGCAGTGGCCGGTACGCCGGCAGGCCGAGCGTCTGCTCGCCCTCTGCGAAGGCGCGCTTCTCGTCCTCGGGGAGATCGAAGAACGCCCGCGCCGCCGTCCAGGTCTCCACGACGAGCTCCTCCGGCAAGCCGTGCCCGATCACGGTCACGAAGCCGATCTCTCTGCATGCCCGCTCGACCTCGTCGACGACGCGCGAGCGCTCTGCGGAGAGGTCGATGACGGGCACGGCCACAGCAGGCGAGTCTAGGGCCTACTCGCCGTGCTGCTTTCGCGCGGCGGGGGAAGTGCTGCGCCGACGACCTCGACGCGCCGAGCGAACGCGACGCGCCGAGCGAACGCGCCGCCGGCGCCTTCGGGACCGCTGAGCGTGGCCGCTGCTACTCGTGCCGGAGGAGCCGGTGCCAGAAAGCGCGCCGATCGTCGCCGCCGCCCCGCTCGTTCGGCAGCGCGTTCTACGTGATCGCGGTCAACGTCACACGGCCGCGCGCTCCACGCGACGATCCACGCAGCCGGCCTCGCCGGCCACTCCGCCGCGGTTCTCGGCGAGTCGCGCGGCGTCGAGCTCTCCGAAGGGGCGCTTTCCGACCGGTTCGGGCCGCTCGCCGTCCACCTGTACCCCGTCCCACCGCGGTGAAGGCCGGTGCGAACGGTCCGAATCTCTCATCAATGCTTAACACGAGTTTCGCTGCGACGTGCTCTACTGGATCAGCCGTGCGCCGAGGGCTTGTCCTTGTTGCCGCAGTCGCGGCTGCCCTCGCAGCAGGCGTCGGCACCGCTCCGGCGACCACGACCTACGCGTACGGCGCGCGCGACCAGTCGCCGCAGGTCGTTCTCCGGCAGGGTCAGACCCTGCCGGGCTTCACGGGCGGCCCGGTCACCGCCGCCGACGGCGAGACGGTGACCGTCTACGTGCAGGACGAGCTCTTGGCGGCCGATCCCGGCGTTCCGCAGCGCTTCGCGGACCTGCTCACGAGCCTGCTCCACGGCCCGGAGCTCTCGAAACTCACTCTGAACCTGGCGACGCTGGATCGCGTGCAGCAGGTCTGCGGCGCCGGTGCACTCGGCTGCTACAGCCGCAGGGCGATGTCGATCGTCGCGCCCGGTGAGGACCTGCGCAGCATCACGGCACGCTCGATCGTCACGCACGAGTACGGGCACCACATCGCGAACAACCGCTCGAACGACCCATGGCCGGCGATCGACTGGGGGACGAAGCGGTGGGCCTCCTACGAGAGCGTCTGCAAGCGCTCGAAGGCGGGCGAGCTCTTCCCCGGCGACGAGGAGCGCTACTACGAGCTCAACCCAGGAGAGGACTTCGCCGAGACCTACCGCGTCCTGAACGAGCGCGGTGCCGGCGTGCCCGAGCTGCCGTGGCAGGTCGTCGACTCGAGCCTCTACCCCGATCAGACCGCGCTCGACCTGGTCGCCCAGGACGTCACGAGCCCCTGGATGGGCCCGACGAGCTCGACGATTCGCGGAACTCTCGGCGCGCGCGCGACCGGCCGCGGCTACCGGATCCAGACGCCGCTCGACGGCTCGTTCACCGCAACGCTGCGGACGCCCGCAGCGTCGCGCTTCACCTTGCGCGTGGTCGACCTCGCGACCGGCGGCCAGCTCGCCTACTCGGCGGACGCGAACCGGACGAAGTCGGTCTCGTTCCAGCTCTGCGGCCAGCGGACGCTCCAGCTCCAGGTCAAGCGCGTCCGGGGCTCCGGCCCCTTCTCGCTCACCGTCTCGCAGCCGTAGCGCCGAGCACGCGCGCGACGACCCTGAGGTCGTCGACGAACGCCGCGAACTCGGCGTGGCGCGACTCCTCGTCCTGCCGGCGAAGGATCGCGGAGGGGTGGATCGTCGCGGTCAGGTGCTCGGCGAGGTCGGAGTCGAGCAGCTCCCTGCGATGCTGAGTGACGCGGAAGTCTCGCCCGAGCAGCGACTGCGCCGCGGTCGCACCGAGGCAGACGACGACTCGCGGCCGAACGACCTCGAGCTCGGCCTCGAGCCAGGGCTGGCACGCCACGATCTCCGACCAGCTCGGCTTCTGGTGGATCCGCCGCTTCCCGCGGGCCTGCCACTTGAAGTGCTTGACGGCGTTCGTCACGTAGGTCTGGCTGCGGTCGATGCCGGCCTCCTCGAGCGCGCGGTCGAGGAGCTGCCCCGCGGGGCCGACGAACGGCTTTCCGGCGAGGTCCTCCTTGTCGCCGGGCTGCTCGCCGACGAGGAACACCTCGGCGTCCGGTGCCCCCTCGCCGAAGACGGCCTGGGTCGCGTTCTTGTAGAGGTCGCACCCGCGGCACCCCTGGACCGCCTCGCGCAACCCGGTGAGCGTCTTGTGATCGGGAACGAACTCGGCGGCCGTCACGAAGGGGCTATTCCCGGGACGGCGGATACCATTCCCTTCCGCCGGGCGCCTTGGCCGAGTGGTTAGGCAGAGGCCTGCAAAGCCTCGTACGGCGGTTCGAATCCGCCAGGCGCCTCTACGTGAAGGTACTCGCGCCCGCTGCGATCGCCTGCCACACGGCTGCAGCGCCCGGGCGAGGCTACGCGCGTGCGGCGGTGTGGCGGCGGCGGTAGGCGCGGGTCTTCGTGCGGTTCCCGCATAGTTGCATCGAGCACCAGCTGGCCGAGCGGTTGCGCGAGTAGTCGTAGAACGCCCAGCGGCAGTCGTGGTTCCGGCAGGACTTCAACCGGGGCCAGGTGCCGTCGCGCATCGCCGCGAAGACGACGGCGAGGATGCTCCCGAGCGCACCGTCGACGCCGCGGGCGCGCGGGACGATTGCCTGCTCACGCAGGTCGAGGGTCAGCCGCGCGGCATCCGCGGCGCGGTCGAGAAGCGGGTAGGGGTCGACGGTTCCGGGCTGCCGGTTGTTCTCGTACAGGAGCTCGCGGATCGCCTCGCGCACCGTGAGCGCCCGGGAGAGCGCACTGGGAGTCGGGCGGACGCCCTGCTCCTCGAGCCAGGCGCCGAGCCATTCGCGGTCGTGCGAGAGGTCGACCGAGTTGACGAAGAGCTGGACCCGGCGGAGCGGCTCGGGTGCTGCTTTCGGGAGGTCGTACCGAGGCACGACACCAGTGTAGTTCCTTGACCGGTGGCGCTAGCCGCCCCCGTAGCGGCCAACGTAGATCGTCACCTGCGAGTTGGGCGCGGTTCGCCCTTCGAGACGTCGAGCAGCATATGGTCGCCGCGTTGCGCCTGCACGCCGCCTCCCGGCGACTGCAAGACGACCGTGTCCTTCGGCTCGGTGCTCGGCACGTGCTGTGTCTTCGCCTCGAGTCCTGCGGCCTCGAGCGCGGCCTTCGCCTCGTGGTCCGACTGGCCCGT
>JBKPSO010000285.1:0-4756 GCA_046735055.1 Actinomycetota bacterium
GGGCCGTACGCAGCTCGATCGTGCGGCTGCCGGGCACCATCCCCCGCCGCCTCATGTCCTCCGTGAAGGAGGTCATCGTCAGCTCCTGGGCGATCTTCGGCTCGGAGACGAATGTGCCGCTGCCGCGCCGGCGGACGAGCAGGCCCTCGCGGACGAGATCGCCCAGCGCCGCGCGGACTGTCAGCCGGGAGATGCCGAGCTCGGCGCTCAGCTGGCGCTCTGAGGGGATTGCGTCACCGACCGCGAGCTGCTCGATCAGGTCGAGCACCCGGGCTCGCGCCTCGGACTGTTTCGGCGCCGTGACGGCCATTGCAGCGCATCATGACCGCAACGGAAGATGTGGTCAAGACCACTCGCGACGCGCCGGGCAATATTTCTGCGCGAGTTCGAAAGTGGTCTTGACCACTTGCGGTCAGCTGCCGTACACTCACGGAACGATGACCGCGTTCGACCAACTCGGTACCGAAGCACGGGACGCGGCAGGCGCCGACCTCGATCTCCGCTCCACCCGCGAGCTCGTCGAGCTGATGAACGCCGAGGACGCGACCGTTCCCGCGGCGGTCGCCGGTGCGTCGGCGGGGATCACGGCGCTGATCGACGCCGTCGTCGTGCGGCTGCGCCAGGGCGGCCGGCTCGTCTACGCCGGCGCGGGCTCGTCCGGGCGCCTCGCCGCGCTCGACGCCGCCGAGTGCGGCCCCACGTTCTCGGCCGGCGATGTCGTGCTCGCGGTCGCGGCGGAACAGGACGCGGACGAGGACGACGCTGCCGCGGGCGGCCGGGCGGTCGAGGCGCTCGGCGTCTCCGCCGCCGACGCCGTGGTCGGGATCAGCGCAAGCGGCCGGTCGCCGTACGTCCGCGGCGCGCTGGAGGCAGCGCGGGCGGGCGGGGCACTCACGGGCTGCGTCGTCTGCGTCGAGGGCTCCGAGGTCGCCGCGATCGCGGACCACGAGGTCTGCGTGCCCGTCGGCGCCGAGGTCCTGGCCGGCTCGACGCGGCTCAAGGCCGGAACGGCGCAGAAGCTCGTCCTGAACATGCTCTCGACGGTCTCGATGATCAGGCTCGGGAAGACCTACGGCAACCTACTGGTCGGCCTCGACCCGGCGAACGAGAAGCTACGGGCGCGCGCGCGCTCGATCGTCGCGCAGGCGACAGGTGCGTCCAACGGCGAGGTCGAGCACGCGCTCGCCGCCGCCGGTGGGGACGCGAAGGTCGCCGTCGTCTCGCTGCTCACGGGTCTCGACGCCGCTGCGGCGCGCGGGAGGCTCGCCGAGGCGGGCGGCGTCGTCCGGCGCGCCCTGGAGACGACGTGAGGCTGGGCGTCCGAGCCGCGCTCGTCGACAGGCAGATCGTGCCCGGCGACGTCGAGGTCGAGGACGGCCTGATCGCCGGCTACGGGCTGCCGTCGGTGAACGGCCGCGGCATCGCGTCTCCCGGCTTCGTCGACCTGCAGGTAAACGGCTTCGGCGGCGTCGACTTCCTCGACGCCGACACCGACGGGTACGCGCGGGCCGGCGTCGCGCTGCTCGAGTCCGGCGTGACGGCGTACCTGCCCACGCTGATCACGGCCCCCGAGGAGCGGCTGCTCGCCGCGCTCTCCGAGATCCAGGAAGGGGGCCGGGGCCCGCGGATCCTCGGTGCGCACGTCGAAGGCCCGTTCCTCTCCCCGCGGCGGCTCGGCACCCACCCGCCCTCCGCACGTCGGGATCCGGACACGGCCCTGCTCGAGCGTCTGCTGACCGCGGGACCGGTGCGGCTCTACACGCTCGCGCCGGAGCTGCCCGGAGCGCTCGAGCTCGTCGACCTGCTCGTCGCCCGCGGGGTGACGGTCTCCGCCGGGCATACCGACGCGACGGCGAAAGAGGCGAATGCAGCGTTCGACCGCGGGGTCGGCACCGTCACGCACCTCTTCAACGCGATGCGGCCGTTCACGCACCGGGATCCCGGCGTGGCCGGCGTCGCACTCGCGCGGCCCGACGTCGTCGTCCAGATCATCCTCGACGGGGTGCACCTCGCCCCGGACACGGTGCGCCTGGTCTGGCGCGCCGCCGCGGGCCGGCTCGCGCTCGTCACCGACGCCGTCGCCGCAGCCGGTGTGAGCGGCGACGGCTCCTTCCGCCTCGGCGACATCGCCGTCGAGGTGCGGGACGGCGTCGTACGCCGGGACGACGGCGTGCTCGCCGGCAGCGTGCTGACGATGATCGAGGCGGTCCGCAACCTCCATGCCCTCGGCGTACCGCTCGGTGACGCGCTGAACGCGGGGACCGCCGTGCCCGCCCGCGTCGTCGGAGCGGACGCGGGGCGGATCGAGATCGGCGCGCCGGCGGATGTCGTCGTCCTCAGCGAGGAGCTCGAGATCGAGCGTGTGCTCGTCGGGGGAGAGGCCCATGTCGCTGCCTGAGCCGATGGCAGAACCAGGCGCGCAATTCCTTGCCGAGATCCGCGAGCAGCCGGCCGCGCTCCGGCGGCTGCTGGAGCACCGCGCGCAGTACGCGGCGGTGGCGTCGGCTGCTCCTTCCGGGCTCGTCCGCATGGTCGGCCACGGCTCCTCGGACAACGCCGCCTCGTACGGCGTCTACGCCTTCGGCCTGCTCGCCGACCGAACGGCGATCCGCGACTCGATCAGCCTGACCGTCTACTACGACGCCAAGCTCGACCTGGCCGCCTCGACTGTGGTCGCGCTCTCGCAGTCCGGGCGCACGCCGGACGTGCTCGAGTACGTGACGCGCGCGCGGCGCAAGGGGGCCTTCACGATCGCCGTCACGAACGATCCCGCGTCCGCGCTCGCGGAAGCGGCCGACGCAGTGCTGCCGCTCGCAGCCGGCGACGAGCACGCCGTCGCGGCGACGAAGACCTACCTGACCACGCTCGCCGCGCTCGCGCTCACCGCCGGCGAGCTCGGCGGGCGCGGCGACGAGGTCGCCTCCGGTCTGGAGCAGACGGCAGCTGAGCTCGAGCGGCACCTGCCGGTGCTCGAGCGCACGGCCGCCTCGATCGCGGTTCCGTTTGCCTCGGTCGGGCGGATGTTCGTGATCGGTCGGGGGCCCGAGTTCGCGACCGCGCGCGAGATCGCGCTGAAGCTGCTCGAGACCTGCCAGATCGCGGCCGAGCCGCTGACCGCGACGGACCTCTCCCACGGCCCTGTCGCTGCGCTCGACCCGCTCTTTCCGGTGTGGGCAGTCGCCACCGACGACGAGTCGCTCGATGTCGTCGTCGAGGCTTCCGCGCGAGTCCGCGAGGCGGGCGCGACGCTGATCGCCAGCGGCCCGGCCGCTGCGGCGATCGCCGACGCGCAGTACCGGCTGCCGGTCCCGAGGCCACCGCACCCCCTGCTCGCTCCCCTCCTCTCGGTCGTTGCCGGCCAGCTCTTCGCCGGCGCCGTCGCGCGGGCGAAGGGCCTCGACCCGGACCGCCCGCGCGGGCTCTCCAAGGTCACCATGGCGCGCTGAATGTGCTGCAGCCTCGCCGGGCTCTAGCCCGCCGACGCGCCGAAAGGCGAGTCCAGCCGCCCGGCCGCCACGATCCGCGCGAGGAACTGCTGGGTCCGCGGCTCCTTCGGCGCCGAGAAGATCTCGGCCGGAGGCCCGCTCTCGAGGATCCGGCCTGCGTCGAGGAAGTAGACGCGGTCGGCGAGCTCGCGGGCGAAGCCCATCTCGTGCGTGGCGACGACCATCGTCATCCCGCTCTGCGCCAGCTCGCGTACCAGCGCGAGCACCTCGCCGACGAGCTCCGGGTCGAGCGCGCTCGTCACCTCGTCGAGCAGCAGCAGCTTCGGCTTCATCGCCAGCGCGCGCAGGATCGCGACGCGCTGCTGCTGGCCGCCGGACAGGCGATCGGGGTAGTCCTCGCGCCGGCCGGCCAGGCCAAACCGCTGCAACAGCTCCAGCGCCTCGGCCTCCGCCTGCCCGCGGGGAAGCTTCAGCGCCTTCCGCGGCCCGAGCGTGACGTTGGCGAGCACCGTCATGTGCGGGAACAGGTTGTACGCCTGGAAGACGATCCCGATCCCGCGTCGCACCGCGTTGACGTCGACCCCCGGCGCGGTGATCTCCCGGTCGCCGACGACGATCCGTCCCTCGTCAATCGGCTCGAGCAGGTTCACGCACCGCAGCAGCGTCGACTTGCCGGAGCCCGAGGCGCCGATCAGGCAGACGACCTCGTGCTCCGCGACCGCGAGATCAATGCCTTTCAGCACCTCGTGGTCGTTGAACGACTTGTGCACGTTCTCGAGGACGAGCGCGGCGCTCATGTCGCGACACCCGCAACCTGCCGCCGCGAGCGCTCGCGGACGAGGAGGTAGTCCGTGAAGCGCGTGAGCGGGATCGTGATCGCGACGAAAAGGACCGCGGCGGCGACGTAGGGCGTGAAGTTGAAACTGGCCTGCTCCTCGATCGACGCCTGCTGGAGCGCTTCGACCGCGCCGATCACGCTGACGAGAGCCGTGTCCTTCTGGAGGCCGATGAAGTCGTTCAGGAGCGGCGGGATCACGCGCCGCACCGCCTGCGGGACGATCACGTACTGGAGCGCCTGCCGGCGGGAGAGGCCGAGCGAGCGCGCGGCCGCATCCTGGCTCGGGTGCACGGACTCGAGCCCGGCCCGGTACACCTCGGAGACGTACGCCGTGTAGACGAGGACGAGCGCGACGATCCCCCAGAACGTCTCCGAGGTAGGCATCCACGAGAGATTGAGGGCAGGCATGCCGAAGCCGAGCATCAGGATCACGAGGATCGTCGGCACCCCGCGGAACAGGTCGGCGTAGGCG
>JBKPSO010000286.1:0-6828 GCA_046735055.1 Actinomycetota bacterium
CCCGGAGGCCGAGCACCCGCAGCTCGGAGACTACGGGGCGATCAAGACGACCCGTTACTGGGCGGACGACTTCCTTGCTGAGACGCGCTACCAGAACGTTCGCAACGTCATTCATGTCCAGGCTGCGCTCGGCATCGAGGACACGGTCGAGGAGACGAAGTGGCTCCAGGCATTCGCCGACCGGCTGGGCGTCCCGCAGGGCATTGTCGCCTACGTAGACCTCGCGGGCCCGGACGCGGGCGAGACTACCCGCCGCCACAAGCAGTACGCCAACGTTTGCGGTATCCGCGACCTCCGCTACGACGACTATCTCACCAGCGAGGACTGGGAACGCGGCTTCGCACTGCTTGCTGAGCAGGACCTGATCTGCTGCGACGACCCGATGGTCGAGGTGATGGAGGATGCCGCCGGCCTGGTCGAGCGCCACCCCCGGATCACCTACTGCGTCGACCACGCCGGCTTCCCGCGCCGGCGGGACAAGGAGTACTTCGAGCAGTGGAGAGACGGCATGCGCAAGCTGGCCGCACTGCCGAATACCGTCGTGAAGATTTCCGGGCTCGGCATGTGCGACCACGATTGGACGGTCGACTCCCTGCGGCCCTGGGTGCTCGAGTGCATCGAGGCCTGGGGCACGGAACGGTCGTTCTTCGGCACGAACTGGCCGGTGGACAGGCTCTTCTCGTCGTACGGCGACGTGCTGGACGCCTACGCCGAGCTCGTCTCCGACCTCAGCGAGCCCGAGCAGCGGGCGCTCTTCTACGAGAACGCCGACCGGATATTCCGGCTCGGCTAGGACTCAGGGCCTTTCTAGTTCGGCCGTTCTCGGGTGAGTGCCCAAGCGGCCTAGAATACGGCGTCCACGAAATTAAAGGGAGGCGAGATGGCGGTTGGAATCCTGACGGCAGCGCCCGAGTTCACGAAGCAGGTCTACGACGACGTCACCGAGAAGATGTTTGGGCACGCCTCCCCCATGCGGGAAGACGAGGCGCCGGAGGGGCTGATCGTCCACAGCGCCGGTCAGGGCGAGCAGGGCTACTACGTCTACGACATCTGGGAGTCGCGCGAGGCCTTCGATCGCTTCATGCAAGAGAAGCTCGGCCCGGCGCTCGGAGAGGTCATGGGCGGCCCGCCACCTGAAGGCGGGGCACCGCAGTACTTCCCGATAGACGTGCTGATCATCCCGCACTGAGCGCCGACGCCACACCAGCTCGGCACGGCACGCTCGTCGGTGGCTCTGTCTCACGCGAAGGCCCGCGCAAGTGCGGGCCTTCGCGCTGTCCCGAACGTGGCGACGGCGCATTCGTCGCCCGCGTTCTCTCCGGCTCGCCCGCCGACAAGGCAGGCCTCGTCACCGGGACGTGATCACCGGCCTCGGCGGGCGCACCGTCGCCTCGCGCACTCCGCTGATCGAGCTGCTCATCCGCACCTCGCCCGGAGACATCCTGCGCCTGCGCTGGTCCGATCAGCGCGGAATCACGCATACCGGGACGATCCGGCCGGTGGCCGGCCCGCCCCAGTAGCCGCCGGAGCTCCTTCAGCGCTCGACCGTGACGAGCGTGCCGATCGGCGTGTACGGCCAGACCTTCGCCGCGGCTGCCAGTGGGAGCTCGACGCAGCCGAGGCTCTGTGGCGTGCCAAAGGACGCCCGGTTGAACGCGTGGATCGCGTCGCCGCGGTTGAAGTAGCTGATGTACTGGATCCCGGGGTCGTGGTAGTACGAGCCGTCCGGGTTCGTGCCGCTCATCGTGCCGACCGGGATGTGCTCGAAGACCGGAAAGGTGCCGAGCTGGGTGGGAGCGGCCGGCACGCCCGTGTTCCCCGGGGAGCTGAGGATGACCCGCCCGTCGTGCCAGAGGTTCAGCGACTGCGGGACGGCCGAGTGCACATAGACGTAGCTGTATCCGCCGGCGCGGGGCTTGCCGGCGATGACGTCGGCGATCAGCGCCTGCCAGACGCGACGGCCGGCGAACGCGTCGACGGTCAGGCCGTGCTCGTTCTCGAAGGCCATGACGGCGCCGCGGACGATCGCGTTGTAGCGACCCGGGTGCCAGAGATCGACGAGCGGGGTCGGGGTGTTCGGATAGCGCCAGGTGAATCGGCCGGTGGGGGGATGGACGGCGGCTGCGAGCTGGCTCGAGACCGTTCTCGCCGCATCGGCCCTGGTCGCCGTCCAGCGCAGCGGTAGGTACCGGAGCAGGGCGAGCAGCTCCTCGAGCCGGAGCTCGGAGGCCACCGGTGTCGCCCAGGTGATCGTCCGGGTCGGCCTGCGGGCGGCTCCGATCCGCTCGACGTGGACGGGGAGCTTCAGCTGCACGTGCCCGTCAAGGCCGAAGCCGTAGCCCCGGGGCACGAACTCGACCGTGTGGGCGTCGACCCTCCGCCAGCGTCCGGGCGTGCTTGGCTCGAGGGAGGGCATCCGCCCGTGCAGCACGCGCGCGACCGGCTCCGAGAATCGCAGGCGAAGCGGCGTGGTCGGACCGAGCTGCGAGCCGGGCTTCGGCGACGCAAGTAGCATCGCGCCCTTACCGGGCGGGAACCAGGTAACGGTCGTCGGGGGCGGCAGCCGCTCCCACGGCTGCGGGACGGCGCTGACGCCGACCGAGCCTGCCGCGCCGAGCCGGCCGAGCACGACGGTGCGAGTGGGATGCGGCAGGTGCAGCGTCCGAGCTGGGCGGACACCGGTCAATACGACCTCGCGCACGGCCCGGTCGAAGCTCACCCGCAGTGGCGCTCCGGCCGCCACCCGCGGCCAGCGCTCCGAGACGCGTGCGCTCGGCGCCATGAGCTCCAGCCGCGCCGTCTGGGTGCGCCCGGCGAGCCAGCCGATCCAGCCCGGCCGGCGGAAAACGGCCTCCGCGACGAGGCGGGTCCCCGGCACTACGCGACGTGTCGGCCAGAGCGTGCCGTCGTGGCGCAATCTGACCGGGATCGACGCCCCGTTTGCGGCCCGTAGGGAAACGCGCACGAGCCCGCCCGCAAGGCGCGCCCGCTGCACCTGCGGCAGCCCCACTCCGTTGACGCGGAGCCCGCCGCTCGGCCAGGCGAAAAGGACGAACGCGAGTGCTGCCACCACGACGAGCGCCACGCCGCCGAGCGCCCACGGCCACCGCCTCCGCGTGCGCGCGGATCGCCCGGGGACGAGCACAGGCCTCGCGCGTGGCAACGGGGCATTCGGCGTGATCCGCATCCTCGAAGTGTTCCAGGGCCGCTACTCGCCGGCCACCCGCTCGAACAGCTGCACGACGCTAAGCGGCGCTACTCTCGGGGCATGACCAGAATCGAGGGCTACGAGTTCGGCCGGGTGCTCGTCGACGGTGAGGTGCACCGCCGGGACGTGATCGTGCTCCCCAGCCGCGTCGTGTCCGGCTGGCGGCGCCGCGAGGGACACGGGCTCGTCCTCGAGGACCTCGACGAGGTTCTCGATGAGCTGCCCGCTCGGCTCGTGATCGGCACCGGCGCGTACGGGAGGCTGGAGCCCGATCCGGGCGCGCTCCAGGCGCTCCGCCGGCGGGGAATCGAGGTCGACGCGGTCCCGACCGGCGAGGCCGTCCGTCTCTTCGAGCATCTCGATCCCACCCGAACGGCGGCCGCGCTCCATCTCACCTGCTGATGGTCTGGCTTTGCCTGCCAATCGAGTTGCGACCCTACTCGGCCTTCTCGTCAAACGTTCTACTTCCCGTTGACGAGCCTGACGGCGAGGCTGCCGGTGCGATGATTGTCACGGACGTCGCTCGCCTCCACCTCTAGCACGTACCCGCCGTCGGGGTACCGGCTGGTGTCGAAGCCGCGCTCGAGCCAGAAGTGAAAGAGCCCCGGCATGTTCGGATGGTTCTGTGTGGTGTCGGGCGCGTACACGGCGCCGAAGTTGACGTCGGATGCTGGGCTGCCTTGGACATCGGGGTGAAACGAGGCGCCGTGGTCGAAGGCGACCGGCCGGGCGCGGTCTGCCGTGACCTGGTAAGGAGCGCACATGCAGATCGCGCTTGCGCTGGTGCTGACGCTCGTCTCGGCCTGCTTGCAGAACCTCGGCTACCTGTTGCAGCACGACGTCTCGTCGCGAGCGCCGCCGCTCTCGCTGCGCCGGCCGATTGCGTCGCTGCGCTCGCTGCTCACACAGAAGCGCTGGCTCCTCGGGATCGGAGTTCAGGTGGCCGGGTTCGTGCTCTACGTCGTCGCGCTCGCGCTCGCGCCGCTGTCTCTCGTCCAGGCGACCGCTGCCGGCGGGATCGGGATCCTCGCGGTCATGTCGGCGCGGATCACGCACGTTCCGCTCACCCGGCGCGAGCGGATCGGCGCCGCGGTGTCCGTCGTCGGCCTCGCGCTGCTCGGCCTCTCGCTGCTCTCCACCCACAGCGAGGGGACGGGCGCGACCTACGGCTGGGTCGGCGTCTGGCTCGCGGCCTCGGCCGGAGGGGCGGTGGCGTGCGCGCTGCCGCTCGCGCGCGCGATCGGCCGCGGGCCGGCGTGGGGGATCGCCTCCGGGATCCTCTTTGCCGCCGGCGACGTGTCGACGAAGATGGCCGTCTCGGGTGGGATCGAGAACTACGCCTTCCTCGCCTGCCTGATCGTCTTCTACGCGTCCGGGACGGCCGTCCTCCAGGCCGCGTTCCAGCAGGGGAGCGCGCTGACCACCGCGGGCCTGTCGACGCTGCTGACGAACGCGCTGCCGATCCTCGCCGGGATGGTGCTGTTCCACGAGCCGCTGCCGTCCGGATGGATCGGCGCCGTCCGGATCGTCGCCTTCGCCGGGGTCGTCGCCGGCGCGGTGCTGCTCGCGACGAAGGAAGCCGAGCCGTCCACGGCGGCGCCGCGCGGCTCGCCTTTCCAACCTCACGCCGTTCAGGAATAATGCAACCGTGGTTTCCAAATCGACCGGGCGGGTTGACTGGGTGCTGCTCGCGTACAGGCTGCCCCGCGAGCCGTCGACCCCGCGGATCGCAGTCTGGCGGAGGCTGCGCCGGCTGGGAGCGGCACAACTGCTCGACGGGCTCGTGGCCCTGCCCCTGGATCCCCGAAACCGAGAGCGGTTCGACTGGCTCGCCGGCGAGATCGTCGAGGCCGGAGGTGAGGCCGCCGTCTGGCACGGGACGCTCGCCGGCCGCCGCCAGGAGCGGGAGCTCGTCGCGGCGATGGCGGCCGCCGTCGCGGCGGAGTACGAGAACCTGATCGAGGAGGCCGAGGGTCTCGGCGCTGCCTCCCCAGGGGCGCGCCGGCGTTCGCTGGCGCGGCTGCGGCGTGAGCTGCGGCGGATCCAGGATCGGGACTACTTTCCGACCGCAGCCCGGGAGCGCGCGGAGCGGGCCGTGGACGAGCTCGCCCGGCTGGTCGAGGAGCCGGTGTGATGAGGTGGGCAACGCGGAGAGGCTGTCATGTCGATCGGGCGGCGTGCGCGTGGTTGATCCGCCGCTTCCTGGACGACGAGCCCGACTTCGTGTTCGTTGACGACCCCGAGGACGTACCGGCGGACGCCACGCCGTTCGACATCCGGGACGCCGAGCTCTCGCACCACGGCGGCGAGTGCAGCTTCGAGACGTTCTTGCACCGCTACGAGCTCGCCGACCCGATCCTGTGGGAGATCGCAAAGATCGTCCACGACGCAGATCTCGAGGACGAGCGGTACGACGCGCCGGAGGCCTCGGGACTCGACGTCCTGGTCCGCGGCCTCTCGCTCACGGTCGACGACGAGCAGCTGCTCGTGCTGACCGCGCCTTTGTTCGACGGCCTCTACGAGTACAAGCGGCAGGCGCTCCTCCTCGGGCGAAAGCCGTCCTGAGCCAATCCACGAAGGGAGACC
Source organism: Actinomycetota bacterium (assembly GCA_046735055.1). Classification (GTDB taxonomy): domain Bacteria; phylum Actinomycetota; class Thermoleophilia; order Gaiellales; family Gaiellaceae; genus DATBLE01. Next base: position 5,795 of record JBKPSO010000286.1, read on the forward strand.
GAGATGAAATGGGTGACACGCGAGCGGCCGAAGACCGATCGGATCGCCTGTCCGTGGTTGATCAAGAACTTCATCGATCCGGAGGCGGAGTTCCTGTACGTCCCGGCGGACGAGGTGCTGGAAGCCGCCGAGCGGGAGGGGGCGCACTCCTACGACGCGCCCGGTGCTCGGTACACGCACCGGGACGGGCTCTGCTCGTTCGAGGTGCTCGTCGAGGAGCACGGGCTCGACGACCCGGCGCTGAGGCTGCTGGCGCGCGTCGTCCACGGGGCCGACGTCGCCGAGGATCGCGACGCGACGCCGCAGTCACGCGGGCTGCTCGCCGTCGCCGAGGGCTTCCATCTCCTCGACCTCGGTGACTACCGGCAGCTCGAGCTCTCGCTGCCCGTGTACGACGCGCTCTACGCCTGGTGCCGGCACGAGGTCGAGAGCGGCGCGGTCGCGTACGCGGCCGCCTAGCCGTGCGGGGGCTCCGTCCGGACGCAAGGCGGATCATCGCGGTCCAGGCGGCACGCGCGGTCGTGTACGGCCTGGGCGCCGTGGTGATCGGGTCGTCGCTGGCCCGTCGCGGCCTCTCGGGCACACAGGCCGGCGTCGTTCTGGTCGCGATGCTGACCGGGACGGCGCTCGTCTCGGTCTTGCTCGGGAGGTACGGCGACCGCATCGGCCGGCGGCGCTGCTACCGGCTGTTGCTCGCCGCGATGGCGGTCGCCGGAACGGTCTTCGCCTTCACCGACTGGCTGCCCGCGCTCGTGCTCGTCGGGCTGACCGGCACGCTCTCGGCCGAGGTCGTCGAGTCCGGCCTGTTCACGACCCTCGAGCAGGCGATGCTTCCGGACACCGGCTCCGACCCGACCCGCCTCTTCGGGACGTACAACACGGTCGCGACCCTCGCCGGGTTCGCCGGCGCCCTGATCGCGATCGCGGGCACCTCGCCCCGCTGGCTCCTCGCCTAGGCATTCGTCGTCGCGGTCGTCGACCCGAGCGAGCGCACGGCCGCAGTCGCCTACACGAACACCGCCCGCTATCTGACC
>JBKPSO010000287.1:0-15544 GCA_046735055.1 Actinomycetota bacterium
GAGCTGGAGCACGCGGCCCGAGAGTTCGAGGCGCGCGGCGCGCTCCGCTACCGCGACGAGGCGGAACGCGAGCTGCGAAAGCTCGGCCACCACATCCACCGCCGCACGCGGCCGGGCAAGGCCGACGAGGCGGGTATTGCCTCTCTAACCGAGCGTGAGCTCCAGCTCGCGCGCCTGGTCGTCGACCGCAAGACGAACCCCGAGATCGCCGCCGAGCTCTTCCTCAGCAAGAAGACGGTAGAGACGCACCTGCGGAACATCTTCCGTAAGGTCGGCGTCTCGTCGCGCGTCGAGCTCGCCCGTGCAGTCGAGCGCGCCGATCGCTGGTGACGCCCTGCCCTGACGCCGTAGGCTCCCCCTGATGCGCTCGGCAGAGGAATACCTGGAGGGACTCCGCGACGGTCGCGAGGTCTACTACCGCGGCGAGCGGGTCGAGGACGTCGTCGCCCACCCCGAGCTCGGGCTCGCCGCCCGGCACGGCACGCTCGACTTCGAGGGATGCGCTCTTCGCGCTCCACCGCGTCACGCACGGAACCGACGCCTACGCGCGCGTCGAGTCCAGCGGGCGAGGAGGACTGGGCGGTCGCCTTCGCGGTCCCGGTCGCGACCCCGCCTGAAGCTCTTCTGTTCGGACTTCCTGCAGCGCACCGACGACCCGTTCACGCAGCCGATCTCCTCCGGGCGGAAGATGATCGAAACGCTGACGGTCTTCGAGGACGTCTTCGTCCCGTGGGAGCGCGTGTTGCAAGGGAGCTCGCCGGGCTCGATTGAGCGAAGAGTCTCTCGAACGCTCCGGTGTGACCGCCGACGTCTCGGCAGAGCGGTTCGCGACCCAGCTTCTCGCCGACAACCCGGCGGCCGACGCGGTCACGGTCTGCAGACACCTTCTGGCGGTACAGGCGCAGGATTTGCGCAGCGCGCGCCTGGCGATCCGCGCGCGCACGAGTGGCCTCTCAGCCGCCGATGTCGATTGCGCTCTCACCGAGGAGCGGACGCTGGTGGTCGGCTGGCTGAACCGCGGCACCCTGCAGCTCGTCCGAAGCGAGGACTACTGGTGGCTGCACGAGCTGACGACGCCGCCGCTCTTCACAGGCAACGTCCGCCGCCTCGCTCAGACCGGCGTCACGGCCCGCGCAGCCGAGCGCGGGGTCGCGGCAATTGAGCGTGCGTTGACGGAGGAGGGACCGCTGACCCGTGACGAGGTTCGCGCTCGCGTGGAGGCAGTGGGCGTCCCGACCGCCGGACAGGCGCTCGTCCATCTCCTCATGCTCGCCTGCCTGCGCTGCGTCGCGCTTCGCGGTCCGCTGGTCGGGGGCAAGCATGCGTACGTTCTGGCCGGCGACTGGATCGGTCGACCCCGTGCGGTCGCGCGCGGGCGCGCGCTCGGGGAGCTCGCCCGCCGGTATCTCACGGGCCACGCACCGGCCGGCGAGCACGATCTGGCGAAGTGGGCCGGGCTGCCGCTTCGGGACGTCCGACAGGGGCTGAAGGCGATCGCTACCGAGCTTGTCCAGCGTGACGACGGTCTCCTGACGCTCAAAAATGGGGTCCCTGCTGGTTCGCCCCGGGCGTGCCTGCTCGACCGGTGGGACCCGCTGCTCGTCGGCTGGCGCTCGCGCGAGCCGCTGCTCGAGCACTACCCGCGCAGCAACGTCGCGGAAGCCCATTACCGGCCCTTTGCATACGTGGGCGCTCGCGCGGTCGCGACCTGGAGCCTGCGCCAAGGCGTGGTCGCGATCGAACAGCCCTTCGCGCCGTTGAACCCAGCGGAGCGGCGGGCGCTCGTCGCCGACGCCGGAGAGGTCGCGCGCTTCCTTTCGCGCGCAGACTGAGCGACGGTTACGCCGCCGCGACCCCGATCACGATCCTGCCGAGGTAGCCCTTCGCGCCACGTGGGCGCTTCGAGAGCGCGACGACCGCCCGCGAGCCGCCGGCCTGGGCGAAGATCATGTCGCGGGCGTGCGGCGTGTCGTAAGAGCCGTGGCTCGAGTGCGGCGGCTGCTTGTACACGGCCGCCGTGATCGCCTCGTTGAAGAACAGCTGGCCGGTATGGACGACCCTGTCGTTGTCGATGTGTGCCTTCATGTGGATGTGCGGCGTCCGGCCCGGGTACCAGCCGGGAAAGATCGTGACGAAGGTCGCGACGCCGGCCGCGTTCGAGCGCTGATGGCCGCGCAGGTAACGCGTAGCGGACGTGGGCCCGCCGCCGCCCGGCCCGCCGCCCGATGAGCCCGCGTCGAAGCCGGAGTACTTGCCGGAAGCGTCGCAATGCCAGATCTCCAGGTCCGCGCCCCTGATCGGCTTGCACGTCTTCGCGTTCACGATCGTGAGCTGCAGGACGACCGGCGGGCCGGGCTTTTCCTCGCGGATGTCGCGCCGCGTGAACTTGTTGTCGATCCAGTACGGGCCCTCGGTGACTTCGGGTGTGAGCACGCAGGTGGCAGTCGTCGCTGCGTCGGCTCCGAGCGCGTCGAGGGCGCGCGCGCCGAAGGCAACAGCGAGCCCGGCGCCGCCGGCGGCCTTGATCAGCGCGCCCCGGCTGAGCGTTGGATGGTCAGGTTCGATGGACACGGCTCTCCTTCGCGGTCGTGGTCTGCGGCCGCCCACCGTACAAGCCCGACCTGAGACGACGGTGAGAAGCGGTGGATGCTTATTCCGATGCCGACTAGGACGGAACGGACTACCGACCAGGCCACGCTCACGGAGTGCGCCGTCCTCGGGCTCCTGACGCGCGGAGAGCGATCCGGTTACGACCTCTGAGCGCCCAGCCGCCGCGCTCGAATCCCTCCGCGCCGCCCGGATCCCCGAAGACTCCGTCCAGCGTGACGAACTGCGATAACGACGATGTTGCCCATCTCTGCCTCCATGTTGGCTGCCGCCAGCTGAGACGCCTCGGGGCGATCGCACTCATCGGCGCGTAGGATCGCCTCGTGCGCGAGCTGGTCGCGAAGAAACCCATCCTCGGGATGATTCACATGCCGGCGCTCCCCGGCGCGCCCCAGCACGACCAGACGATGGACGAGCTCGTCGCCTTCGCGCTCTCGGAGGCGGAGAAGCTCGAGGCGGCGGGCCTCGATGCCTGCATCGTCGAGAACGTCGGCGACGTCCCGCTGCTGCGCGACCACGTCCCGGCGGCAACCGTCGCCGCGATGGCGCTTCTCGTCACCGAGGTGCGCCGCGCGACCTCGATGCACGTCGGCGTCAACATCCTCCGCAACGCCTGCACCGATGCGCTCTCGGTCGCCGAGGTCTGCGGTGCCGACTTCATCCGCTGCAACGTCGTCATCGGCGCCTACGTCACCGACCAGGGAATCATCCAGGGCTGCGCCGCCGAGCTCGCACGGCTCCGCCGTGCGCTCGGCTCGGAGGTGCTGATCTTCGGCGACGTCCATGTCAAGCACGCGCACCCGCTCTTCGACGTCCCGATCGAGTACGCCGCGCAGGACCTTGCCGAGCGTGGCGGCGTCGACGCGGTGATCGTCTCCGGCCCGCGCAGCCCGATCCCGCCCACCTGGGAGCGGCTCGACACGGTCAAGGCCGCGGTCGAGCTGCCCGTGCTGATCGGCAGCGGCATCGGGCTCGACAACGTGAAGGAGTTCTACGAGCGTGCCGACGGCATCCTGATCGGGGAGCCCGACTTCAAGGTCGGCGGCGTCTGGGGCGGCGAGAGCGACGAGGCAGCCTACGCCGAGGCCGTCCGGCTCTGCCGCGGTTGAACACCGGCCGTCGGCACCTAACCAGGTAACTCGTCGGGCCGCCGCGGGACGACAGGAATTCGTTACCATAGGTAACGAAATGCCTGTGGTCGTAGTCGATTCCGTCGAGCTTGCGAATCGACTGCGCCCGGTTCTCCTCCACCTCAACCGCCATCTGCGCCGCGAGGCGCACGCCGAGGGGATCACCGGTGGACAGGCGTCGCTGCTCGCCCAGATCCGGTTGCATCCGGAGCTCGGCGTGCGCGAGCTCGCGGCACGTGAGGGCGTGTCCGCGCCGGCGATGACGCGCTACCTCGACCGGATGGAGAAGGCCGGCTTCGTCCTGCGGACGCGCTCGACCGAGGATGCGCGCCGGATCCGTCTCGCGCTGACGCCGAAGGGTGTTCGGGCGCTGCGCTCGGTCAGGCGCCGCCGGACGGCGTGGCTGGCCGAGCGGCTCGAAGGGCTGTCTCCGACCGAGCTCGCGGCCGTCGACCGTGCGATCGAGGCGCTCTCCCGGCTCGTCGAGGACGAGGCATGACCGCCGCACTCCTCGCGTTGAACTCGCGGACGTTCTCGAGCATCCGCAAGCACCGCAACTACCGCCTCTACTTCTTCGGCCAGATCGTCTCGGTCAGCGGGACGTGGATGCAGGATACGGCGCTGCCGTGGCTGATCCTCGGGCTGACCCACTCGCCGGTCTACGTCGGTCTGCTGGTCTTCGCGCGCTACGCGCCGTTCATGCTCTTCGGGCTGCACTCGGGAGTGCTCGCCGACCGGCTCGACAACCGCCGCACGGTGATCGTCACGCAGACCGGGTCACTCCTCGTCGCCGCCGGGCTCGCGGCGCTCGCGTTCTCCGGGGTGGGCGAGGTCTGGCCCTACTTCGTGCTCGCCTTTCTCGGCGGGGCGGCGCTCGTGTTCGACGCGCCGAACCGCCACGCACTGACGTTCCAGCTGGTCGGCCGCGACGAGCTGCCGAACGCCGTCGCGCTGAACTCGAGCCTCTTCAACGCCGGCCGGATCGTCGGACCCGCGATCGGCGGCGTCCTGATCGCGGCAGCCGGCCTCGGCTGGTGCTTCGCGTTCAACGCGGCCTCGTTTCTGGCCGTGCTGACCGGGCTGCTGCTGATGCGGCCCTCGGAGCTGTACTCGCTCGAGGGACGAACGCGGGCAAGGGCGGGCGTCGCGATCCGCGAGGGCCTCGCGTATGCGCGGCGCACGCCGGAGGTGCTGCTCGTCCTCGCGATCACGACGGTCGTCGCGGCGACCGGGTTCAACTTCCGCGTGCTGCTGCCGGTGCTCGCCTCGACAACGCTCCACGCGGGCGCCGCTGTCTTCGGCGTGTTGTTCGCATGCTTCGGAGTCGGTGCCCTGCTCGGCGCGCTCGGCGCCGCGGCGATGAGCCGGGCCAGCTGGCGCGCGGTCATCCTCGGCGCGGCCGGCTTCAGCAGCGCAATGCTGCTGCTCGCGCCGGTTCGGAACGAGGCGGTCGCCGCCGTCCTTCTGCTCGCGATCGGCTTCTGCTTCTCGACCTGGACGGCGAACAGCCAGTCGATCCTTCAGCTGACCGCCCCGGACCACCTGCGCGGGCGGGTGCTGAGCCTCTACCTGTTCGCCTTCGCCGGGCTCTCGCCGATCGGCGGCCTCCTGGCCGGGTGGCTCGCCTCGGTCGGAGGGACGACGCTCGCGTTCGCGGTCGCAGGTGCGGCCGGACTGACCGCGACCGCGCTGGCGCTGGCGCGCCTGCGCGACCTTCGCGGGCCGCGCAGGCGCGGACCCGTGGTCGCGGTCGCCGAGGAGGAGCCGGGGCCCTGAGGTCGAGCCGGGCCGGCTGCGCCGGGCCGACCGCCGAGGGGTCTGACCCGCAGGGGCAGACCCCTTACGTAGGCACGCCTTCGGCCGTGCCTACGTGCTTACGCCGCCGTGACCCGCAGGTCTGCGTGGCAGCTCGTGCGGCCCTGCTTCTCGAAGTACTGCTGGTGGTAGTCCTCGGCCTCGTAGAAAGTCTGCGCCGGGACGACCTCGGTGGCGACCGGGACCGGCAGCGCCGCCTGGACCGCCGCCTTGGTCTTCAGCGCCGCCTCCTCCTGCTCGGGCGAGTGGAAGAAGATCGTGGAGCGGTACTGGCTGCCGACGTCGGGCCCCTGCCGGTTCGGCGTCGTCGGGTCGTGGTTTGCCCAGAAGACGGCGAGGAGCTCCTCGTAGGAGACCTGCTCGGGGTCGAACTCGACCTCGACCGCCTCGGCGTGACCGGTCGTGTCGCTGCAGACGTCGTAGTAGGAAGGATCCTCCGTGTGCCCGCCGGAGTAACCGACGCGGGTGGCGGTGACGCCGGGGATGCGCCGGAACGCCGACTCGACGCCCCAGAAGCATCCGGCTGCGAATGTTGCTCTCTGTGTCATGTCTTGTAGTCTCGCGGACCGGCTCCGCGTTACGGTACGGCAGTGGTACCCGAGGCGAAGCTGAAGGCGTCCGAGTTCCGGCTCGTGGCTGGGACTTCGTCCATTGCCCGGCCGGCACCGAGCACGCGTTCGTCGGAGCCGGCGACGGACCGTGCGTGATCTTCATGGTGGGCTCACGGTTCCACGCGCATTCGGCGGTGTACCCGCGCAGCGAGCTCGCGCTGCGGCACGGGCAGGCGTCGAGCACGAGACGAACGAGCCGCGCGAGGCCTACGCGCCGTTCCCGCCGTGGCAGCCCGGGCCGCCGAAGAGCTTCGACGGGCTGCTCTGGGGGGCTAGCTGATCGTCCAGGTGTCGCCGGCGTGGAGGAGCTCGCGCAGGTCGCCCTCGCCGCGCTTCTCCTTCGCCGTCGCGATCTGCTCGGCCATCAGCTCGTCGTAGACCGGGCGCTCGATGTCGCGGAAGACGCCGAACGGGGTCGGGCCCGTCGGCGTATGCGCGACTCGGGAGAGCGCGAACGCGAGGCTCGACGTCTCGTGGTGCTCGTCGTGGACGAGCAGCGTTTCCTCGCCCACCTCGGCGACGTCGACGAGCGCGCACGATCCGTCCGGGCGCTGGCGTACGCCGCGTGATCCCTCCTCGCCGAACCGGATCGGCTGCCCGTGCTCGAGGCGGATCTGGTTCTCGGGGTGCTCCTTGACGGCGTCGAAGGCGCCGTCGTTGAAGATGTTGCAGTTCTGGTAGATCTCGACGAAGGCGGTGCCCTTGTGCGCCGCCGCCCGCCGGAGCACCTCACTCAGGTGCTTGCGGTCAGTGTCGATCGAGCGGGCGACGAACGTCGCCTCGGCGCCGATCGCGAGCGACACCGGGTTGAACGGGTAGTCGAGTGAGCCCATCGGCGTCGACTTCGTAACCTTGCCGAGCTCGCTCGTCGGCGAGTACTGGCCCTTCGTCAGCCCGTAGATCTGGTTGTTGAAGAGCAGGATCTTCAGGTTGACGTTGCGGCGGAGCGCGTGGATCAGGTGGTTGCCGCCGATCGAGAGTGCGTCGCCGTCGCCGGTCACGACCCAGACGGAGAGGTCGGGTCGGGATGCGGCCAGTCCCGTCGCGATCGCCGGCGCGCGGCCGTGAATCGAATGCATCCCGTAGGTCTGCATGTAGTACGGGAACCGCGCGGCGCAACCGATCCCCGAGACGAAGACCAGGCGCTCGCGCTCGATCCCGAGCTCGGGCATGAAACCCTGCACTGCGGCCAGGATCGCGTAGTCGCCGCAGCCCGGGCACCAGCGCACCTCCTGGTCGGTCTTGAAGTCCTTCGCGGTCAGCTCGAGCTTGCCACCGCCGTTCCCAGCGACATTGCCGTTCCCGCTCATGCTCCGCTCCGGCGCCGGCAAAGCCGGCACCTCCGCTCCTTGACGACCTCCGTCGACCCTGCGGTCATAACATCGCCTCCATTGCCTCTGCGAGCTCGGCCGAGCTGAACGGCAGCCCGCGGACGCGGTTGTAGCCGGCCGCGTCGACGAGGAACTCGGCGCGCACGAGCTTCAGCAGCTGGCCGAGGTTCATCTCCGGGACGAGCACCCGCTCGTAGCTCCGCAGCACGTCGCCGAGGTTGCGCGGGAACGGGTTCAGGTGCCGCAGGTGCGCCTGCGCGACCCTCCCGCCCGCCTTGCGGACCCGCCGTACGCCCGCCGTCACGGGCCCGTACGTGCCGCCCCACGACAGGACGAGCAGCTTCGCGCCCTTGTCGTGGTCGACCTCGAGCTCGGGGATGTCGGCCGCGATCCCGGCGACCTTCTGCGCGCGGATGCGAACCATGTAGTCGTGGTTGTCGGGGTCGTAGGAGACGTTGCCGGTCACGTCGGCCTTCTCGAGACCGCCGATGCGGTGCTCGAGGCCCGGCGTGCCCGGCACCGCCCACGGCCGCGCGAGCGTCTCCGGGTCCCGAAGGTACGGCATGAACGCGCCGTCCTGGTTCGGCGCGGTCGCGAACTCGACGCCGATCTCCGGGATCGAGTCCGGGTCGGGGATCAGCCACGGCTCGGAGCCGTTCGCGAGGTACGCGTCCGAGAGCATGAACACGGGCGTGCGGTACCTGAGCGCGATCCGGCACGCCTCGAGCGTCGCGTCGAAGCAGTCGCCGGGAGTCGACGCGGCGACGACCGGCACCGGCGACTCGGAGTTCCTGCCGAACATCACGTTCAGCAGGTCGCCTTGCTCCGGCTTCGTCGGCATGCCCGTCGCCGGCCCCGCGCGCTGGATGTCGAGGATCACGAGCGGCAGCTCGAGCGTGACCGCGAGCCCGATCGCCTCCTGCTTCAGGACGATCCCGGGGCCGCTCGAGGTGGAGATCCCGAGCGCGCCGCCGAACGACGCGCCGATCGCCGCGCCGACGGCCGCGATCTCGTCCTCGGCCTGGAACGTGCGCACGCCGAAGTGCTTGTAGCCCGCGAGCTCCTCGAGGATCCCCGAGGCCGGGGTGATCGGGTACGCGCCGAGGAAGAGCGACAGGCGGCTCTTGACGCTCGCAGCGACGAGCCCCAGCGCGAGCGCCTGGTTGCCGGTGACGTTCCGGTAGACGCCGGGCGCCATCTTCGCCGGCGCGACCTCGTACTGGACGGCGAACGACTCGGTCGTCTCGCCGAACGCGTAGCCGGCCTGGAACGCGCGGATGTTCGCCTCGGCGATCTCGGGCTTGTTGGCGAACTTCGCGCGGATCTCGGCGATCGTCGTGTCGGTCGGGCGCGTGTACAGCCACGACATCAGCCCGAGCGCGAACATGTTCTTCGACCGCTCGGCCTCTCGGCTCGTCACGCCGGTGTCCTTGACGGCCTCCTGCGTCATCGTCGTCAGCGGGATCGCGTGCACCTGGTACTCGTCGAGCGAGCCGTCGTCGAGCGGGTTCGACGCGTAGCCGGCCTTGTCGAGGTTCTTCTCGCTGAAGGCGTCCGAGTTGACGATCAGCGTCCCGCCTTTCGGCAGGTCCTTGACGTTCGTCTTCAGCGCCGCCGGGTTCATCGCGACGAGGACGTTCGGCCGGTCGCCCGGGGTCAGGATGTCGTGGTCGGCAAAGTGGATCTGGAAGCCGGAGACGCCCGGCAGCGACCCGGCGGGTGCGCGGATCTCGGCCGGGAAGTCGGGCAGCGTCGAGAGGTCGTTCCCGAGCACGGCGGTCTCGCTCGTGAAGCGGGCCCCGGTCAGCTGCATGCCGTCGCCGGAGTCGCCGGCGAACCGGATCGTCACCTGGTCGACGCGCTCGACTGCCTTCGCCATCTACTGACAGGTATAGCGCACAAGGCAAAGAGCGGGTTTTCTACGCAGCCTCGGCGAGGAGAGCCGGCAGATCGAGCGGCGCCGTGTACATGTCGGCGGGCCACTGGTCGCGCGGGCGGTCGCAGTAGAGCTCGACCCCGTTCCCATCCGGGTCGCGGAGGTAGATCGCCTCGCTGACGCCGTGGTCGGAGGCACCGTCGAGGCTGACGCCGGCGTCGAGCACGCGCTTGACCGCGCCCGCGAGCGTCTTCCGGTCCGGGTAGCGGATCGCGACGTGGTAGAGACCGGTCGTCCCGGGCGGCGGCGGCGCGCCGCCCTTCGACTCCCAGGTGTTCAGCCCGATGTGGTGGTGGTAGCCGCCCGCGGAGAGGAACGCTGCCTCGTCGCCGTAGCGGTGCATGACGTCGAAGCCGAGCACGTCGTGCCAGAACGCGAGCGCCCGCGGAAGGTCGGCCACCTTCAGGTGGACGTGGCCGAGGTCGACTCGCGGGTCGATGCTCATACGCACAGTGTTACGGTCCGCCCGGGCATGAGCTGGCGGATCGACGGGGACTACTTCGAGTCGTGCAACTGCGAGGCGATCTGCCCTTGCCGCACCGTCGGTGGCGTGCCCGGCGGCCGCTCGACGTACGGGATCTGCTTCGGCGTCCTCTCGTGGCTCGTCCGCGACGGCCATGTCGACGGTCTCGATCTCGCCGGCCTCGGCACCGCACTCACGCTCCGGTACGACGACGACGAGCCCGGATCGCCGTGGCAGTTCGTCCTGCACGTCGACGAGCGTGGCTCGGAAGAGCAGCGCGAGGCGCTGGTGGCGATCCTGCTCGGCCGGCTCGGCGGCGAGCTGGTGCTGAACCTGCCCTGGGTGCGCAAGCCGAGCCATCTCGTCGAGGTGCGCGCGAGCCCGATCGCGATCCGCCACCGACGGGACGGACACGAGCTGCGGGTCGGCCGTGTGATCGAGCTGAGCGCGACGCAGCCGTTCGAGACCGACGAGCGCGTGTCCTGCGTCATTCCCGGCCACCACATCGCCGGCGCCGAGTACTACGCCGACCGGCTCGCCGTGCACGACGAGCCGTTCGCGTGGGAGCTCGTCGGGAACTGTGCGTTCGTCAGCACGTTCTCCTACTCCGGCTGATGCCGCACAGCACGGTCTGCCTGCGCCCGCTTCGAGCGCTTGGCCGACGTCGCGCAGCGCCTCGGCTAGCCGTCGGCGCTCTTGTGCAGGCCGAAGGCGGCGCCGGTGGGGTCGGCCAGCACCGAGAAGCGACCGACGTTCTCCATCGTCGTCGGCTCGAGCATCATGGTTGCGCCGAGCTCCTGTGCACGGGCGGTTGCCGCGTCCGTGTCGTCGACGGCGATGTACGAGAGCCACGCGGCCACCGGCATGCCCTCGTTCTTCGGCGTCAGGCCGCCGACCATCGTCTCGCCGGCGTTGAAGACGTCGTAGCCCTCCATGAACGATGACGCCGTCCAGCCGAAGAGCTCGCCGTAGTAGCGCTTGGCCGCGTCGACATCGGCGGCGTGCAGCTCGTCCCAGACGAACAGGCCGGTCGGAGCGTCGTTCGGCGAGCTCAGCACTCCGAAGGTCGCGCGCTGCGGATCGCCGAGAACGGCGAAGCGGATGTCCGCCATCGAGACGGGCCCGTGGTAGACGTCCGAGCCGCGCGACTTGGCCTGCTCGACCGCGGCATCGACGTCGCCCACCTCGATGTACGGGTACCAGTGCGACGGGACGTCGTCGTGATCCTTCCGGAAGAAGCCGGCGTGGCTCCGGCCGTCCTTCTAGACAGTACGCGAGCCAGGGCACCCCGATTGCATCGGTTTGGATACCGAGCGCGCTCAGCTCTTCTGGAGGTAGGCGAGCACCGCGAGCACCCGGCGGTGATCGCTTCCGGACGGGGGCAGTCGCAGCTTCTGGAAGATGCTCGCGATGTGCTTCTCGACGGCCCTCACAGTGAGTACGAGCGCGTCGGCGATCGCCGTGTTGGACCTCCCTTCGGCCATCAGCTTGAGGACGTCCAATTCTCGCGGCGTCAACACGTCGAGACGCTGGGCTCGACGGTTACCCAGGAGTTGCGCGACGACTTCGGGGTCCAGGGCGGTGCCTCCGCCCGCGACGCGCCGAACCGCGTCCACGAAGTCGGACACGTCGAGGACGCGGTCCTTGAGCAGGTACCCCAGGCCACCTCGGTCGCCGGCCTGGGCGAGCAGCTCGGCCGCGTAGGTGTGCTCGACGTACTGCGAGAGGATCAGGATCGCCGTGTCCGGCGCGGTCCGGCGCAGCTCGAGCGCAGCGCGCAGACCCTCGTCACGGAAGGAGGGCGGGAGGCGGATGTCGACGATCGCCAGGTCTGGGTTGTCGCCGAGAACGGAGTAGACGAGCGAGTCGGCATTGTCCACTTCGGCGACGACCTCGAAGCCGTTGTCTCGAAGCAGCCGGGCAAGCCCGTCTCGCAGCAGCGCGAGATCCTCGGCGATCACGACGCGCACGGGATCTCCGCTCGGATCGTGGTCGGCCCGCCCTGAGGGCTTGCGACCGTCAGAGTTCCGTCCAGCGCCTCGACTCGCCGCCGCAGTCCGACGAGGCCGCTGCCGGACACGTCTGCGCCGCCCTTGCCGTCGTCCGTGATCGCTACCTCGAGCCCGCCGTCCCGGCGAGCGACCGAGATCTCGACGCGGCCGGCACCTGAATGCTTCGCAGCGTTGGCCAGCGACTCGGCAGCGACGAAGTAGGCTGTAGTCTCGACCGCCGCAGGCGGCCGCTCGTCGAGGTCGACCAAGACCGTGGTCGGCAGCGGGCTGCGGTCGGCGAGTGTCTCCAGCGCCGCGCCGATCCCACGGTCGGCGAGGACTGGCGGGTAGATGCCGCGCGAGAGATCTCGCAACTCGCGAATCGCCTCCGCCACACCTGCGCGCGCCTCGGCGACGAGCTTCGCCGCGCTTTCCGGGTCTCAGTGGAGCTTTTCCTCTGCCATCCCGAGGTTGAGCCCGAGGGCGACCAGCCGGGCCTGAGCGCCGTCGTGGAGGTCACGCTCGATCCGGCGCAGCTCAGCGTCCTGCTCTTCGACCGCGCCGGCGCGCGTGGTCACGAGGGTCTCGACGCGGCGGGCGAGGCGGTCGCGCCTCTGGCTCCGGCGCACGACGTAGTGGACGCCGAGTGGGATCGCCAGCCCGAGCAGTACCCAGGCCGGCCAGAAGTAGCCGCGGGTCGTGACCGCCCAGATCGCAGTCACGAAGAGGAAGAGCGCGACGACCGCACCACCGTGGATCGCCAGGCCGCGCCTCACCGGCTCTTCCCGGGGGATCTTCTCGACGACCAACTGGACGAGCGCATGGATCGAGAACAGCAGCGCTAGCGGGAGGATCACCCACACCGGCCAGAAGTACCCGTGGCCAGTCGACGCCCAGATAATCACCATCAGGAGGACGAGCCCGCCGGCGACGCCGAGATGGATCCACATCGCCCGCCGCCGCACCAGCAGCGCCACTTGGGGTGACGTCGACTCAGGCCGGGGAACGAGCAGCGACCGTACCTGCCAGGCCGACATCGACCCGATCGCATGGGCGAGCCAGCCGGCGACGACGAGCGCAACGACTCCCGCAGGCACGAACAGAAACGCGCGCCCGAGCGTGAAGTTCGGGTCGAGGAACACGCCCTTTGCCCAGACCTACCGCGACCTGGCCTTTGTCGCAGCCGCAATCCCGGTCGTTACGTCCGGCTCCTTTCTTGCCCTCGCTCCGGCTGATAGGTCCGAGCCGGCGAGCCACCAGAGGCAGTACGCCAGCCAGGGCACTCCGATTGCATCGGTCTGGACACCGAGTGCGAGTACGGCGGCGAGCGCGGCCGCGATGGCTGCGGCGGGTCGGTCGCCTTGCCACGCCCGTCGCAGGAGCACACCGAGCAGCGCGAGGCTCCAGGCGATGAAGAGCAGCGCGCCGGCGAGACCCGCCTCGGCGCCGATCTCGGTGTAGTTCGACTCGCCCGCCTCGAGCTTCACGCCGAAGCGCTGCGCGGTCGTCCCCGCATTGCCGAGACCGTAGCCCTGCGGGTGGTGGACGACCGTCCGGACGCCGTCGCGGAGACTGTCTAGGTGGCTGCGGATCGACGGCTCGCCGAGGTTGGCCGTACCGGTCAGGCCGCTCGACTTCGGCAGCGGGCCCTTCGCCTTCGCCTGCGCCTCCTGGTAGGGGAGGTCGGAGGCGTACCAGTGCGTGCGGGGCGCGATCTCGTGGAAGATCGACGCGAAGGCGAGCCCGCCGGCGACGACGACGACCGCCGCGGCGACGGGCCACCCGCGGCGCAGCGCGACGGCGAGGACGACCAGTCCGCCCGCGAGCGCCACGATCGACGAGCGCGAGAACGTCCAGAGCAGGCCGGCAGCGGGGACGGCGCCGAGCGCGATGCCGAGGCTGGACCGGCGCCGGTCCGCGGCGACGAGCAGCAGGGCAACGACGAGCATGTACGCGGTCGCGAGCGGCGAGACGAACGTCGAGACGAGTCGCCGGAAGAGCCCGTCGCTCGTGTTGAAGGCAAAGTTCTCCGGCAGCCCGGCGGGGCCGTGGTAGTCGTAGCCGAGCTCCCGGTGGAAGTAGCCGACGGCGCCCGAGTGCCGCCACCACTCGATGGGGACGGCGTACACCTCGACGAGGCCCCAGGCGGCGACCGCCGCAGCGGCGACGACGATCAGCGCTCCGACGCGCCTGAACTCGGGCACGACGGCGCGACCTATGAAGTAGGCCGCGACGATGACGAGATCGTGACGGAGCCCGTAGGCGATCGCGCGAGCGCCCGCGTGGCCGCCGAGCGCGCTCTGCGGGATCAGCGCGTAGAGCACGACGATCCCGCCGTAGGCGAGCGCCAGGGCGTCCAGCCACATCGGCCGGAAGGGCAGGTGGCGCTCCCTGATTGCGCGGAGGCCGACCGAGAGGAGCGTGGTCGCGAGCAGGATCTCCTTCCAGGCCTGGATCGCGTCCAGCGCCCCGCCCCGGACGCCGCCCCCGTAGAGGAGCGACATGACGATGTTGTGCAACGGCAGGCCGAGCACGAAGAGGTAGAGCGCGATGATCGGCCGCCGGAAGACGGCCACGACCGCCGCGGCGAGCAGGACGCCGTAGACCGCAAGGGCTGCGGCTGTCACGTCGCGCGGGCGAGCAGCAGGAAGCGGTCGCGGCTGTGCCGGTACGCGGAGGGCCCCTCGTCCTCGGCGAGTACGTCGAGGCCGGCGTCCGCGAGGGCGCCGTCGAGCTCTCGGCGGGTGAGGCGGAAGCCGCGGAAGGCGGCGCCGTGCTCAGGCCGGCGCGCGAGCCGAAGCAGCGGTCCGCGGAGGGCTCGGCGCAGGCGGCCGGCGGCGCCCACGAGCACCGGCACCTGGACGAATGCTTCGCCGTGCGGTGCCAACACCCGCGCGAACTCGCGCAGGTACGAGCGGACGACCGCGTCGGAGGGCAGGTGCTGGAGGACGAGGTAGCAGACCAGCGCGTCGGCGCTCCGGTCCGCGACGCCTTCGAGCCGGTCACCGGGCACCGCTCGGAAGGTGACGTTGGGCGCCGTGACAGAGGCGCGCGCTCGCTCGAGCATCGCCGGCGAGACGTCGAGCGCGAGGACGCGGTCGAAGCGCTCGGCGAGCGCGCCGGTCATCCGCCCGGGCCCGCAGCCGACCTCGACGCAGAGGCCCCCTCGGGGATCCGCACCGAGCCGTCCGAAAAGTCCCTCCAGCTCGGACGCGCCGGTCGCCGGGTCGCCGACGTACACCGAGCTCTCGTCGCCGGCGAGCGCATCCCACGTGCGGCGCATCTCCACAATCGCCAGAGGTTAGCCCCATGGGTCCACGGCTCTTTCGGCCAGCCGGTGTGGTTGCCCACAACCAGTGCCTGGCACCGAGCCTGTGCCGGAAGTGGAACTTCTCGTCCACAACCAGTGCCTGGCACTGGAGGTGTGACGGAAGTGGAACTTTTCGTCCGCAGGGCCGGTCACTATTCTCGGCCCATGGTCGCCGCAGACGTGCGCCCGCGTGGTCCGTACTCGCTCGAGCTCTCGGCGCGGCTCGCCGGCGATGCGACGCGGACGTTCCGCGACGGGATCCTCGATGCCGAGCTTCCCGCCGGGCGTGCGGTCGCGTGGCAGCGACCCGACGGGACACTGCACCTGCGCGCGACCGGCGAGGAAGCCTT
>JBKPSO010000288.1:0-4325 GCA_046735055.1 Actinomycetota bacterium
AGCGCCGCCGAGATCAGGTGCTCGACGTCGCGGAAGAGGACGTTCGCGCAGGCGACCGCGAGCGACACGCCGGCGACGAACGCGACCTCGACCGCTGCGATCGGCACCGCGATCAGGAACACGTCGCGCGTCTCCGGGATCACGATCAGGTTGACGACGACCACAACGACGAACATCGCCACGAAGGCGACGAGCTGCGTCGCGACCACCGACAGCGGCACGAGCTGCCGCGGGAAGCGGACCTTGCGGATCAGCGCCGCGCTGTCGAGCAGCGACCGGGACGCCGTCGTCAGCGACGACGAGAAGAACAGCCACACGGTCAGCCCGACGAGGAGATAGAGCGCGTAGTGCGGCACCTGCGCGACCTTCCAGAGCAGCGAGAAGACGAGCACGTAGATGCCCATCAGGACGAGCGGGTTGATCAGCGACCAGAGGACGCCGAGCGCCGAGCCCTTGTAGCGGGTCTGCAGGTCGCGCCTGAAGAGGTTCCCGAAGAGCTCGCGGTAGCGGTAGAGGTCGGCGTAGATCGACAAGGTCGTCACCGATTGAACAGGAAGCTCCGGTGCTCCACCGGATCCTCCGGCGCACCCGAGGCCGAGAAACGGGCGTCGAGGAGGAACTCGCGCGCGAGCGGCGGCGCCGCCGCGAGCAGCTCGTCCCGGTTCAGCACCCGGTGACCTCCGTGAGCCTCATCCGGCGAGCACCGCCTCGACCACCCGCTCGGCCTCCGCGTCCGTCAGCTCCGGGTAGAGGGGGAGGCTGACGACCTGCTCGCACAGCCGCTCCGACACCGGCACCTCGACCCGCGGCAGGTGCTCGTACGCCGCCTGTTTGTGGATCGGCTCCGGGTAGTGGACGATCGTCTCGACACCCCGCTCGCACAACCGCGCGCGAAAGGCATCGCGGCCATCCGCCATGACGACGAACAGGTGCCAGCAGTGCCTGCGTCCCTCGGCCTCGACCGGGAGCACGATGTCCGCGTCCGCGAGCCGCTTGCGGTAGAACGTCGCCAGCTGCCGGCGGCGCTCGTTCCATTCGTCCAGATGCTCGACCTTGCGGAGGAGAAACTCGGCCTGCACCTCGTCGAGCCGGCTGTTCACGCCCGGCGTGACGGCGATTCCGCGCGCATCGGCTCGCTCGCCGTGTGAGCGCAGCATCCGCATACGCTCCGCGAGCTCCGCGTCGTGCGTCACCACGGCGCCGGCGTCGCCGAGGGCGCCGAGGTTCTTCGTCGGGTAGAAGCTGTACGCCGCGAGCTCGCCGCGCCGCTCCCCCCTGTACTCGGCGCCGTGCGCCTGCGCCGCGTCCTCGACCACGGGGAACCCGAGCTCGCGCAGGGGGCCGACGTCGGCGCATTGCCCGTACAGGTGCACGGGGACGATTGCCCGCGTCCGCTCAGTCACCGCCGACCGCGCCGAAGCGGGATCCAGCGTCCAGGTCTGCTCGTCCACGTCTGCCAGCACCGCGGTCGCGCCCGAGGCGGCGATCCCGGTCACCGTAGCCACGCAGGTGTTCGCGGCGGTGATCACCTCGTCGCCGGGCCCGACCCCGAGCGCACGCAGGGCGAGCCCGATCGCGTCCGTGCCCGAGTTGACGCCGACCGCGAACGGGGCCCAGCAGAAGTCCGACCACGCCTCCTCGAACCGCCCGAGAGCAGGCCCACCGATGAACCGTCCGCTGTCGACGACCGACGCGAACGCCTCCGCGAGCAGCGTCTTCTGCGCCGCCGCCTGCCGCTTCAGGTCGAGGAACGGGACATTGACGCCTTCGGCGTCACGACATCGCCTCGCACCAATCTCGACAGCTTCACTGTCGGCTTTGTGCTCGGCTTCGTCTCTCACCAGTAGTCCGCCCCTTGCTCGCGGTAGTAGGCAAGCGACCGATCGAGCCCCTCACGCAGCCCGACCCGGGGCTCCCACCCGAGCCGCCCGCGGATCTTCGCGTCGTCGGCGAAGTAGTCCCCGATGTCGATCGAACGACGCTCCTCCGGAAAGGGCACGAGCCGGTACGAGCCGCCGCCCGCGATCTCGACGAGCAGCTCCGCCAGCTCGCGCAGCGACACCGGCGGCTCACCCCCGACGTTGAACACCTCGCCGTCCGCCTCCGGCGACGCGCCCGCGAGGAGAAAGGCCTCGACTGCGTCGTCGACGTAGGTGAAGTCGCGGCGCTGCGTCCCGTCGCCGAAGACGAGCAGCTCCTGGCCCTCGACCGCGAGCCGGAGCCACGTGCCGAGGAACGTCTGGCGGTCGTCCTTCACCCGCATCCGCGGGCCGTACGTGTTCGTCAGCCGCAGCACGGAGCAACGGAGCCCGTAGATCTCGCCGTAGACGAGGTGGTACCACTCGCCCGCCGCCTTGTTGACGCCGTTCGGATCGACCGGCGCGAGCGGGTGGCGCTCGTCGACCGGCAGGTACTGCGGTCGGCCGTAGAGCTGCCGCGTGCTGGCGAAGACGATCTTCACCTCCGGATTCTCGTGACGGCAGGTCTCGAGGATCGAGAGCTGACTGCGGCAGTTGATGTCGAGGTCGGTGAAGGGATCGTGCAGCGAGTCGACGTGGCTCGTCTGCCCGGCAAGGTTGAAGACGAGCTCCCGGCCGCGGATCAGCGACGGCAGGCTGTGCGCGTCACGAACGTCCGAGACGTTCACCGCCAGGCGATCCTCGATGCCGCGGATGTTCGCGCGGTTGCCGCCGTACTGCGGGATCAGCGAGTCGACGAGGACGACCTCGCTGCCGAGCTCGACGAGGCGGCGCGCGAGATTCGAGCCGATGAAGCCGAGCCCGCCCGTGATCAGCACGCGCCGGCCACGGTAGGCCTCGTCCAGATTCACGTCTTCCGCCGCGCGATCGCCAGGCGCCCCAGCGGCTCGCCCGTGGTCGCCTCCACCGGGATGCCCAGCTTCTGCGCTGCGCGGACGAGCTCGAGCAGCGGCCGGCGGCGCCCCGCTCGCACCAGCTCCGCCGGCACGACGAGTCGTTCCGCCCCGGCAAGCTCGGAGGGCAGTCCGATCCTGCCGGCGAACCGCCGCGCGAGCTCTTCCGGCTGCTCGGAGAGGACGAGCGGCTCCTCTTCGGGATCGAGCGACTGCAGGACGCCCGCGAGCCCGTCCTCCGAGCCCGGGTCGAGCACGGCCACGAGATGGCGCGGCTCGACGACGACCTCGGCGTGGAGCGGCCTGTCGAACCAGCGCACGTGCTCGTGGACGAGATCGACCTCGAGCGTCCAGCGGCCCGCCGCGGGCGGTACGAGAGGCAGCGGGACGGTCAGGGCACCGCCGGGCTCGAGGTCGGCAGGCAGTCCGCGGTGCTCACCCTCGACCACCGCGCCGCCGCCACGCCAGCGCGAGCCGAGCCTGATCTCCCCGCCCCACGGCCAGTCCTCCACACCCAGGTTCTCGACACGCACGTCGACGGTCTCGGGGACGCCCGTGCGAAGCGGAGGCACGTCCTCGAGCAGCGTCAGCCGCCCCTCGTAGTCCCGGAGCGTGCGGCCGCTCCAGAAGCGGTCGATCTCCTCGCGCGCGCCGACCTCGACCTGTGGCACCACGGGCGTCGGCGCCGGGGCGGCGAGCACGTCCGCGATCAGCGCGAGGTCGTCCGGAGGCACGTCGCGGGTCGGCGGATCGACCAGTTCCGGCAGGTAGAAGGCCTCGTTCATCGGCCGCCCGGCGACCCGCTTCCCGGGGTGCAGCCGCTCGTAGCGTCGCGCCTTCGCTTCCCGCGCCTCGCGTGAGTTCAGGACCGTGTCGAGATGGTAGAGCGGCGTCTCGAGGTATCGCGAAGGGCCGATCGCGGCGACCGGGACGTGCGTCTCGGCAGGGAACGAGACGACGCGGAGGTCGTTCAGCACGAGCCGCGGCTGGTAGTCCGGGCGCCACGGCCGTGCGTCCAGGTAGCGGTCGGGCGTCGGGTAGACCCAGCGCCGCGGCAGCCAGTAGTGCGTGACGTCCCGCGCCGACGACAGCTCGCGCAGCGAGTCGAGCAACCCCCGGCTCGGGATCTCGTCGTCGTCGACCGTCAGCACCCACTCGCCCGAGCACTGCGCATGGATCCACGCGAGCGGCCGGTCGACCGGCTCCTCGTACGGGTAGCGCAGCAGCCTCGTCGCGACGGGGGCGAGTGCCCACTCGACGTCCGGCCCGGCGCGGTCGTCGACCGCGACGACGATCTCGTCCGCCACCGGCCGAAACAGCGCGAGCACCGCAGCGACCCGGTCGGCCGGCCCGCGCGTCATGCAGTTCACCGACAGGCTCACAGAACTTTCCTCGCGAACAGGCTGACGCCCGAGTAGCCGTAACACGTCTGCGCGAGCCAGGTCGCGGCCGA
>JBKPSO010000289.1:0-2929 GCA_046735055.1 Actinomycetota bacterium
GCCTGGAGGCGAGGGGGCTGGCGAGGACGGGAGCGGGCGCGTCCATGCGCGCGGAGCTTTACAGTCCCGGCTGGGCCCCGGAGGGGCCTTCACCACCTCGATACCGAACGTTCACATCTCCTAGACCCGGAGCCCGAAAGGCATGAGCGAGACTCACGACGTGTCCACCGACGTGGCACCGATCGACATCGCCGCGAGCCTGAAGCAGGAGGAGGCGCCCGTCGCGAAGCGCGAGGTCGTCTTCGGGATCGACGACCTGAGTGTTGCCTACGGATCGAACGTCGCGGTCAGGAACGTCTCGCTCGACGTCTACCGGAACCTGATCACCGCCGTGATCGGGCCGTCCGGCTGCGGCAAGAGCACGTTCATCCGCTGCCTGAACCGGATGAACGACCTCGTGTCGGGCGTGAAGCTCGGCGGCCGGATTCTCTACCACGGCGAGGACCTGTACGGGCCGGACGCCGACCCGGTCGAGGTGCGCAGGCGGATCGGGATGGTCTTCCAGAAGCCCAACCCGTTCCCGAAGTCGATCTACGACAACGTCGCCTTCGCACCGAAGGTCCTGCGCCTGCCCGGGTCGATGGACGAGCGGGTCGAGAGCGCGCTGCGCGGGGCCGCGCTCTGGGACGAGGTCAAGGACCGGCTGAAGCGGAGCGCGCTCGCGCTCTCCGGCGGCCAGCAGCAGCGCCTCTGCATCGCGCGGGCGCTCGCCGTCGAGCCGGAGGTGATTCTCCTCGACGAGCCCGCCTCCGCCCTCGACCCGATCTCGACGGCCGCGATCGAGGACCTGATGCACGAGCTGAAGCGCGACTACACGCTCGTGATCGTCACGCACAACATGCAGCAGGCCGCGCGCGTCGCCGACATGACCGCGTTCTTCAGCCTCGAGGTCGCCGAGGGAGACCGCTACGGGATCCTCGTCGAGTACAACGAGACGGCGACGATCTTCACCCATCCATCCGACAAGCGAACCGAGGACTACGTCACCGGGCGCTTCGGATGAGGACGAGCTTCAACCAGGAGCTGGTCAAGCTCGAGACCGAGCTGCAGAACGAAAGCGACCTCGTCCTCCGCTCGCTCCGCGCCGCGCTCTCGGCGCTCGAGGACGGCGACCGAGAGCTCGCCGAGGAGGTGATCCGCTTCGACGACGACGTCGACGAGCGCTACCTGGCGATCGAGAACGGCATCCAGAACCTGCTCGCGCGCCAGACGCCGGTCGCGACCGACCTGCGGCTCGTGCTCGCGATCCTGCACACGAACCTCCACCTCGAGCGCTGCGCCGACTACTGCGTGACGATCGCGAAGCTGATCAAGCTCACGGCCGACCTACCGAGGGAGGAAGGCCTGATCGAGGCCTTCGAGGAGATGGGGTTGCGCGCCGAGCAGATGCTGCGCGTCGCCGTCGACTCGTTCGCGGCCCGCGACGTCGCCCGGGCGGAGACACTCGTCGAACTCGACGAGCTGATCGATCGCGCCAACCGCCGGGCGATGGAGCAGGTGTTCGCGATCGCGGACGACCTCGACAAGCGCCGGTGGGGACTGCGGATGCTGATCGTCTCCCGCTGCCTGGAGCGGATCGGCGACCTCGCCGTCGACATCGGCGAGCAGACGGCGTACCTCGTCACCGGTGAGTTCCGCGAGTACACGGACGCCTCGCGGCCCAGCCTCGCCGGGGCCTAGGCTGGACGAGACTGCCGCGCTCCGGTGTGCCCGCTTCGCCGCCGAGCGCTCGGCGCGCTGACGATCGTCCTCCAGATCAGCTTTCTCTAGAGTCCGCCGGACCGCGATAGCATCGAGCGATGGAGGGCACGCCGCGGAGCGCACGGGTGAGCTTCCATGAGGAGCTCACCGAGCTCGAGCGGGCGCTCCAGCGCGAGGGGGATCAGGTCGTCCGCTCGGTACAGGCGGCGACTCGGGCCCTCGTCGAGCAGGACCTCGAGCTCGCCGACGAGGTGATCGCCTTCGACGACGAGGTCGACGCCGCGTACTTCGCGATCGAGGAGGGGATCCAGTCCCTGCTCGCCCGGCAGACGCCCGTCGCGACCGACCTCCGCCTCGTGCTCGCGATGCTGCACGTCAACCTGCACCTCGAGCGGATGGCCGACTACTGCGTCACCGTTGCGAAGCTGACGAAGCTCGCGGCGACGGGCTCGCCCGACGCGCGGATCGTGGCGAGCATCGCGGAGATGGGCGTGCGCGCGGAGGAGATGACGCGCGTCGCTCTCCGCTCGTTCGAGCACCGAGACGTCGTCCGCGCCGAGGCGCTCGTCGACCTCGACGAGCTGATCGACCGGGCGAACCGCCGGCTCGCGGAGCACGTCCTCGAGCTGGCGGCCGACCAACGCGAGTGGGGTCTGCGGATGCTCGTCGTCTCGCGCTGCCTGGAGCGGATCGGCGACCACGCGGTCGACATCGGCGAGCAGACGGCGTACCTCGTGACCGGTGAGTTCCGCGAGTTCACCGACGCGTCACACCCGGAGGCTTAGCCGCGACCTCGAAGTTGCCTTCGTTGCCGTGCGGGCTAGACTGGGCCGTCGATGGCCCAGCTGGAGCCTGCCGCCGTAGATCGTCGGCTACCACTCGTCGGCGAGTCCACTCGGCTTGCCACGCCGCACGTGGTACACGAGCCGCGCAATCTCACGGCCGCGGTCTACCGCGCGCTCGGTGATCCGATCCGGCTCGAGCTGCTTGCCCACATCGCTGCGTGCGGACCTATTTGTGTCTGCCATTTGGAAGAGGCTCTGGCGTACAAGCAGCCGCGGATCTCGAAGCATCTGGCAACGCTGCGCAAGGTGGGACTCGTGCGCTCGCGGCGCGAGGGCACGTGGGTCTACTACGAGCTGAACGAGGACACTCTCGCGGTGGCGACTGACTTCGTCGACCAGTTGAAGGCCTCGGCCCGGGTGCCGCGCGAGGCCGACGACTGCGC
>JBKPSO010000290.1:0-37945 GCA_046735055.1 Actinomycetota bacterium
AGACGGCCTCCGCCAGCTTGTGCGAGGCCTCCTGCAGCGCGTCCGTCTTCGAGCGGATCTCGTTGACGTCGTCGGCGTCGAGCGCCTGCTTCAGCTCCATGATCCGCCCCTCGATCGTCGAGGCCTCGGCCGCGTCCAGCGTCTCGCGATGCTCCTTGAGGCTCTTCTCGGTCGCGTAGACGAGCGCCTCCGCGTGGTTCTTCGCGTCGGCGATCTCGCGCAGGCGGTGCGCCTCGTCGGCGTGCGCCTCCGCGTTCTTGATCATCTGCTCGACCTCCTCCGGCTTCAGGCCCGAGCCGCCCTCGATCTTGATCTGCTGCTCGTTCCCGCTGCCGAGATCCTTGGCCGAGACGTGGATGATCCCGTTCGCGTCGATGTCGAACGCGACGTCAATCTGGGGCATGCCCCGGGGCGCCGGCGGGATGCCGACCAGCTGGAACTTGCCGAGCGTCTTGTTGTAGGCCGCCATCTCCGACTCGCCCTGGAGCACGTGGATCTCGACCGACGGCTGGTTGTCCTCGGCCGTCGAGAACGTCTCAGACTTCTTCGTCGGGATCGTCGTGTTCCGGTCGATCAGCTTCGTGAACACGCCGCCCTTCGTCTCGATCCCGAGCGAGAGCGGGGTGACGTCGAGCAGGAGCACGTCCTTCACCTCGCCGCGGAGCACGCCGGCCTGGATCGCCGCACCGACGGCGACGACCTCGTCCGGGTTGACGCCCTTGTGCGGCTCCTTGCCGATCAGCCCCTTGACCTTCTCCTGGACGGCCGGCATCCGGGTCATACCGCCGACGAGGACGACGTGGTCGATCTTGTCCGCGGACAGGCCCGCGTCCTCGAGCACGCGCTTCGTCGGGCCGACGGTGCGCTCGAGCAGGTCGGCGGTCAGCTCGTTCAGCTTCGCGCGCGTCAGCTGCAGGTCGAGGTGCTTCGGGCCCTCCGGCGTCGCGGTGACGAACGGCAGGTTGATCTGCGTCGTCATCGTCGAGGAGAGCTCGATCTTCGCCTTCTCGGCCGCCTCGTACAGGCGCTGGAGCGCCATCCGGTCGGCGGCCAGGTCGATCCCCTGGTCTCGCTTGAACTCCGCGACCATCCAGTCGACGATCGCCTTGTCGAAGTTGTCGCCGCCGAGGTGGTTGTCGCCCGAGGTCGCCTTGACCTCGAAGACGCCCTCGCCGAGCTCGAGGATCGACACGTCGAACGTGCCTCCGCCGAGGTCGAAGACGAGAATCGTCTGATCTGCGCCTTCCTTGTCGAGCCCGTACGCGAGTGCGGCCGCGGTCGGCTCGTTGACGATCCGCAGGACGTTCAGGCCGGCGATCGTTCCGGCGTCCTTCGTCGCCTCGCGCTGCGCGTTGTTGAAGTAGGCCGGGACGGTGATCACCGCGTCGGCGACCGACTCGCCGAGGTATGCCTCGGCGTCCGTCTTCAGCTTCTGGAGGATCATTGCGCTGATCTCCGGCGGCGCATACTCCTTGCCGCCCGCCTTCACGCGCACGTCGTCGTTCGGACCCTTGACCACCTCATATGGGACGATCTTCATCTCCTCTGTGACCTCGTCGAACTTCCGCCCCATGAAGCGCTTGATCGAGAAGATCGTGTTCTGCGGGTTCGTGACCTGCTGGCGCTTCGCGGGCGCGCCGACGAGTCGCTGGTCGTCCTTCGTGAACGCGACCACGGACGGGGTCGTCCGCCCGCCCTCCGCGTTCGGGATCACCGTCGGCTCGCCGCCCTCGATCACGGCCATGCACGAGTTGGTCGTGCCAAGGTCGATACCGATTACTTTTGCCATAGTGCAGCCATCTCCTTCGTGGATTTAAGTTAAGTACAGGATAAAATCTAAGCCGCTCTATGTCAAGTTCACGCCAGGGAGCAGGATTCGCCGCCGCGCAGGCCGCTGCGGAGGCCGCGAGGCTGGTCGCGACCGTCGCGCGCGAGACAGGGGGCTGGGACCGTGCGGCCGGGGTCGCGGCCCAGGCAGCTTCTCTCGCCGAGCGGCTGGAGGAGCTCGCGCAGGCCGACGCCGAGGCGTTCGTGGCCGCGCTCGCCGCACTCGAGGCGAGCTCCCGCGACCTCCCCATGCGGATGCAGCAGGCCGCGGACGTGCCGCTCGAGATCGCCCGCACGGCCGCCGACGTCTGCGAGACGGCCGCGCTCGTCGCCGAGCGCTGCGACGGCGTGTTGCGGGCCGATGCCGCCGGCGCCGCCGCCCTCGCCTCCGGCGCCGCGCTCGCCGCAGCCCACCTCGTCCGCGCGAACCTCGTCGTCTCGCCGGACGACCCGAGGGTCGTGCAGGCCTTCCGCGCCGTCGACGACGCCCGCTTCTGGGCGAAGCGTGCCCTCGACGCAGGCGCCTGACCGTGTTTTGATCGTCTCCATGGCCGGCGACCCAGAGCTCGTCGGGCGGTGCCTGGACGGCGAGCGCGCCGCGTGGGACGAGCTCGTCCTGCGCTACTCGCGCTACGTCTACGCGATCGCCCACCAGGGGTACCGCCTGCGCGGTCCGGACGCGGAGGACGCGTTCCAGGAGGTCTTCCTGCGCATCTACGACCGGCTCGGCTCGCTGCGCGACCCCGAGGCGCTCCGTCCGTGGATCGCGCAGCTGACTCGGCGGGTCTGTCTCGATCGGCTGGCGGCGCTCGGCCGCGACGAGCCGGCCGAGGTCGAGCCGACCGGCATCTCGCAGACGATCGACGAGCTGGACGAGGCGTTTGCGGTGCGCGAGGCACTCGGCGGGCTCTCGGAGGAGTGCCGGGAGGTGCTCGACCGTTTCTTCTGCCGCGACGAGAGCTACCGGACGATCGGCGAGGACCTCGGGATCCCCTCCGGCACGATTGCGAGCCGGATCTCACGCTGCCTCGGCAAGCTACGGGAGCGATTCGAGGGAAGAAACGAGCCCACGCGCGGGTCTGGAGGGACGAGGCCATGAGTCACGACGAGGAGAGACTGGGCGAGCTGCTCCGCCGGCTCCCGGCCGCACCAGAAGGCTGGGTGCGGGCGGCGCAGGAGCTGCCGGCGGCGCGCGCGGCACTCGAGACGCTCGTCGCCCGCGCCGAGGCGGACGCTGCCGAGCGCGAGCGGATCGTCGCCGACCTCGAGGCTGCCTTCGCCGCAGAGGGGGTCGCGCCGACCTCTCCCCTCCTCGCCGAGCTTCGCGCGCGCCTCTCTCCCTGACGCTTCCGTCCCCGCCGCGAGGAGGCATGATCGGGACGTGCATCGCAAGATCGTCACGGTCGTCTTCTGCGACATGGTCGGCTCGACCGCGCTCGGGGAATCGACCGACCCCGAGGCGCTGCGCACACGGCTCGCCCGCTACTTCGAGCGGATGAAGGCGATCGTCGAGCGTCACGGCGGGTCGGTGGAGAAGTTCATCGGCGATGCGGTGATGGCCGTCTTCGGCGTGCCGGCCGTCCACGAGGACGACGCGCTCCGCGCCTGCCGAGCGGCGGTCGAGATGCGGGACGCATTTGCCGAGCTGGGCATCCAGGGGCGGATCGGCGTGAACACGGGCGAGGTCGTGACCGGCACGGAGGAGCGCCTCGCGACCGGTGACCCCGTCAACGTCGCTGCCCGGCTGCAGCAGGCTGCTGCGCCGAACGAGGTGCTGATCGGCGAGGCGACGCTCGCGCTCGTCCGCCCCGCGGTCGGGGCCGACCCGGTCGAGCCGCTGGAGCTGAGAGGGAAGTCCGAGCCCGTGCGTGCCTACCGGCTCGGATCGGTGTCGGAGGCGCCCGAGCGCAGCCACGTGACCCGCTTCGTCGGCCGCAAGCGAGAGCTCGGACTCGTCCGCGAGGCATGGGAGCGCGCACTCACCGAGCAGCGATGCGAGTCCCTGACGATCGTCGCCGACGCCGGGATCGGCAAATCGCGGCTTGCAGCCGAGGCGCTGGCGCAGATCGACGCGCGGGTCGTTCGCGGTCGCTGCCTCTCCTACGGCGAGGGCATCACCTACTGGCCGGTCGTCGAGGCGCTGAAGCAACTCGGCGCGGTTCCGTCGGATCCCGCAGCGGCCGCCGCGATCCGCTCGCTGCTCGGCCAGAGCGACCAGGGCACCTCCGCAGAGGAGATCGCCTGGGCGTTCCGCAGGCTGCTCGAAGAGCAGGCACCGCTCGTCGTCGGCTTCGACGACATCCAGTGGGGCGAGGAGACCTTCCTCGACCTCGTCGAGAGCGTCAGCCTATTGTCGGCCGGAGCGCCGATTCTGCTCGTCTGCCTGGCGAGACCCGAACTGCTCGAGCGACGGTCGCACTGGCCGGTGGCGATCCGACTCGAGCCGCTCCCGAACGAGTCCGTCGACGAGCTGATCGGCGATCTTCCCGACGACCTGCGCCGACGGGTCGCCGCAGCAGCCGGCGGGAACCCGCTGTTCCTCACCGAGATGGTCGCGATGGCCGGCGAGCGTGCCGATGTCGACGTCCCACCGACGCTTCGCGCCCTCCTCGCGACGCGCTTGGATCAGCTCGAGGGAGCCGAACGGGTCGTCCTCGAACGCGGCGCCGTCGAGGGCGAGCTCTTCCACCGCAGCGCCGTCCAGGCCCTCGTCCCCGACGAGGAGCACGTCACGCAGCGGCTCGCGGCGCTGACCCGGAAGGAGCTGATCCGGCCCGACCGGGCGGAGCTCCCCGGCGACGACGGCTTTCGCTTTCGCCACCTGCTGATCCGCGACGCCGCCTACGACGCCTTGCCCAAGTCGAGCCGAGCGGAGTTGCACGAGCGCTTCGCAGATTGGCTCGCGGACCGCGGGTCCGGACTCGTCGAGCTGGACGAGATTCTCGGGTACCACCTCGAGCAGGCCGCGCGGTACCAGGCTGAGTTGGGCGAGCCGAATCCGAGCCTTGCGCAGCGAGCCGGCGATCGTCTCGCCGCGGCCGGTCGGCGCGCCTTCTGGCGCAGCGACGTGCTCGGCGCGGGGGGCTTGTTCACGCGCGCACTCGAGCTGACCCGGCCGTTCCGGCTGGACGTGAATCTGGAGATCGACTTCACGTTCGCGGTCCTGCGGGAGGCGACACCGGAGTCCGCCGCGCATATGGAGGCAGTTGCCGACCAGGCGCGAGCGTCGGGCGACGAGGCCGGCGCCGCCCTCGCGGACGTCGTCGCAGCCTGGTGTCGCACCTGGTTCGAGGAGGACCCCGCGGTCGACGAGCTCGAACGCCTGGCGTGGAACGCGGTTCCGTTGCTCGAGGCAGCCGGCGATCACGCCGGCCTCGTCTGGGTCTACGAGGCCCTCGGTTTCGGCGTCGCGAACTTCCGCTGCCAGTACGAAGAGGAGGCGCAGGCGGAGGAGAGAGCCCTCCACCATGCCCGACTAGCCGGCCAGCGCCGCACCGACCTGCTCAGCTACGACCACGCGCTCGCGAACGGTCCCAGGCCGGCGGACGTCGCCCTTGCATCGCTCGACGCCGCGCTGCCACCGATGCCGAATCCCGCCAACCTGCTCCACCGAGCGCGTCTGCTCGGGATGCTCGGCCGCTTCGACGAGGCCTGGGCCGAAGGCGAGGCCGCCGCCGCGCGTCTGCGGGAGCTGACACCGAGGACGAGCTTCTGGATGCTCGCCGAGATCGCCTGGCATCAGGGGGATCACGAGCGCGCCGTCGAGGAGCTACGCACCTTCTGCAAGTGGCTCGAATCGTTTGGACATCGGAGCTTCCTCTCGACCTTCGCGCCCTGGCAGGGACGCGAGCTGTGCATGCTCGGGCGCTACGACGAGGCCGACCCGCTGGCACGACTCGGCCGCGAGCTCGGCTCCGAGAAGGACGTCCTCACCCAGATGCTGTGGCGGCAGGTGCAGGCTCGTGTCGACGCCGCTGGCGGAGGACAGGCCGAGGCGGAGCGGCTCGCCCGCGAGGCTGTCGCGCTCGGCGACCAGACCGACGCGCTCAACTGGCAGGGCGATGCCTACTGCGACCTCGCCGAAGTGCTCGCGGCGGCCGGGAAGACCGCCGAGGCAGCGGCCGCGCTCGGACAGGCGCTCGACCGGTACGAGCGCAAGAAGAACCTGGCGATGGTCGCGCAGGTGCGCCCACGGCTCGAGGCGCTGCGGGCAGGCTCGGTCGCGTGAGCGAGCACGAACTTCCCGCCTGGAGCCTGCCGCGAGACGCGGCGCCGAAGATCGCGCTCCAGAGCTCCTGGCCGGCGGCGATCACGCGCGACTGGGCCTTCAGCAACTCGACCGGCAAGGGCGCACGCGTCTGCATTCTCGACAGCGGTGTCGAGCTCGGGCATCCGCTCGTCGGCGAGGTGCAGAGCGCGGTCGTCGTCACCGCAGGTGAGGACGGCGAGCCGCGAATCGACGAGGACGCCGAAGGCGACGTCTGCGGGCACGGCACCGCCTGCGCCGGGATCGTCCGTGCGCTCGCGCCCGAGGCCGAGATCCACAGCGTTCGGGTGCTCGGCCCCGGCTACACCGGCAGCGGGAAGATCTTGCTCGCCGGGCTCCGCCACGCGATCGAGCAGGGGTTCGACATCGTCAATATGAGCCTCTCGACGACGAAGAAGGACCACGCCGCCGTCCTGCACGAGCTCGCGGACGCGGCCTACTTCAAGCGCATGGTGCTCGTTGCCTCCGCACACAACATGCCGGTCGAGAGCTACCCCTGGCGCTTCTCGTCCGTGATCTCCGTCGGCAGCCACATGGAGGAGGACCCGATGACCCTCTACTACAACCCGAGCCCGCCGGTCGAGTTCTTCGCGCGCGGCGTCGACGTCGACGTCGCGTGGCTCGGCGGCGAGACGATCCGTTGCACCGGCAACAGCTTCGCGACGCCGCACGTCGCCGGGATCTGCGCGCTCGTCCGCTCCAAGCATCCCGAGCTGACGCCGTTCGAGCTGAAGAGCCTGCTCCACCTGACCTCGCGCAACGTGGTGGATCGACGATGAGCGACACCGACCTGAACGCAGCCGTCGCAGCCGGCGTGCTCGGCTCCGAGGAGCGCTTCCGCGAGCTGCTCCGCTCCGTCGTCGAGGTCGCGCGGGCGATCTTCTCCGCGAAGGCTTCCTCCGTTCTGCTCCTCGACGAGGCCGCGAACGAGCTCGTCTTCGAGGCGGTCGTCGGCGAAGGCGAGGAGAAGCTGCTCGGGACGCGGTTCCCGGCCGGCACGGGCGTCGCCGGCTGGGTGCTCGCGACGCGGACGCCGCTCGTGATCGAGGACGTCGGCCGCGACCCGCGCTTCGCCAAGGACGTCGCGGAGGACACCGGGTACGTTCCGGAAGGCCTGATGGCCGTTCCGCTCCTGCACGAGGAGCGCGCGCTCGGCGTGCTCGAGGTGCTCGACCGGACCTCCAAGTTCACGCTCGAGGAGATGGAGCTGCTCGGGCTCTTCGCTACGCAGGCCGCGATCGCGCTCGACCTGCTCCAACGGGCGCGCGAGGCGGAGGCGGCGCTCCGCGGGGACGGTCGGCTCGCAGTCGTGGCGCGGATCGCCGCCGCGCTCGAGTCGCGCGAGGACGAGGCCGGCGCCCGCCTCCTCGCCGCGCTCGAGGACGTGTTGCGCTAACGCAAAGCGAAGGCCCGCTCACGCGGGCCTTCACCGCGCTCGATTAGCGCGAACCGCCCGCAACCCCGAGGAGCTGACCGCCGCGAACGTGACACGCAGCACGATCGACAGCGTCGGCAGCTTCGCCGGCCCCGCGATCGGAGGGTTGCTGCTCGCCGCGACGAGCGCCGGCTGGGTCTTCCTGGTCACGGCGGCGACGTTCATCTGGGGCGCGGTGATCATCGCGCTGATCCGGCCGGGGCAGCGGGCGGCCGCGCAGCGCGAAGAGGAGGAGCCCGCCGCCGAGCGCCTCCTGCGCAGCGCGACCGCCGGCTTCAAGGCGATCGCCGTCGAGCGACGTCTCCGGCTCGTGATCGCGCTCTACTCCGCGCAGACAGTCGTCGCCGGCGCGCTCGGCGTCCTCGTCGTCGTCACCGCGCTCGACCTGCTCGACCAGGGCGAGTCGGGGGTCGGGCTGCTGAACGCGGCATCGGGCGTGGGCGGAATCGCGGGCGCACTCGTCGCGTTCGCCCTGATCGGCAGGAAGCGACTCGCCTCCGACTTCGGGCTCGGGGCCGCGTCTTCGGCGTGCTCGAGATGATGCTCGTCGGGACGATCGGGCTCGGCGCGGCGCTCGCCCCGGTCCTGATCGACGGGATCGGGATCCGCTGGGCGCTCGTTGTCACGGGCGCGTTTCTGCCGGTGCTCGCGGCGGCTACGTGGCGCAAGTTGCTGCAGATCGACTCGGAGTCGGAGCCGCCGACCGAGGCGCTAGGGCTGCTCGAGCCGATCCCGATCTTCGCGCCGCTGCCGGCTCCTGCTGTCGAGCGGCTCGCCTCGCAGCTGGAGCCGGTCGAGGTCTCCGCCGGGAAAGAGGTGATCGGCCAGGGCGACCCAGGCGACCTCTTCTACGTGATCGAATCGGGACGGTTCGGGGTGACCGTGGACGGGGCGCCGACGGGCGAGCTCGGCCCCGGCGACTTCTTCGGCGAGATCGCGCTGCTGCAGAACGTGCCGCGGACTGCGAGCGTGAAGGCGTTCACCGACGGCAGGCTGCAGGCGCTCGGACGGCACGAGTTCCTGGAGGCCGTGGCCGGACATCCGCCGAGCGCTCGGGCGGCCGACGCGGTGGTGGGTGCGCGGTTGGATGCGGCCCGCATGGAATGATCGACCTGTGACCGACCCGCGGATGGAGGCCTACGCGCGCCTGCTCGTCGAGTGCATCAAGCCCGAACCGGGCTGGCAGGTGCTCGTCCGCTCCCAGCCGCCCGGGCGGCCGCTCGTCGAGGAGGTCTGTCGCGAGCTCGGGAGCCGTGGCGTGCGCGCGCTCGTGCGGCTCGCCTTCGACTCGGTCGGGAGCGCCTTCGTCCGCGAGGCTCCGCTGGAGCTCCTCGGCACGGTGAGCGAGATCGAGCGGCACGAGATCGAGACCGCGAACTCCTACATGGCGATCGTCGCTCCGGAGAACACGCGCGAGGGAGCGGACGTGCCGGCCGAGCGCGCCAGGCTGCGCCAGCAGGCGCTGCGCGGGCCGCACGAGCCGTTCCTGGGAGACGAGAAGCCGTGGGTCGGCTGCTACTTCCCGACCGAGGCAGTGGCCCAGGACGCGGGCATGACGCTGCCGGCGTTCGAGGAATTCCTCTACGGCGCCGTGCTCGTCGACTGGGACGCGCTGGCCGCGAAGATGGAGAGGGTCGCGGAGCGTTTCGACGGCGCGAACACCGTCCGGATCGTCGGCGAGGAGACCGACGTGACGTTCAGCCTGGCCGGCCGGCAGGGGAAGGTCGACGCGCTCGCGGCGAACATGCCGGGCGGCGAGGTCTTCTACTCGCCGGTCGAGGACTCGGCCGAGGGCGTGATCACCTTCTCGGAGTACCCGGCCTGCTACATCGGCCACGAGGTGAAGGGCGTCCGCTTCCGCTTCGCGGGCGGACAGATCGTCGACGCGTCCGCGACCAGCGACGAGGAATTCCTGATCGGCGCGCTCGACACGGACGAAGGCGCGCGACGGCTGGGCGAGTTCGGGATCGGCTGCAACCCCGGGATCACCCGGCACATGAAGAACACGCTCTTCGACGAGAAGATCGAGGGGACGGTGCACCTCGCGATCGGCCATGGCTTTCCGCAGATCGGTGGGAAGAACAAGAGCGCGATCCACTGGGACATGGTCAAAGAGCTCCGGACGGGCGGCCGGATCGA
The DNA here is from genome assembly GCA_046735055.1 of Actinomycetota bacterium. Lineage (GTDB taxonomy): Bacteria > Actinomycetota > Thermoleophilia > Gaiellales > Gaiellaceae > DATBLE01. Next base: position 9,669 of record JBKPSO010000290.1, read on the forward strand.
GCTCGACGGCAAGGTCGTCCAGGAGAGCGGGCAATGGCTTTAGGGCAATGGCTGTAGACCCGCGCGTGACGGCCTACGCCGCGCTGCTCGTCGAGCGCTGCCTGGACGTCCAGGAGGGTTGGCAGGTGCTGATCCGGTCGCACCCGGCTGCCCGCCCTGCGCTCGAGGAGGTGATGTCGCTGATCGCGCGCAGGGGCGCCTATCCGCTCCTGCGCATGAACTTCTCGCTGTGGCCCACCGACGAGGTCTGGGTCGAGACCGCACCGGACGACCTCGTCGGCGAGCTTGCCGAGATCGACCGCTTCGCGAGCGAGCACATGAACGCGCGGATCACGATGGAGGCGCCCGACAACACCCGCGGCGTCGCCGATCTTCCTCCGGAGCGGCGGGCGCTGGCCCGGAAAGCGTTGGCGCCGTTCTTCCGGCGGACGATGAGCCACGAGATCCCCTGGGTCAGCTGCCAGTTCCCGACGAGGGCGCTCGCGCAGGAGGCCGGCACGTCGCTGGCCGAGTTCGAGACGTTCTTCTACGGCGCGTGCCTGCGCGACTGGGACGAAGAGTCGTTCTCGATGAGCCGCCTGCTCGAGCGCTTCGACGTCGGCGACCAGGTGCGCGTCGTCGGGGAGGACACCGACCTGACGCTGTCGATCGCCGGCCGCTCCGGGGAGCTCGACGACGGGCGGACGAACATGCCGGGCGGCGAGTTCTTCTTCGCTCCGGTCGAGGACTCGGCGGAAGGGACGATCCTCTTCGACGTTCCGACCGACCTCGAGGGCGCACCGGTCGACCGCATCCGGCTGCGGTTCAGCGGCGGCCGGGTCGAGGAGGCGCACGCGGAGCAGGGCGAGGACGCCCTGCTCGCCGCGCTCGACATCGACGACGGCGCGCGCTTCGTCGGCGAGCTCGGGATCGGGTGCAACGAGGGGATCACGCGACCGGCACGCAACATCCTCTTCGACGAGAAGATGGCCGGAACGGTCCACCTCGCGCTCGGTGCGAGCTACTCCCACATCGGCGGCAAGAACAAGAGCTCGCTCCACTGGGACCTGATCAAGGACCTGCGCAACGGCGGGCGGCTCGAGCTGGACGGCGAGGTCGTCCAGGAGAACGGCACCTGGCTGATCTAGCCGTGTCAGGGGTCAGACCCCCGGCGCCTTCGGCGACGAAACCGGCACGGAATCGTCACACCACCAGTGCCAGGCACTGGTTGTGGAGAACCGTGTGAGCGGCCGCGTCGCGCTCGCAACGTGCGCGGAAATTCCCGAAGGGGACGAGGACTTTCCGGCCCTGATCGCCGCCTTGGCCGAATTGGGCGTCGAGGCAGAGCCGGCCGTCTGGGACTCCCAGGTGGACTGGGCTCGGTTCGACCTGGTCGTCCTTCGCTCGGCGTGGGACTACGCCGAGCGGCGCGACTCCTTCCTCGCGTGGGCGCGCTCGCTCCCCCGCGTCCTCAACCCGCTGCCGGTACTCGAGTGGAACACTGACAAGCATCGGTACCTGACCGACCTCGTGGGGACCGGCGTCCGCATCGTCCCGACCGAGTTCGTCGCGCCGGGCGAAGAGCTCGACCCGCCGGCGGCTCCCTTCGTCGTCAAGCCCGCGATCTCGGCCGGCGGGCGCAACTCGGCGCGCTTCGAGCCCGGGGACGAGAACGCGGCCCGCGGTCTCGTCGCCCGCATCCACGCCGAGGGACGGACGGCGATGGTGCAGCCGTACCTCGGCCACGTCGAGGAGACGGCGCTCGTCTATCTCGACGGGATCTACTCGCACGCGCTCCGACGCCGTGTACCGCTGCCGTCATCACGGGAACGCGAGGTCTTCTACCTCGACGAGCAGCTCCGGCCAGCCGCCGCGAGCGCCGAGGAACGCGCCACCGCCGAGCGCGCCCTGGCAGCCGCAGCGGATCAGCTCCTCTACGGCCGGGTCGACCTGGTCGACGGCGCCGTGCTCGAGCTCGAGGTCGCGGAGCCGTCGCTGTACCTCGGCTTCGGCGATCGCGCCGCTGAAACCTTCGCGAGCGCGATCGCCGAGCGACTGTGAGCGAGATGGCCCGCGCTGGCGCGAGTGTTGGCTCCCCCGGGCTGGCAGCGTCGTCCAGCCGCCCCCGCCACGCGCCGGGGTGCTCGTTCTTCGGGGCGATCGCGATCCTTTCGAACAGGATTGGCGCCGCCCTGCGGGCGGACAGGATCGAGGGGTACCCTAGACCCACGTGAACGCGCGCGACACTCTGCAGCGCCCGCTGCGTGACCTGCGTGTCTCCGTCACCGACCGGTGCAACTTCCGCTGCGTCTACTGCATGCCGAAGGAGGTCTTCGGACGCGACTACGCCTTCCTCGAGCGCCGCGAGCTTCTCACCTTCGAGGAGATCGAGCGCCTGGCGCGCGTGTTCGTCGCACACGGCGTCGAGAAGATCCGCATAACGGGCGGCGAGCCCCTCGTCCGCCGCGACCTCGAGCGTCTGATCGAGCAGCTCGCGACGATCGACGGCCTCGACCTGACACTGACGACGAACGGGTCGCTGCTCGCGCAGAAGGCGCGGACCCTGCGCGACGCAGGTCTCCGCCGCGTGACTGTGAGCCTCGACTCCCTCGACGACCGGGTCTTTTCGGCGATGAACGACGTCGACTTCCCGGTCCAGCGCGTGCTCGAGGGGATCGACGCCGCGGCGGCGGCCGGCCTGCCCGTGAAGGTGAACATGGTCGTCAAGCGCAGCCTGAACGAGGAGGCGATCCTGCCGATGGCGCGCGAGTTCCGCGAGCGCGGCCACATCCTCCGCTTTATCGAGTACATGGACGTCGGCCACACGAACGGATGGCGGCTGGACGACGTCGTCTCGGCCGCGGAGATCGTGGAGACAATCGAGACGGAATTTCCGCTCGAACCGCTCGAGCCGAACTATCCGGGTGAGGTGGCACGGCGCTGGCGGTATCGGGACGGCGCCGGCGAGATCGGCGTGATCGCGTCCGTTACGCAGCCGTTCTGCGGCAACTGCACTCGCGCCCGACTGTCCGCCGAGGGGCGCCTCTACACCTGCCTCTTCGCGCTGCGCGGCCACGACCTGCGCGCGCTCGTCCGCGACGGCGCCAGCGACGAGGAACTGCACGAGGCGATCGGCACCATCTGGCGCGGGCGTACAGACCGGTACTCCGAGCTCCGCTCGGCGCAGACCGCCGACCTGCCGAAGGTCGAGATGAGCTACATCGGCGGCTAGGCGCGAACGCTCCGCGAATGTTTTTCTCCGCTTGCCGAGGGGATGAAAGCACGACCTAGACTCGTTTAGAATGGGCATGCTGGCCAGGGGCAGCATTGCCATGACCGCATTCGTCGCAGCAGGCCGGAGACACCTGCCGAGGGGATGGCTCGACCTCGGGCGTCAGCTTGCGATCTGGTTCGGCTTCCTCGGCCTCTACCAGATCGCCCGTGGCATCGCGGACCGCAACCCCACGCGCGCGTTCGAGAACGGGCTCGGCGTGATCAACATGGAGGAGCGCGTCGGCGACCTGTTCGAGGTCACGCTCGCGAACCTGATCTCCGGGTCGCATTTTCTCACCTTCCTCGCCTCGTGGACGTACTGGAACTCCGAGTTCACTGTGGTCGGGGTCACGCTGCTCTTCGTCTACCTGCGCCGCTATGCCTACTTCCACCGGTTCCGGAACTGGATCCTGCTCGCGAACACGATCGGGCTCGTCGGCTACGTCCTCGTGCCGACGGCCCCGCCGCGGATGTTCCCCACGTTCGGTTTTCCGGACACGCTCGCGTCGTTCGGCGGCATGAACCACGGGAGCGGCCTGGTCCAGCTCGCCGCCAACCCGTACGCCGCGATGCCGAGCCTCCACGCGGCGGACGCCCTGATCGTCGGGCTCAGCATGGCGATCGTCTGCCGCCGTTGGTGGTCGAAGACACTCTGGCTGCTCTGGCCCGCGTGGGTCTGGTTCGCCGTGATGGCGACCGGCAACCACTTCTGGCTCGACATCCTCGCCGGGATCGTCGTCGCCGCGCTCGCGGCGTTCGTGATCTACCGGAAGCCGATCTGGCGGCGTCTGCGCCAGGCCCCGGCCCCGGCGTGAGATCTACCACCGCGAGCATCAAAGCCACCTACACGGACGGCGCGCGTCGCCTGGCCTCGCAGTCGATCGCAGGCCTGGCGCGGACGCGCGTGACCCCGTCGATGCTGACCGCCGCGGGCGTCTCGCTGTGCGCACTCGCGTCCGTGCTCGTCTACTTCGAGTACCGGAACGAGTGGCTCTTCTTCTGGGCCGGCGCGATCGTCTTCGTGATCGGCTCGGTGATGGACATTCTCGACGGCGCCCTGGCCAGGGCCGGCGGGAAGTCGAGCGTCTTCGGTGCGTTCCTGGACTCGACGACCGACCGGATCGGCGAGGCCTTCATGCTCGGCGCGATCGCCGTGGCGCTCGTCCGCGACGGCAACGAGACGGCGTTCATGTTCACGTTCGCCGCGATGGCGGGCTCGTTCCTCGTCAGCTACACACGCGCGAAGGCGGAGACGCTCGGCCTCCGCGGCGACGTCGGCATCGGCTCGCGCGCCGAGCGCGTGGTCGTGATCGCCGCCGGGCTCGTATTCGCACCGTGGGGCGGTCTGCAGTGGGCCGTGTACGTGCTGGCCGCGACGGCATGGATCACCGTTGGGCAGCGCATCTGGTACGTCCGGCAGCAACTCCGGGAGCAGGGGCGCGCCTAGCGGCTTCAGCCTGCTAGCACTTCGTTGTATATTGCTAGCACTCCTGTGCTAGCACGAAGGAACGTCTTTGTCCGGATGCCGCGCGCGCTGAAGCGTCGGCTCGCGGACGAGGTAAAGGAGAGCGGCCGAAGCTTCAACGACGTCGCGGTCGCCCACCTCGCTGCGAGCTTCGCCGTCGCCTTCGAGCCGAGCGGCCGCGCCGGCAGTCCGCCCCGCGAGGGCGGGTCGGTGCTGCTGCGAATGCCGCCCGAGCTCAAGGAGCGCCTCGTCAGGCGCGCGGCCGAGCGCAGACAGACCGTGAACGAGCTGATTGTCGGGACGCTCTCCGAGCGGCTCGGCCTGAACGGAAAGGACACGATGGCCTCCACGAACGGAAGGCAGAACCGCCGCACACGCGCGGGTGACAAGGTGCGCGTCGCGATCGTCGGCGTTGGCAACTGCGCCAACTCGCTGCTCCAGGGCGTCGAGCACTACAGGAACGCGAGCACCGAGAAATCCGTCCCGGGCCTGATGCACGTCGACCTCGGCGGCTACCGCATCCGCGACATCGAGTTCGTCGCCGCGTTCGACGTCGTCAAGGGCAAGGTCGGCAAGGATCTCGCCGACGCGATCTGGGCCCCGCCGAACGACACGATCAAGTTCGCCGACGTACCGAAGACCGGCGTCACCGTCTCGCGAGGGATGACCCACGACGGGATCGGCAAGTACCTTGCCGAGCTCGTCGAGAAGGCGCCCGGCGAGACCGACGACGTGGTCGGGATCCTCAGGGACCGCAACGTCGACGTCGTCGTCAACTACCTCCCGGTCGGCTCCGAGGAGGCGACCAAGTGGTACACGGAGCAGATCCTCAACGCCGGCTGCGCGATGGTGAACTGCATGCCGGTCTTCATCGCCCGCGAGGCCTACTGGCAACGGCGCTTCGAGGAGGCTGGCCTGCCGATCATCGGCGACGACATCAAGTCGCAGGTCGGCGCGACGATCGCCCACCGCGTCCTCACGACGCTCTTCCAGGATCGCGGCGTGCACCTCGACCGGACGATGCAGCTGAACGTCGGCGGCAACTCCGATTTCCTGAATATGCTCGAGCGCGACCGCCTCGAGTCGAAGAAGATCTCGAAGACCAATGCGGTCACGTCGATGCTCGACTACGACATCGGCGAGCGGAACGTCCACGTCGGGCCCTCCGACTACGTCCCATGGCTGACCGACCGCAAGTGGGCCTACATCCGCATGGAGGGCAAGGCCTTCGGCGACGTGCCGCTGAACGTCGAGCTGAAGCTCGAGGTCTGGGACTCGCCGAACTCGGCCGGAATCGTGATCGACGCCGTCAGGCTCGCGAAGCTCGCCCTGAACGACGGCATCGCCGGCGCGCTCGAGGCGCCGAGCTCCTACCTGATGAAGTCGCCGCCGGTCCAGATCCGCGACGACGAGGCGCGCGAGAACACCGAGCGCTTCATCACGCAGCACACGCGGCGCAAGACGAAGGTCGCCGCGAAGGTCTAAGGCCGCACGCCGATGCCGGGGCCGCACTCGATAACGCGGCCTCGGTGTGCCGAATCCAGCGCCTAGACTCCGGGCCGATGAGGGTCTGTCTGGTGACACCGTTCGCGTGGTCGATGCCGCACGACGTCAACGACCACGTTGCCGGCGTCGCGACCGAGCTCCGCAAGCTCGGCCACACGGTGACGGTGCTCGCGCCGTCGAGCAAGGCGGCCGACCTGCGCGAGGGGCGGCGCTCGCTCGCCGACGGCGCCGATGCAGACCTGATCGCGCTCGGACCGTGGGTGCCGATCTCGCGCCGCACCAGCATGGGCCTCCCCGTCGGCGCCCGCGCGAGCCTGACGATCGCGCTCACCCGGGGCGGCTGGGACGTCGTCCACGGCTTCGAGCCCGGGCTACCGAGCCTGTCCTACCTCGCCCTGCGCCACGCGCGCACGATCTCCGTCGCTAGCTTCTTCTCCGCTGAGCGACTGGGCTACCCGCCCGGGAGAGCGCAGCGGGAGCGGCTGCTCGGGCGCATCGACGCCTTGGTCGCCTCTTCGCCCGAGGTCGCGGAGGCAGCGGCCGAGCGCTTCCCCGGCGACTACCGCGTCGTCTCGCCCGGCGTCGATACTAGCCTCTTCCACCCGGGCCGTAAGCGCCGGCTGATCGTACTCGAGTGGCGGGGGCTCGAGCGGCCGCTCGTCCGCAGCGTGATCAGGATGCTCGACGAGCTGCCGGGTTGGGAGCTCGTCCTGCTGCGCACGCGCCCATTCTCCGGGCGCCCCTACGTTCCGCGCCGCCTGGTGGGTCGCGTCCACTCACGGCTCGCTCGAGACGCGGAGTCGCGCGCAGCCCTCCTGGCCGAGGCGTCGATCTTCGTCCCCGCGCTCGAGGGAAGCGCACGGCTCGCGCTCGAGGCCGACGCCGCCGGCGCCGCGCCGGCCGCCCCGCCTCACCGCGACGAGCAGCCGGAGCTCGTCGGCGCAGCCGTCGCCCGGCTCGCCGAGCACGCAGACGTTCGTGCCCGTCTCGGCGCCGAGGCGCGTCGTCGGGCCGAAGCGAACAGCTTCGCGGCCGTGGCGGCCGAGCTGGACACGCTCTACCGCAGCCTCGCCCGCCGACGCCGCTCGGCGCGCCGCGACGGCGACCCCCTCGCCGGCCGCCCCTGGATCCTCTGCGACCTGCACATGCACACGGAGTGGTCGCACGACTGCTCGATCCCCGTCCCCGAGCTCCTCGGCCACGCCGAGGCAATCGGGCTCGGCGCGATCGCGATCACTGACCACAACTGCTTTGGCGGAGCGGCCGAGGCCGCCGAGCTCGCGCGCGGCCGGAAGCTCACGGTCCTCCCCGCCGAGGAGGTGAAGACCGACGGCCAGGGCGAGGTGATCGGCCTCTTCCTCGAGCAGGAGATCCCGGGCGGGCTCTCGTTCGCCGACACGATCGCGGCGATCCGCGCGCAAGGCGGGCTCGTCTACCTTCCCCACCCCTTCGACCGCCTGCACGCGATCCCGGACCCGCGCACGCTGCACCGGCACCTCGCCGACATCGACGTCTTCGAGGTCTACAACGCGCGCCTTCTGCGCGAGTCGTTCAACGCCGAGGCGCTGCGCTTCGCGCGCAAGTACGACCTGACGATGGGTGCCGGCTCCGACGCGCACGTGCTCCAGGGCGTCGGGACCGGCGCCGTGCGGATGCGCGCCTTCAACGGACCAGAGGAGTTCCTCGTCAGCCTGAGCGGGGCAGAGATCCTGCGGCGACCGAAGTCGCTCGTCTACCTCCAGTCCTTGAAGTGGGTGGCGCAGGCCAAGGAAAGGGTCCGCTAGAGGAGAACTTCGAAGCCGAGGGCAAAATTGCCAGCCGTAGGGCTGAGCACCTTGGCCCGAGGCGATGAAGAGGCTCCGAAGGAGACAACACCCACCGTGCCCCCTGTGAGCGCCGTGCCCGCCGACGAGATCCACGAGAAGTACCTCCGCAAGGCGATCTCCGAGATCAACGAGCTCGGGGACGAGATCGCGCACGCGGCGGGCGGAGCGGCGGTGCCGGTGCTCGGGTCGGGCCACCCGCTCGCGGACATCTTCCTACTCAAGCACCGGCCGCAGCCGTCGGAGGCCCAGGAGGGGGTCGCCTTCTTCGGCCGCGCGGGACAGGCGGTGCTGAAGTCGCTGCAGCGGCTGCGCGTCGACCCGATGGCGGTGTACGGGACGAACTGCGTCAAGTTCGCGGAGGGTGCGCCGGACGAGGAGGCGCGCGGCTGGCTCACCCGCGAGCTGCACATCGTCCAGCCGAAGCTCGTGGTCGCGATGGGCGACGACGCGCTCGCGTTCCTGAACGACCTGCAGTTCCCGCTCGCGCAGCCGGTCGAGGCCAGGATCGGCGAGCTGCAGCAGTTCACCCCGACGACGCAGGCGCTCGTCGTCCCGGACATCGACGCCTCGCTCGACGAGCAGCCGGCGAAGACCGCGTTCTGGAACGCCTTCAAGGTGCTCGGCTCCTGGTGGGCAGAGCTTCCTCCTTACTGAGAACCCCGCGCGGGCTCGCGTTCGTCGCACTCGCCGCCGGGCTCACGGCCTGGTACTACGCGGTCGACTCGCTGCCTGCGCTGTCGGACTCGTGGGACGTCGTCGTCCTCGCCTGCGTGCTGATCCCTGCCGTCTTCTCCTTCGACCTGATCGTCCTGCCGCTCTCCCGCGCGCGGGGGCTCCTCCCGCTCTCGCTCGCGCTCGGCGTGCTCGCGCTGCTGGCGACGCTCGGCGACCTCGATGTCCTCGCGAACTTCGCCAAGCTCGCTGCGGTCACGTTCTTCGCGTTCTGGTTCCTCGGGTTCTTCGAGGAACTCGTTCTGCTCGTGATCGTCGCGGTAATCATCCCCTGGGTCGATGCCTACTCGGTGTTCCGCGGGCCGACCGGGCACATCGTCGCGAAGCACCCGCACGTCTTCACGAACCTGAGCTTCGCGTTCCCGCTCCCCGACGGCCAGACCGCGCGCCTTGGCCTCCCCGACCTGCTCTTCTTTGCGCTCTTTCTGGCAGCCGCGTACCGGTTCGGGCTGCGCGTCGGCTGGACGTGGTTCGGGATGGTCGCTCTGCTCGGAGTCACCGTCGCGCTCGCCCAGTGGACCGAGCTGAACGGCCTCCCCGCGCTGCCAGCCATCTCGCTCGGCTTTCTGCTCCCGAACGCCGACCTGCTCTGGGTCAAGGCACGCCGCTGGCCGCAGCTGTCCTGAACGGAGCTGTTCGGGGTCAGACCCCGGACAGGTCCGAAACCGGCATCAGCCCTTGCAGTTCATCTGCACCCACGCCGAGATGTGCGTGGAGGCGGCGGTGAGCTTCTTCTGGTCGACCTCCGTCGCGAGCTTCTGGAGCTTCGCGATCGTTGCCGCGTCGGGCGTCGCGCCCGGCTTCAGGCCGCCGGCCGCATCGGCGATCTTCGTCATGTAGTCGGCGAGGGCCTCGAAGTCCGGGCGGATGTCGGAGGGAGTGCGGTCGGCGAACTCCTTGAGGATCTGCGCCTCCTTCTTCAGGTCCTGCGCGTTCGCAGCGCCGCTGAACGCGGACGAGAACTTCTGGCCGAGCGAGGCGAGTTCCCGGCAGTTCTTGGCCGAGGCGATACCGCCGAGGTTGGACGTCGTGGTCGTCGGGTAGGTCGTAGTCGGGGGCGCCGCGGTCGTCGCCTCGGTCGTCGCCGCCTCGGTCGTCGCCGGGACGGTTGCCTCGGTGGTCGTCGCGGCGGCTTTCTCGCTACCGCCGCCGCAGCCGGCCGCAAGGAACGCGAGGGCGGCGAGCAGGGTCAGGCCGAGGGCCAGGGTCGACGTGCGTCGCATGAGGGCTCCTTTGGGGGATTGGCGGCGAGGCGACCCTACCACGACGCGAGGGCCGGGACCACCTCCGCGCCGATCAGCTCGACCATCTCGAGGTCGGCGTGGTCGAGGTGCTGGAAGTAGACTCGCTCGACGCCGACCTCCGCGTACTCGGCGCTGCGCGCGACCACCCGCTCCACCGTCCCCGCGATCGTCCGGTCGCTCTCGAGCAGATCGGCGACCTCGAGGCCGGTGCGCTCGGCGACCGCGCCCGCACGACGCTCGACCTCCGCCCGATCGCGGCCGACGACACAGCCGGTCATCAGCGAGAAGGCGATCAGCTCCCGCCCCTCCGCCCGGCAGGCCGCGTCGACGCGCTCCTTCCGCTCGCCACAGTCGGCGACGGACGCGAAGACGGTGTTGTACTCGTCCGCGTACAGGGCCGCGAGGCGGCAGCTCCGTGGGCCCGCGGTCCCGCCGACGATCAGCGGCGGCCGCGGCTGCTGGACGGGCGGCGGCGAGAGCTCGGCCCACTGGCGCCTGACGTGCTGGAGCTGCCGCTCGAGCTCGTCCATGCGCTCGCGGAGGCCCGGAAACGGGAAGCCGAACGCCTCGTGCTCGCGCTCGTTCCAGCCGGCGCCGAGACCGAGCTCGACGCGTCCGCCGGAGACGTGGTCGGCGGTGGCGACCACCTTGGCGATCTCGCCCGCACGGCGGAACGTGATCGGCGAGACGAGCGTCCCGAGCCGCACGCGCTCCGTGACCGCAGCGAGCGCCGAGATCGTCGCCCAGGCGTCGAGCGCCGCCCGCGTCGAGTCCTGGAACACGGACTGGTAGTGGTCGGAACGGAACAGCGCCTCGATCCCGCTCTCCTCGCAGGCGCGTGCCAGCGCCAGCCACTGCTTCCAGGTGACGCCCTCCTGCCCCTCGATCATCAGCGCGACTCTCATCGCGTCAAGAGCGCGACCGACTCGACGTGCGGGGTGTGCGGGAACATGTCCACCGGCTGCACGCGCCGCAGCGTGTACCCCCACTCCCCGACGAGCTCCTTCACGTTCCCGGCCAGCGTCGTCGGGTTGCAGGAGACGTACACGATCGTCGGCGCCTCGAGCCGCGCGAGCCGGCGCAGCGCCTTCCCGGAGAGCCCCGCCCGCGGCGGGTCGACCACGGCGACGTCCGGTCGCCCGGCGCGGTCCGCCAGCTCCTCGAGCGACGCCGCGACCTCGCCCGCAAAGAACGCTGCGTTCGTGATCCCGTTCAGCCGGGCGTTCTCGATCGCGCAGGCGACCGACTCCTCGTTCGCCTCCACCCCCCAGACCGTCAGCGCGCGCCCCGCCATCGCGAGCCCGATCGTCCCGATCCCGCAGTAGAGGTCGTAGACCGTCTCGTCCCCCGTCAGGCCCGCGTACTCGATCGCGAGGTCGTAGAGGACCTGCGCCATCCGCGTGTTCGTCTGCAGGAAGGCGTTCGGGCGCACGCGGAAGCGCAGGCCGAGGAGCTCCTCCTCGATTGCCTCCTCGCCCCAGAGCAGGTTCGTCGGCAGGTTGGTCACCTCGGCCGGCGAGTCGTTCACCGCCCAGTGGATCGACCGTACCTCAGGGAACTCGCGCAGCGCAGCGACCAGCCGATCCGCCCCCCGCAGGTTCCCCCCAGGTTTTCGGCCCGGCGTCGCCGGCCTCGCCGGCGACGCTTCCAACCACGGCGCGGTGACGAGCTGGACGAGCGCCTGCCCTGTGTTCCGGCCCTCGCGGACGACGAGGTGCCGCAGGTAGCCGCGCTGTGCCTCCTGGTCGTAGGGCGGCAGGCCCTCCTCCTGCGCCCAGTCGCGGACGGCGTCGCGGATCCCGTTCCCGAGCTCGGTCGTGAGCCAGCAGCGGTCGACCTCGATCACCTCGTCCCAGCGACCGGAGCGGTGGAAGCCGAGCGCCGCCCCCCTCGCGGTCTCCGTGAACGAGTACTCGAGCTTGTTCCGGTAGTGAAACTGCTCCTCGGCCGGGAGGATCGCCTCGAGCGGCGACTCCGCGATCCCGCCGATCCGCGCCAGCGCGTCGCGCACCTGCGTCTCCTTCGCCGCGATCTGTGCCTCGTAGCGAAGGTCCTGGAAGCGGCACCCGCCGCACCCTTCGTAGTAATGCTTGCAGGGTGCGTCGGTGCGCTCTGGGCTAGGCACGAGCACCTCGTTCGCGGTCGCCTCGGCGTACCCGCGCTTCACCTTCGTCACCCGGGCGCGGACGGTGTCCCCGGGCAGCGCGCGGCGGACGAAGACGACGAAGCCGTTCAGCCGAGCGACGCCGTTGCCGCCGTAGGCGAGCGAGTCGACATGAAGCTCGAGCTCCTCGTTCTTGGAGACGGGAGCGGCCACGCCGCTGAGCCTAGTTCACAGCTGCCGGCGCACGCAGGTTGCTCGAGCAACGCGCGCGAGGCCAACGAGCGCACCGATCCATGCCGCGCCTCCGCTCCCACACGCCGGAAAGATCGGGTTTTGAGCACCGTCGGTACCCTTCGTCGTCATTCCGCGGCGCAACGACGGCGCAGGCAAGTGAAGGGCCACCTCCCGGCCGCCGGCTCCGGCGATGTCAGCTGACGACGTCGCCCGGGCCGGACGGCTGTCCGTCTGGGGCTTCCTGGGCGACCATTCCGCGCAGCCAGCGCTCCCCGTCGGCGAGGTGGATCAGGTCGGCGGCCGCGGCGAGCTCGGGATCGCGCGCCTGCAGGGCGGCATAGATGTCATGGTGGAGCTGTCGGGCCCGCTCGACCGCGTCGCGCTCCCGGATCGCGCGCCAGACCCGGGCCCGCAGCGTGCCGCCGGCCAGGTTCTGGATCAACGACGCCAGCGTCGCGTTGCCGCTCGCCTGGACGATGATCCGGTGGAACTCGACGTCGACGTCGATGAACGCCTGCGTGGTCTCGGCCCCATCCATGCGCGCGAGCGTCTCCGCGAGCGTGGCGAGGTCGTCCTCCGTCAGGCGCGTGGCGGCAAGCGCCGTCGCCGCGGGCTCGAGTATCCGTCGCACCTGGTAGAGCTCGAGCAGCGTGTCGCCGGTGAGGAGATCGCTGACGAACATGGTCCCGGCAAGGAGCAGCTCGGGCTCGAGGCTCGTGACGTACGTACCGTCTCCCTGCCGTGGCTCGAGAACTCCGATCAATGTCAGCGCCCTGACGGCCTCGCGCAGCGAGTTGCGCGAGAGCCCGAGGCGCTCTGCGAGCTCGCGCTCGCGAGGGAGCTTCGCCCCCGGGGCGAATTCGCCCTCGACGATCAGATTCTTGATCTTCTCGATCGCCTGATCGGTGAGCGCCACGACGGCGCCACCGTACCAGAAAGATCCGATCTTTCTAGGCGAGCGTGGTGACGAAGACGGTGCGGTCGCGGGGCCCGTCGAACTCGCAGAAGAAGATTCCCTGCCACCGGCCGAGGCCGAGCTTGCCGCCGTCGATCGGAACGAGCACGTTCGGCCCGATCAGCGAGCCGCGGACGTGAGAGGGCGCGTTCGGCCCGTCGGGGTCCTCGACGTGCTGCCACGGCCAGCCGTCGTCGACGATCTTCTGCAGCGCCGCCTCCAGGTCGCGGGCGACGAGCGGGTCGGCGCCCTCGTTGATCGTCACACCCGCCGTCGTGTGCGGGACGTAGACGAGCGCGGCCGCCGCGCCGTTCGCACCGTCGAGCGCCGCCTGCACCTGCTCCGTGATGTCGACGAGCTGCGTCTTCCGTTCCGTCTGCAGGCTGATCCGCTGCACGCGGGTATCCTAGGCGACCCCGGATGGCCGACGTTCTCTCCGAGCCCGAGCTGGACAACTACCGCGAGCAGGCGGACCGCTTCATCGCCGCAATCAACGAGGAGTACTACCTCCACTACGCAGGGCTGAAGGACACGCTCGACCTCGAGCCGATCTACGAGCAGTACGCCGACCTGACGAGCCTGGAGCGTGCGAACGCGATCGGCGCCGCGGTCAACGGCGACCGGCGCATCCGGGAGCTCTGGCGCTTCGCCTGCCAGGGCTACCTCGGGAACCTGACCCGGGAGCACGCCGAGCGCGCCGCCCAGTTCGAGGCCGAGCTGACCGCGGCCGTCGACGGCGAGGAGATCCCCTACCGGATGATCCGGCCGACGATGGCGAACGAGCCCGACCGCGAGCAGCGGCGGCGGCTCGAGCAAGCCCGGAACGCGCTGACCGAGGAGCACCTGCTGCCGATCCAGCTCGACGCCGTCGCGGTCGAGCAGGAGGGCGTCCGCGCGCTCGGTGCGCCGAACTACGCCGAGCTCCACCGCCGCCTGGGCTTTCGCCTCGACGAGCTCGCAAAGAGCGCGCGCGTCTTCCTCGACGAGACTGAGGCGATGTTCGAGCAGTCCGCCGATCCGCTCTTCCGGGCTCGCATCGGGGTCGGTCTCGCCGAGGCGAAGCGCTGGGACGTCGGGCGGCTCTTCCGCGCGCCGGAGTGGGACCCGGCGTTCCCTGCCGACCGGATGCTTCCGGCACTCGAGGGCACGCTCGCCGACCTCGGGATCGACCTCTACGCGCAGGAGAACGTCGAGCTCGACGTCGAGAAACGCGAGAAGAAAACGCCGCGCGCGTTCTGCGCGCCGATCGAGGTGCCGCAGCGCGTCATGCTCGTGATCCAGCCGATCGGCGGCGTCGACGACTGGCGCGCGCTGTTCCACGAGGCCGGCCACACCGAGCACTACGCGCACACGAATGCCGACCTCCCGGTCGAGGACCGCCGGCTCGGCGACTTCGCCGTCACCGAGGGCTGGGCGATGCTGATGGAGCACCTCGTCCAGGACGCCGCCTGGCTGAACCGGCGGCTGGACGTCCCGCATCCCGGCGAGTTCGTCGCCGAGGGCGGGACCAGCCTGCTCTACCTCGTCCGCCGCTACTGCGCGAAGCTCCTCTACGAGATCGAGCTGCACGAGGCCGACGATCCCGTTCCGCTCCGCAAGCGCTACGTGGAGATCCTCGCCGACGCTCTCAAGATCGAGCCGAGCGAGACCGACTACCTCGGCGACGTCGACGCCGGCTTCTACGTCACGGAGTACGTGCGCGCGTGGGCGTTCGAGGCGCAGCTGAAGCGCTTCTTCCGCGAGAAGTTCGGCTCGACCTGGTTCGCCCGCCGCGACGCGGGCTCGCTCCTTCGCGAGCTCTGGTCGGAGGGCCAGCGGCTGACCGCGGACGAGCTGCTCAAGGAGCTGACCTCGGCCGAGATCGAGCTCGAGGGCGTCGCCGAGTACGTGCGCGACGCGCTCGCCGCCGCCTAGGCGCTGCGGGCGGACTAGAGCGCGCCCCCCGCGGTGGGCGGAGCCGACGGATCGACACCCTGGTCGCCGACCGGTGTCCGGGCGAGCGCGTCCTCGGCAAGCAGGATGTTCGACTCGAGCGCACGCTCGACGAGCTTCAGCAGGTCGTTCATCGACGAGACCTCCTCGCGCTGCTCCTTCAGGAACCAGTGCATCGCTTCCTCGCCGACGAAGTTCCCCTCCTCTCGGGCGAGCTTGAGGAGGTTCGCGATCTGGTCGGTCACGCGCTTCTCCTGCTCGAGTGCAACGCGGACGGGCTCGGCGGCGTCCGCGAAGTCCGTCTTCGGCGCCTGCACGCCTGGGATCGCCACCGGAACGTCGGCGTCGAGCAGGAACTGGACGAGCATCATCGCGTGGTTTCGCTCTTCGACGGCCTGGCGATAGAAGTGCGCCGCCAGATTCGGCAACGTCTCGGCGTCGTAGTACACCGCGACGGCGATGTACTGCTGCGAGGCGGCGAACTCGTAGCCGATCTGCTCGTTGACCGCGTCGTGGAAGCGGCTCACCGGGGCAATGCTAACTTCAGGCCGGGTTACGTGGCACCATTCCAGCCGTGAGG
Organism: Actinomycetota bacterium; assembly: GCA_046735055.1. GTDB lineage: Bacteria > Actinomycetota > Thermoleophilia > Gaiellales > Gaiellaceae > DATBLE01. The sequence continues at coordinate 25,499 of JBKPSO010000290.1, forward strand.
AAACGCGCGCTCCTCTCGCTGTCGGTTCCGCTTTCCGCGGTCGGATGCCTCATCGGTCACGCGGCGGGTTACGCGCTCGTCGGGATGAGCAGCCGGGACGCACAGCTGCACGGGTATCTCTCGTTCGCGCCGCAGTTCCTGGCGATCTGCATCGCGCTGGTGGCCGTCGCGCTCCTCCTTCGCTTCTCCGGACGCCTGACCGGCCGGCTTTCCGCCTGGCCGTTCGCGCTGCTGCCCCCGCTCGCCTTCTGCGCACAGGAGTTGATCGAGCGCCTAGTCGCCGGACTGCCCGCGCATGCCGTCTTCGAGCCGGCGGTGTTCGCCGGCCTCGCTGCCCAGCTCCCGATCGCCCTCGTCGCCTTCCTCGCCGCCCGGGCCCTGCTCCGGGTCACCGACGCAGCCGCCCGCGCAATTCGCTTCCGCCGGGTCGCGCCGCTCTTGCGGCCTGTGCCTCTGCGCGTGCCGCGGAGCACGCTCGCGCTCGCCGGCACCCGATTCGGGTTCGACCGGCTGGGCCGCGCGCCTCCTCGTACCTGAGCTCTTCCGGAGACTCGGTACACGAGATTCAAGGAGGTAGTTCCATGCGTTCCATCGTTGCGCTTCTGCTGATCGCCGGCGCGCTCGTGCCCGTCGCGACCGCCTCGGCTTCCCCCGACCTCGTCAAGCCCACCGTGCTGACGATCTACGTCGGCAAGCACGGCGTGCCCGGCGGCCCGAAGAAGTTCACGGTCCGCAAAGGCACGCACGTCGTCCTGGTCGTCCACAGCGTGATCGGCGAGGCGGTGCACCTGCACGGCTACGACATCGAGAGGCCGATCAAGAGCAAGACGGTCCCGGTGCGAATCGCCTTCGTCGCCCGAGTGGCGGGAGTGTTCGAGATCGAGCTCCACCTGACCGAGAGCCGTGGGCTCCGCATCGGGCTCCTGACCGTGAAATGACCTGGGTACTCGCGCACGGGATCGGGGGGATCCGCGACCTCCCGGTCCCACGCTACGTCTTCTTCTACGGCGCGGCGGTCGTCCTCGTCGTCTCGTTCGCCGCGCTCGCGTTCCTCTGGCGCGAACCGGTTCTGGCCGCCCGCCGCGACGGGCGGCCGCTCCCGGCCGGGCTCCAGCGGGTGCTGCTCTCCCCCGCGCTCCGTGTCGTCGTGGGAGTGCTCTCTGTCGCCCTGCTCGTCTTCCTCTGGCTCGGAGCACTGGTGGGCCGGAACTCGAGCGGCGCGAACTTCACTCCGACCTTCGTCTACGTCTTCTTCTGGATCGGGATGCCGCTCGTCAGCGCCGTCTTCGGGAACGTGTGGTCGGTGCTCTCGCCCTGGAAGGCGGCGGCCGAGGGAGCCGGCTGGCTCGTGCGGCGACGGGGTCCCCCGCTCGAGTATCCGGGATGGCTCGGGCGCTGGCCGGCGGCCGTGATGCTGCTCTCGTTCGCGGCGATGGAGTTGACCTACCCGAACCCGTCCGACCCGCACGCCCTCGCGCTCGCGATCGCGATCTACAGCATCGTCACGTGGACGGGCGCCTTCGTGTTCGGATCCGAGGCCTGGTTCCGGAACGGGGACGGCTTCTCGGTCTACTTCGGGCTGCTCTCGCGGATCAGCCCGTTCGGCCGACGCGACGACGGCCAGCTCGTCGTCCGCACGCCGCTCTCCGGGCTCTCGGTCACCGACCGGACCCCCGGCACGATCGCATTCGTCGCGGTGATGCTCGGGTCGACGTTCTTCGACGGCTTCAGCCGGACGAGCATCTGGCAGAACCGCTACTACCAGGTGCAGGTCGACCTGCTCGACCGCCCGAGCCTCGCCGACCTCGTCGGACAGCTGATGAACCTCGGCGGGCTGCTCGCGTCCGTGGCGTTCATCGCCCTCGCCTTCCGCCTGGCGGTGCGCGGGACCGAGTCGATCGCCGGCGCCTCGAACCTCGCGCCGGAGTTCATCGACAGCCTGATCCCGATCACGCTCGTCTACGTGATCGCGCACTACTTCTCGCTCCTCATCTACCAGGGCGAGGTCGGAGTGCGACTCATCTCCGACCCGTGGGGTCGCGGCTGGGACATTTTCGGCACGCACGACTTCCAGCCGAACTTCACGTTCCTGACGCCGCACACGATCTGGTACGTGCAGGTTGCGGCGCTGATCACCGGGCACGTGGCCGGGCTCGCGGTCGCGCACGACCGGGCCGTCGGCCTCTTCCGGACGCCGCGGATGGCGCTCTGGACGCAGTACCCGATGCTCGTGCTGATGGTGCTCTACACGGTCGGCGGCCTCTGGGTGCTGAGCCAGGGATGAGCGGATGAGCCTCGTCCTCGCCCACGGCGGCATCCCCGGGCTGATCGCGGAGACCGGCAGCGTCTTCCTCGGCCTCGCGATCTTCGGCTACTTCATCCGCCGCTCGGCGAAGAAGGAGCGCGAGCGAGAGCGCGAAGAGGACTAGAGACGCGGAAGGCCGCCACGAGGGCGGCCTCCGCGTTCTTCGAGACCGCGCTGAACAGGTCGAACGCTAGACGAGCGCCTTCCAGAACACCTTGACGTCCTCCGCGGGGAACGTCTCGGTCTCGAACACCTCGAGCTTCGCGATCTTGCCGAGGATGCGGAACGCCGCCTCGATCTCGGGCAGCTCGAAGATCGCCAGGTACTCCCACGGGCCCATCACCGCGAGGAAGCGCTCGACCGTGCCGCCCTCGGCCTCGACGATCTTGTGGATCTGGTCGAAGTACTCGGGGGTCTTGACGAGGCGCTCGCGCGCAAGCGGCGTGAGCTTGAAGAGCGCGACATACGTGAACATGTGGACCTCCCACAGTCCTCTGGGGCGTGGCCTAGGGCCCCACTAAGCGGAAGTCTCGTCGCAGACGCCCCACAGTTCATGCGCAAAATTGCGCATCCTGCGCTCGGTGTCGGTCACGCGTTGCGACGCCGGTACTGGCAACGAGACGAGGTGTCTGACACCGGTCGAACCGGATCGCCGCCGCCGGCGAATACGGCCCCGTACGACGGCCACGACTTCCATCCCCAACCGACCGGCCGTCAGAAAGGAGCCGCACCGAATGCGCACGCACTGGGCATTCATTCTGCTGGCGGTCGTCGGCGCAGCGCTCGCAGCGCTCTTCGTCGCCCGCCTCGCCCCCGGCTCGAGCACGGCGTCGAGCCACAGGGAGGCGCCGCTGATCTCGGAGGATCCGACCGCGGACAACACCGACCTGTACGCGTTCCGCAGCCCGGACAAGCCGAACACCTTCACCATCGTCTCGAACTGGATCCCCGGTGAGGATCCCGCGGCTGGTCCGAACTACTACTCGTTCTCCCAGAGCGCGAAGTACAACATCTACGTCGACCGGACGGGCGACGGCCGGCCGGAGCAGACCTACAGCTTCCGGTTCAAGACGCCCACCGGCCCGTACTTCCTCGGCAACACGCAACAGACCTGGACGGCGACGCTGAACGGCAAGCCGTTCGCGACCGGCAAGACCCCGATCGACAACATCGGGCCGCGCTTCAACGGCTTCGTCGGCGTCAAGGACTACGAGGCCGACGCCGAGAAGACGATCGTCACGAAGAACGGCGTCAGCATCTTCGCCGGCCAGCGTGACGACCCGTTCTTCGGCGACGTCGGTGCGATCTTCGACCTGGTCGCGATCCGCAAGGCAGGCACGACCGGGACCATGGGCGGCGGCAAGGACTTCCTGTCCGGCTACAACGTCCACACGATCGCTCTGCAGATCCCGATCTCGCAGGTCGACACGAAGTCGCACACGATCGGGGTCTGGTCCTCGACCGAGCGCCAGAACGTCACCGTCAACGGCACGCTGCATCGCGGCTGGACGCAGGTCTCCCGCCTCGGCGAGCCGCTGATCAACGAGGTCGTGATCCCGACCGGGCTCAAGGACCTCTGGAACCGGACGATCCCCGCCCACGACGAGCAGTTCGCCAAGTACTACAAGACCCCGATCCTGGCCGCCGTGCTGAACAAGCTCTACAAGCTCGGTGTCCCGGAAACGGGCCGCGACGACCTGGTCGCCGTCCTGCTGACGGGCATCCCGAAGGTCACCTACACCGGTGCGACCCTCGCCGACGAGCTCCGCCTCAACCTTGCGCTCCCGGTCACCCCCGCCGGGAAGGCGAGCCGCATGGGCGTGCTCGGCGGCGACAACGCCGGCTTCCCGAACGGGCGCCGGCTCGACGACGACGTCGTCGACATCGAGGAGCAGGCGGTCGCCGGCTTCCTCAAGGGCAAGAAGGTGCCGCTCGGCGACGGCGTCAACGCCAACGACGTGGCGAACCTCGGCCACTTCCCCTACCTCGCAGCCCCGCACTCGGGCTACGAGAACGCGAAGGCGACGAAGTAACGACCGGCGACGCGGCCCGCCTCACGGCGGGGCGCGTCTCTGTCGGCCATGCGCAACCGTGTCTTCCTCAGCTCAGCCGTCGTGACCGCAGCCGCGCTCGGCGCTCTCCTCGGCGGGGTGTTCCGGGAGTCATCCCCGGGCGCCTCCGCCGCTCTCGCCGGCGCGCAGGCGAGCGAGGACTTCAAGGCCGGGTTCTCGCTGAACGCCGGCACGGCCTCCCTCGTCGCCGACCTCCAGTCGCGCCTCCGCGCGAACCCGAAGGACGAGCACTCCTACACCCTGCTCGGGCTCGCCTACCAGCAGCGTGCCCGCGAGACCGGCGACCCCACCTGGTACTCGCGCTCCGAAGGCGTACTGCGCCGCGCGCTCGCCCTCGACTCGAAGGACTACCTCGCGGTCGGCGGCCTCGGCTCGCTGGCGCTCTCCCGCCACCGCTTCCGCGGCGCGCTCGCGCTCGGCGAGCAGGCGCGCGAGCTCAACCCCTACTCCGCCCGCACCTTCGGCGTGATCGGCGACGCCAACGTCGAGCTCGGCCGCTACGCAGTTGCCTTCAAAGCATTCGACCGGATGAATGCTCTGCGGCCGAGCCTCTCCTCTTACGCACGCGTCTCCTACGGACGCGAGCTGATCGGCCACACAGCCGCCGCGATCCGCGCGATGAAGCTCGCGGTCGACGCCGCGAGCGGTGCCGCCGAGCCGACGGCCTGGACGCACGTCCAGCTCGGCAAGCTCTACTTCGGCCACGGCCGGATCGCCGAGGCCGAGCGCGAGTACCGCCTCGCCCTCCGGATCTTCCCGGGCTACGCCTACGGGGTCGACGCGATCGCGCAGGCGGTCGCCGCCCGGGGCGACTACCGCAGCGCGATCGCGCTCGAGCGGGGCGCCGTGTCTGCGATCCCGCTCCCGCAGTACGTCGCCGCGCTCGGCGACCTCTACCAGGTCACGCGCCGGCCCGTGCTCGCCCGCCGCCAGTACGCGCTGATCGGCGCCATCGAGCGCCTGCTGCACGCGAACGGCGTCAAGACCGACCTCGAGATCGCGCTCTTCCAGGTCGACCACGGGATCGCTCTCCCGCACGCGCTCGCGCGCGCCCGCGTCGCCCGCGCCGATCGCCCGTCGATCGACGGCGACGACGTGCTCGCCTGGGCGCTCGCCCGCAACGGGCGCTGCGCGGAAGCCCTCCTGCACTCGCGCGCGGCGCTCCGCCTCGGCACGCAGGACGCGCTCAAGTTCTTCCACCGCGGGATGATCGAGCGTTGCCTCGGCCACGCCGCCGAGGCTCGCACCTGGTTCCACCGGGCGCTCGCGCTCAATCCGCACTTCTCGCTGTTGTGGTCTCCGGTGGCCCGGAGGTATGCGGCATAAAGAAGGTTGCGCTGCTCCTCGTCGCCGCCACGGCCGCCGCCTTCGCGTTCGCCGCGACTGCGCAGGCCCACCCGCTCGGCAACTTCACGATCAACACCTTCAGCCGGGTCGAGGTCTCCGAGCACCGCGTCTACGTGCGCTACGTCCTCGACCTCGCCGAGATCCCGACCTTCCAGGCCAGGCAGGCCGGCGGGATCGACGGCGCCGTCTATGCCGACCGCATCGCCGCCGGCGCGCACCTGCGCGTTGACGGCCGCCGGGCCCGGCTCGTCCCGAGTGCCCACGCGCTCGCGTTCCCGGAGGGCGCAGGTGGGCTGCAGACAACGCGGCTGGAGGTCATCCTCCGCGGGCCGCGTGTCGCCGGGACGAGCCGGATCTCCTATCGGGACATGAACTACGCGGGCCGGCTCGGCTGGAAGGAGATCGTCGTCGGCGCGGACGTCAAGAGCCGGAGCGACGAGCTGCGCGCGTACCCGAAGGACCTGCTCGAGAGCCCGCTCCACGTCACCTCGCTGACGACGACGGTCGTGCCGACGAGCGATTCTCCGCCGGCCTTGAGCCACGGGCGCGCCCTGCAGGCTCCGGACCGCGTCGCCGACGGCGGCTTCGCGAGCCTGATCGCGCGCGACAACCTGAGCGTCGGCTTCGTCCTCCTCTCGCTCCTCGTCGCAATGTTCTGGGGCGCAGCGCACGCCTTCTCGCCGGGCCACGGCAAGTCGATCGTCGCCGCCTACCTCGTCGGCTCGCGCGGAACATCGCGGCACGCCGTCTTCCTCGGGCTGACGGTCACCGTCACGCATACGATCGGCGTCTTCGCGCTCGGGCTCGTCACGCTCAGCCTTTCCGAGTTCATCGTCCCCGACCAGCTCTACCCCTGGCTGAACCTCGTCTCGGCGCTGCTGATCGTCGCGGTCGGGGTCAGCGTCCTGCGCTGGCGGGTGCGCGAGTGGCGGAAGGGCGATGCGGCCCACCTCCACCGCGAGCACGACCATGCGCTCAGCGCGCGGCGCCTGCTCGGGATCGGGATCTCCGGCGGGATCGTCCCGTGCCCCACGGCGCTCGTCGTCCTGCTCGCCGCGATCTCGCTCCACCGCGTCGGCTACGGGCTCGTCCTGATCCTCGCGTTCAGCCTCGGCCTCGCCGCCGCGATGACCTCGATCGGGATCCTCGCCGTCAGCGCGAAGAGCGTCTTCCGGCGCGTCGAGCGCAACGGCGGCCTGATCCGCCTCCTGCCCGCGATCAGCGCGCTCGCCGTCCTCGGCCTCGGCCTGGCGATGACCCTCCGGGCACTCCCGAACGTGGCGTAGACGTGTTCGGACTCGACGACTGGATCGCCCACCTCTCAAGCGGCGCGACGCTGCTCGCGGTCGCGGGCGTCGCGGTCCTGCTCGGCCTGCGCCACGCGACCGACCCCGACCACCTCGCGGCGGTGACGACGCTGATTGCGTCCGGCCGCGAGCGGACGGCGCGGCTCGCTGCTCGCCTCGGGCTCGCGTGGGGCATCGGCCATGCGGCGTCGCTGTTCGCCTTCGGGCTGCCGATCGTCCTCTTCAAGGCGTACCTCCCCGAGCCTCTCCGGCGAGGAGCCGAGACCACGGTCGGGATCGTGATCGTCGGGCTCGCGGTGTGGCTGCTCATCCGTTGGCGGCGCGGTCTGCTGCAGGTGCACCGCCATCCGCACGTCTACACGATGCAGGCCCGCTCGCCGCTGCAGGCGTTCGGGATCGGGCTCGTGCACGGGATGGGCGGAAGCGCGGGCGTCGGCGTACTTCTCCTCGCCGCGATCCGCGATCGGGGTGTCGCGGTCGTGGCGCTCGCGCTCTTCGCCCTCTGCACCGCGATCTCGATGGCCGCGCTCTCGACCGGGTTCGGGCTGACGCTCGCGAACGCGGCCGCGCACCGTTCGTTCGGCCGGATCGCGCCCACGCTCGGCGCCGCCAGCCTGCTCTTCGGCGTCTGGTACGCGCTCGGCGCCCTCCAGCTCGCGCCCTACTTCCTGTGAGCCACCAGAACGCCGCTGCGTATGTCCTCGACGCGCTCGACTCTGAGGCGGAGCGCGGCTTCGAGCGCCATGTCGAGGTCTGCCCCGAGTGCGAGGCCGAGCTCGAGCCGCTGCGCGTCGCCGCGACCGCGCTCGCCTTCGCCGGCGAGTTGCCCCGCCCCCGCGCCGCGCTCCGGAAACGCGTGCTCGCGGTCGACGCCGTCGTCGTGCAGCTGCGGAGACGGTGGACGGTTTCGCTCGCATCCGCGGCGGCGCTCGCCGCCTGCACTGCGCTCGTCGTCGGCCTGCGCAGCGGCCCCGCGATCCCCGGCGTCCGTGCCCTGCAACTGCAGAGGCAGGCCTCCGGCCTCTCCCTCTCGGGCCGGCTGCTGCTCACGGACGAACGCGAGGCAGTCCTCGTGACCAGAGGCCTCGACCCGCCTGCCGCGGGCTCGGTCTACGAGATCTGGGTTGTTCGTGACGGCACCGCCGTCCCGGCGGGTTTCCTGCGCGGCAGCATCGCCTCGCTCACGCACCGCGTCCCCACCGGCGCAGCCGTCGCCGTCTCGATCGAGCCCCGCGGCGGCTCGCGCAGGCCGACTGGACCGCTTCTCCTCACAACGGAGACTGCGTAGGCTCCCATGCCGACGGTGAGCGACTTCATTCGCGGACAGACGGCTCGGACTCCGGCGCGGAACCTCGCCCACCTCTCTGACGAGGCGTTGCTTGCCCTCTGCTCGCGCGCGGACGACTCCGCGCTCGGCGAGCTCTACGACCGCTACGGCCGCGTCGCCTACGGGCTCGCGCTCCGGATCGTCCGCGACCGCTCGCTCGCCGAGGACGCGGTGCAGGAGGCGTTCCTCGCCGTCTGGCGCTCCGCAGGCGCGTTCCTCGCTGAGCAGGGCAAGCCGAGCACCTGGATCCTGACGCTCGTCCACCGCCGCGCAGTCGACGTCGTTCGGCGCGAGGAGCGCCGCCGAGCCGATCCGCTCGAGGACGTCGATCCGCACGACCCTGCGAGGAGCGAGTCGACCGACGAGGAGGCGTGGCTGCGCGCGCAGCGGCAGGTCGTCCAGGAGGCGCTGCGCAAGCTCCCGCCCGAGCAGCGCGAGGCGATCGAGCTCGCCTACTACGGCGGCTTCACGCAGTCCGAGCTCGCAGAGAAGCTCGGCCAGCCGCTCGGCACGATAAAAAGCCGGATGTTCACCGGCCTCAAGCGGCTGCGCGAGCTGCTCGCGGCAGCCGGCCTCGACGTCGACGCGCCGTAGCGCTCAGGCCCGCAGGTCACCGTGACCGCGCTGACCCTACAGCTGCGTGCGAGGCGCCACAAGAAAGGGACAGGCACCTCGCGGCGCCTGCCCCTGGTGACCCCTTGCTCTCGGGTTACTTCTTCGAGGCGTTGCCCTCGATCGTCGCCTGCGAGCCCTTGCCGATCTGGATCTTGCGCGGCTCGGGCGCCTTCGGCTTCGTCACGTGGAGCTCGAGCACGCCGTCCTTGTAGTCGGCGCGGATGTCGTTCTCGGTCACGCCCTGCGGCAGGCCGATCGACCGGGTAAAGCTGCCGTAGCGGCGCTCGAAGCGGTAGAAGCGCTCCTGCGAGACCTCGTCCGTGCGCTCGCGCTCGGCCGAGACCGTCAGCGTACTGTCCTCGAACTCGATCGAGATCTTGTCCTCGGGAATCCCGGGGAGGTCGAACGCATAGACGAGCTCGTCCTCGGTCTCCCAGACGTCGACCGGCGGCGCCCAGCGCTGCTCGCCGTTCCTGCCGGCTGGCGCGCCGCGCAGGAAGGTGCCCATCAGTCGCTCCACGTCGTTCTGCCACTGAGCGAGCTCGCGAGCCGGATCCCAGCGAACCAGTGTTGCCATCGTCAGTCCTCCTTCATGATTTGACTCTACTGAAAGAATAAAACCTAAGCGTCTTTCTGTCAAGTCACCGATTCACTAGCATCGGCGCATGGAAGCGCTGAAAGGACGGGACTTTCTCCGTGTTTCGGACTGGACCAGCGAGGAGCTCCTGGCCGTCCTCGACCTCGCCGACCGGCTCAAGGGCGAGCGGAAGCGCTACGTCGACGAGCCCCTCCTCCCCGGGCGGAGCGTCGGGCTCCTGCTCGAGAAACCCTCGCTGCGGACTCGGGTCTCGTTCGAGCTCGCAGTCGAGCAGCTAGGCGGCCATGCCGTCCACCTGACCGGACCGGAGGTCGGTCTCGGCGAGCGGGAGGCGACCCGGGACATCGGCATCGTGCTCTCCCGCTACCTGGACGCGATCATGATCCGGACGTTCGCACAGGAGACGATCGAGGAGGTCGCCGAGCACGCGTACGTCCCGGTCGTCAACGGCCTCACCGACGAGACGCACCCCTGCCAGGCGCTCGCGGACGCCATGACGATCCGGGAGCGGCTCGGCGGCTTCGACGGCGTGCGGGTAGCGTACATCGGCGACGGCAACAACGTCTGCGTCTCGCTCGCGGAGGTCTGCGCGGCGCTCGGGATGGAATTCGTGGCCGCCACCCCGGAGGGCTACGAGGCGCCGGGGATCGAGCCGCTGCGCGACCCGCGCGAGGCGGCGCGCGGGGCGAACGTCGTCTACACCGACGTGTGGACGAGCATGGGCCAGGAGCACGAGCGGGCACTGCGTGCCCGCGACTTCGCCGGCTACCGCATCGATGCCGACCTGCTCGAGCTCGCCGCCCGGGACGCGGTCGTCCTCCACTGCCTTCCGGCCCACCTCGGCGACGAGATCACCGAGGACGTCCTCTACGGCCCGCAGTGCGCGGCGTGGGACGAAGCCGAGAACCGCCTCCACTCCGAGAAGGCGCTGCTGGCGCTCGTCGTTCCCTAGGCCGCCGCGTGCTGCCGCTTCGCGACAACGTCCCGACCAGGACCTTCCCGGTCGTCACGGTCGCACTGATCGCGGTCAACGTCGCGGTGTGGCTCTTCTACCAGCTGCCCAATCTCGACCGGTCCGTCCACGACCTCGCCTTCCACCCCTGCGAGGTGAACGGGAGCTGCGCGCCGATCGACAAGGGCTGGGTTCTGACCGCACTGACCTCGATGTTCATGCACGGCAGCTGGCTGCACCTCGGCGGGAACATGCTCTTCCTCTGGATCTTCGGCAACAACATCGAGGACGCGATGGGCCGTGTGCGCTTCCTCGTCTTCTACCTCCTCGGCGGGTTCGCCGCGACGACGCTCCAGACCTGGGTCACGTTCAACTGGGGCCGGCCGGGGGACACGATGATCCCGAATCTGGGCGCGAGCGGCGCGATCTCGGCCGTCCTCGGCGCCTATCTCGTGCTGCTCCCGGCGGCCAGCGTGCTGACGATCGTCTTCTACTTCCTGGTCGAGATCCCGGCGGTGCTCTTCCTCGGGATCTGGTTCCTCTTCCAGCTCTGGGAGGGCGGCTACGCAGTCACCCACCCGGAGTCGGGCGGCGGCGTGGCCTTCTTCGCGCACGTCGGCGGCTTCCTCTTCGGCCTGCTGACCGTGCGCGCGTTCAAGATCCGGGATCCGTTGCCGCCCCGCTACCGATGAGCAGGTTCGAGGAGCATGTCCGCGTGGCGCTGGACTCGTTGCCGGCGGATCTGGCGCGCGGGCTGGAGAACGTCGCCGTTGTCGTCGAGGAGGAGAACCCCGAGGAGCCCGACCTCTACGGGCTCTTCGACGAGCCGCCCTACCTGCCTGCGCGGATCGCGATCTACCGACGACCGCTCGTCGAGGACTTCGGCGACGACCCCGCGGCGCTCGAGCGCGAGATCCGCATCACCGTCCTGCACGAGCTCGCCCACTACTTCGGGATCGACGAGGATCGGCTCGACGAGCTCGGTTATGGGTAACGGCGCGCTCGAGGGAATCGCGATCGCCGCTGCCGTCGTCGGGGCGATCGTGATCGCAATGTTTTTCCTTGGGCCCTGGCGCTAAGGAATAGGACGATCCGTAGCGACGTTTGGAGTAGCGATGAGAACTATTGACGACATCCGCATCGAGATCGAGGACCTGACCGAACGCCGTGCACGGGTCATGCACGAGCTTTCCCGCGGCCACGACATCGTGCTCGCCCGGGAGCACCAGCGGCTCGAGCAGCGTATCGCCGAGCTGTGGGACGAGCAGCGCGCTGCCCGCGCGGAGCAACGGTGGGGCGACCGCGACCGAATCATCAAGCGCGCCCGCGCCGAAGAGCGCCTCGAGCGGGCCGCCTGAGCGGCGACCCGCAGCCTGCGCCTCTACACTGACCGGCGACCAGGGGCGTTAGCTCAGCTGGGAGAGCGCCGGCTTTGCAAGCCGGAGGTCACCGGTTCGATCCCGGTACGCTCCATCGCTCAACGAAGCCATTTCAGCAACGAATTAGGCTCTTTCGGGGGCCTCGACTCGTCTGTGGGTCAGAGCTGGGTCAGAATCGGCCTCAAAGAATCCCGCCGAAAGCCGCCGTGAGCTTGGCCTCCACATCGCCCGCGTGCTGTGCCTGCTCGAACTCATGCGAGTAGACGTCGAGCGTGATCGACGGCCGGGCGTGCCCGAGCTGCCGTGAGACCCTGACAACATCCAGCCCGCTGAGCACGAGGTGCGAGCCGTAGGTATGCCGGAGGTCATGGCAGGAGAGGGAGGGGACGCCATCGCGGTTGAGTCCCGCATCGTCGGCTGCCTTCTTACGGCTCGCACCTCGTGCTCAGCGGGCTTGACGTCGTCAGGGTCTCACGGCAGCTCGGGCACGCCCGGCCGTCGATCACGCTCGACGTCTACTCGCACGAATTCGAGCAGGCACAGCA
>JBKPSO010000291.1:0-9389 GCA_046735055.1 Actinomycetota bacterium
CGGCGGGATCGCGCTGCACGCCGTCGGAGTCGCAGCGGCGGTCGCGCTCGTCGTCCTGCTCGGCCGCCTGGCCCTGCGCGCACAGTGACCGTCGCCGTCCTCGGCTCCGTCTCGCTCGACCGGGTCGCAGGGCGGCCGCCGCGCATCGGCGGCGGCCCCTACTACGCCGGCCGCGCCCTCCGTGCGCTCGGCGCCCGGGCGACGATCGTCGCCAAGTGCGCGGCGCCCGACCGGCCCCTGATCCTCCCCGCGCTCGTCCGGCTGGGTATCCCCGTGCTCTGGCGCGACTCCGCCGCGACCGCGGCGTTCACGATCGACTACGACGGGGAGCAGCGGCGTATGCTCGTCGACGCGATCGCCGACCCCTGGACGCCGGACGAGGTGCAGCTCGCCGGCGCGTCGTGGGTGCACGTGGCACCGCTCGCCCGCAGCGACTTCCCGGCGGAGACCCTCGACGCCCTCGCCCGCGGGCGGCACGTCTCGCTAGACGGCCAGGGCCTCGTCCGCCCCGCGCGCGTCGGTCCACTCGAGCCGGATGGGGACTACGATCCCGCGGTCCTGCGCTCGATCTCGGTTCTCAAGCTCGCCGAGCACGAGGCCGCCCTGCTCGTCGACGGCCTCGACGAGCGCGCCCTTGCCCGGCTCGGGGTACCCGAGGTCGTCGTCACGCTCGGCTCTCGCGGCTGCATCGTCTTCCACGAAGGAATCGCCGAGCTCGTCCGCGCCCGTCGGGTCGAGAGTGCGGACCCGACCGGGGCCGGCGATGCATTCGCGGCGATCTACATCGCGGCGCGCAGCCGCGGCGCTGCGCCGACCGCGGCGGCGCGTCGGGCATCAGCGCTCGTCGCGGACGTGCTCGCGGGGCGAGCCGCGTGATCGCACACATCCAGACGGCCGACGGACTCGCCGTCGTCGACCTCGAGGAGGAGACGGTGCTCGAGCTCGACGCGGCCGGCACGATCGAGCCCACGCCCCAGCCTTCCGTCTCGCTCCCGCGCGTCGTCGCCGCCGCCGCCGCGGGCTCCACCGTCGTCGCCGTCGTCGACGCGAAGCCGCCCCTCCTCGTCTCCCACGACGCCGGCCGCACCTGGCGGGACGCCGGCCGCGGCCTCCCCGCCGGCCGGGCGGTCGCGATCTCGGCCGAGGATCCCGACCTCGTCCTCTACGCGGCGCGGAACAGGCTCTATCTCTCGCGCGACGGGGGTCGGTTCTGGCGCGGGCTGGCGATCGAGCTCCCTGAGATCCAGGCGGTCTCGCTCTGAAAACGGACTCGGGGACAGGACGAATCCAGTCCCCGAGGCTGTCATAGCCTGAACTCGCCCCGCGCGACGACGACCGCCGACCCGCCGACCTCGACGCGCTCGACCCGCTCCGCGCTTCCGTCCACACGCGCGTAGAGCGTCGAGGGCCGGCCGATCTCGACGCCCTGCGTGATCTCGATCTCGTCGCCGAACGCGATCCGGCCGTGCCGGGCCAGGTGGAGCGCGAGCGGGCCGGCGGCCGAGCCGGTCGCAGGGTCCTCGGCGATTCCGCCGCTCGGGATGAACATGCGCGTCTTCCAGCGCGCGCCGGAGCCGGCGATCGTGTTCACGCCGAGCACCTCGCCGACGTCGGCGAGCCGGGCGAGGTCGGGCCGCAGCGCGGCGACTTCCTCCTCCGAGGCGAGGGTGACGAAGACGTGGTGGAGGCCGTTGTCGTAGACCTCGACCGGCAGCTCGGAGCGCTGCACGCCGAGCGCGGCCAACAACCCCGCTTCATCTGCGTACGGCTCGACGGCCGGCACCGGCTGCTCCATCCGGCCGAAGACGATCCTGGCGCCTTCGCGCTCGAGCCGGACGGGCACGATCCCCTTCCCGGTCTCGAGGCGGATCACCTCGAGCTGGAGCGGCGCGCCCAGCACGAAAGCGGCCCCGAGCGTCGGGTGGCCGGCGAAGGGAACCTCGATGCCGGGCGTGAAGATGCGAATCCGCGCGTGCAGGTCGCCGGTGCCTGGATAGACGAAGACCGTCTCGGAGAAGTTGATCTCGCGGGCGAGGGGCTGGAGCCGGTCCTCAGGGATCTCCCGTGCGTCGGTGAAGACGGCGAGCTGGTTCCCCGCGAGCGGCGTATCGGTGAAAACGTCGCAGACGACGTAGCGGAAGCTCGCCACCCGGCGAGTGTAGACGGGACGCGACCGCCGACCCTAGAATGCACACACCGGGCCCGGATCCCGCCCGCGTGTCCAGTGGACGACGAAGGGAGAGGGACTTGCCCGAGCCGCTCAGAGTAGAGGCGCCGAACGAGGACCTTGCACACGCGCTGATGCGGCGCCTGGACGCGTTCCCGACCGAGCTCCGGAGCGACGACGAGTGCCTCGAAGTCGGGGTCTCGTTGGTCGGCAACGTCGACCGGGCGATCGTCGACGTGCTGCACGGGGTCGACGGCTGGCTGCTCGAGAACGAGCTGAGCTCGGTGCGCGTCCACCTGGACGGCCGCGTCTACACGCTGACTCCCCGGATCCCGGCCGAACGGTAGATTTGCGAGGCCGTTGCGCCTCTACCTCGTACGCCACGCGGAGGCCGCACCGGGCGAGCCGGACGATCTGCGCCCGCTGACGGCCGGCGGCCGCGAGTCCGCGCGGGCGCTAGGCGCCCGCCTAGCCGCCGAGGACGTCTCCGCTGACGCCGTCCTGACGAGTCCCCTGCTGCGCGCCCGCGAGACCGGCGCCGAGCTCGCGCGCGCGCTCGGCTGCGAGCTGGAGCCCGACGAGCGGCTTGCTCCCGGCGCGACCGCCGACGACGTCCGCGACGCCGTCAGCGGACGCGGCGACGCGGTCGTCGTCGTCGCCCACCAACCGGACTGCGGCGAGATCGCAGCCGAGCTCAGCGGCGCTCCCCCGCCGGCGTTCCCGCCGGCCGGGCTCGCGGTGCTCGACCTTGACGAGTAAGGCGCCGTTCGACGCGGGCGTACCAGCCGGCGGCGAACTCTAGATCATGACGGCAATCAGCGTCACCGACCTCCACAAGTCGTATGGCTCGTACGAGGCGGTCCGCGGGATCGACTTCCGAATCGAGACGGGCGAGGTGTTCGGACTGCTCGGGCCGAACGGCGCCGGCAAGACGACGACCGTCGAGATCCTCGAGGGCTATCGGACCCGGGACGGCGGCGAGGTCTCCGTGCTCGGCGAGGACCCGCAGATCGCCGGATCCGACTGGCGAGAGCGGATTGGCGTCGTGCTCCAGTCTTCCGCGATGTACGCGAACCTCACGGTTGCGGAGCACCTCCGACTCTTCCGTGGCTACTACGCGCGACCGCGTGACGCCGACGAGGTCATCGAGCTCGTCGGGCTCGGCGACAAGGCCAACGCGCGCGTCCGGACCTTGTCGGGCGGGCAGAAGCGGCGGCTCGACCTCGGGCTGGGGCTGGTCGGCGACCCGGAGGTGCTCTTCCTCGACGAGCCGACCACGGGCTTCGATCCCGCTGCCCGGAGGGCGGCATGGGACGTGATCCGCTCGCTGCGCACTCTCGGGAAGACGATCCTGCTGACGACGCATTACCTCGATGAGGCAGAGCAGCTCTCCGACCGGGTTGCCGTCCTCCGAGAGGGCACGATCGTCGCGATCGGCCGTCCGGCGGAGCTCTCCGGCGCTGCCCCCGCAACCGAGATCCGCTATCGCCGCGACGGTGAAGAAGTCGTCGTCTCGACACATGAGCCGACGAGGGTGCTCCACGACCTCACCGCGGAGGCGCTCGCCCAGGGCCACGAGCTAGAGGACCTGAGCGTCGGCCGCCCGACGCTCGAGGAGGTCTACCTTTCGCTGACCGAGGACCGCGAGTGACGCTGTTCGCGCACCAGCTCCGAGCGGAGCAGCGCCTGTACTGGCGCAGCCGCGAGCTGGCGTTCTTCACGTTCCTCTTTCCGCTGCTGCTCTTCGTCCTGCTCGATTCCGTGTACGGGAACAACATCATCAAGGCCGAGGGCGTGAAAGCGTCCTCGTACCTGCTCGCCGGCATGCTCGGGTACGGAGTTGCTTCGACGGCGTTCGCGGGACTCGCGATCGTCCTTGTCCTACGCCGTGAGAGCGGCATCCTCAAGCGGCTGCGGGCCACGCCGCTACCGTCCCCGACCTACCTCGCTGCGGTGATCATCTCGACCGTGATCGTTTTCGCGGTCGAGGCCGCAGCGATGATCGTGCTCGCGCGGGTGATCTTCGGCGTGGAGCTCAAAACGCAGTGGCTCTCGCTCGTGCTCGCTCTCTTGCTCGGGTCCCTCGCATTCGCCGCACTCGGAATCGCCCTGACGGGCTGGATCCGCTCCGGCGAGGGCGCCTCCGCCGTGGTGAACGCCATCTACCTACCGATGGCGTTCCTGTCCGGCGCATTCGTCTCGCCGCATGAGTACCCACGCTTCCTGGAAGTGATCGCAGACGTCTTGCCGCTTACCTATTTCATCAGGCTGATGCGTGACATCGTGCTGCGCGACCAGACGATCTGGTCGAGCTGGGAGTCGGCAGTCGTCGTCGCTGCGTGGGGACTAGCGGCTGTGCTCGTCCTGTCCGTGCGCGGTTTTCGCTGGACGCCGCGCGAGGGTTAGGCACTTCGGCAGACGGGGCAAGGTTACGAGGAGATGAGCAGTCTGCTTGCGTTTCCCGTTCGCTCGCCTGAGCAGCCGGGGCTCGAGATCCGCGTCAACTTCGGGATCTTCGCCGGCCGCGAGGCGACCTCCGCCGAGATCGAGGAGCTCGGCAGCGCCTTGCTCCCCGAGATCGGCACCGCCGAGATCTCCTCCGAGAACCGCTACGAGATCGGCCCCGAGAGCGAGGCCGAGGTCCACCAGGTGCGGATCGAGGTGCCGATCACGAGGCTGCCGGTCGACGACTTCCAGATCGGCGAGCTCGCCGGCCGCCTCGTCTCGATCGCCGAGCGGTGGGCGAACGGCTGCATCGCCGAGCGGCACGCCGAGGTCAGCGAGCTGTAGCGCCCGCCTTCTTCCGTCCGCGGCCCGCGCGGGCGGCACGAACCGCGAAGCTCGTCATCGCCCGGCCCATCTTCTGCGCCTGTCCGACGACCTCGTCCAGGGCGGTCGCGAACCAGTCCAGGTCGTCCTCGGAGATCGTCAGGGGCGGCAGGCCCTTGACGACGTTCACCTTGTGGCCGGCGACCTGGCTGAGGATCCGGTGCTCGGTGAAGAGCGGAACGACGACGAGCTGCGCGAAGATCCCCGGCTGCATCCGCTCGAGCATGCGCCACGTCGTGCGTCCCGACTCGGGCTCCCCGAACTCGATCGCCCACATCAGCCCCAGCCCACGCACATCCTTTGCGACCTGGTAACGGTCGACGAGCGGTCGCGTCCGCTCGAGGAGCAGCTGGCCGAGCCGCGCCGAGGCCTCGACGAGGTCCCGGTCATCGAGCTCCCGTAGCGTCGCCAGCCCGGCGACCATCGCGTAGTCGTTCGGCGCGAAGGTGGAGCCGTGGCTGAACGCGTGCTCGAGCGAGTCGAAGACCGCGTCGTACACCGCGTCGCTCATCAGCAGCGCGCCGACCGGCACGTAGCCGCCGGAGAGAGACTTCGCCACCGGCATCAGGTCCGGTTCGAGGCCCCAGTACTCGGCGGCGAACATGCGGCCGGTGCGCCCGAAGCCGGTCTGCACCTCGTCGAGGCAGAAGAGCGTCCCGTAGCGCCGACAGAGCTCCTGTGCGCCCGGGAGGTAGCCGTCCGACGGGAGCACGACCCCCTTGCCGAGGACGGGCTCGACGATGAACAGCGCGACGTCCTCGTGCCGAAGCTCGGCCTCGAGCGCGCCGAGATCGTCGAACGGGACGCGCGTGATGCCGGGGAGGTACGGGCCGAACCGGTCGGTGAACGCCGCCTCCCCGTTCACGGAGAGCGAACCGAGCGTGAGGCCGTGAAAGGCGTGCTCGACGCAGACGATGCGCTCGCGGGCGGTCGCCGCGCGGCCGAGCTTGAGCGCCGCTTCGACCGACTCGGTGCCGCTGTTCGTGAACAGCGCCTTGCCGATCGACGCCGGGGCACGGCGGACGAGCTCCTCGGCCAGAAGCGGCGTCACCGGCGAGATCCCCATCTGCGGCGCGTTCGGCGTCTGCAGCTCCATCGCCTCGACGAGCCAGTCGCGAACGCGGGAGTTGTTGCGCCCGACGTTGAACATGCCGAAGCCGCCGAGCCAGTCGAGGTACCGCTCGCCGTCGACGTCGTAGAGATGCGCGCCCTCAGTTCGGGCCCAGTCGCGGTCGAAGCCGATCGTCCGCAGGACGCGGACCATCTGCGGGTTGACGTACTCGGCGTGCAGGTCGAGCGCCTCGCCAGACCGCGCGCGCAGCAGCTCTGCGAGCTCTCCCGGCATTGGCGTGACTTTACCCAGTCGCCGTCTCGCCTCACGAGCCACGTCGAACGGATTAGGCTCGGTGGAGCGAGTTCTCAACGTCTGGAGGAGGCTCTGATGAGGTTACGCGCCGCCTCGAGGTTGAGCCATCCCGGCACCGGTCACGAGCGCGAGGCCGATCATGAGCGCCGCCGCATGGGAGCTCAGTCTCCCGGGCGGTACCGGTACCCGAACCCGCGGACCGTCTCGATCGCTTCCCGCCCCTCGATCCCGAGCTTGCGTCGGAGGTAGCTGACGGTCAGCCTGAGCTGCTCGCGCGAGACCCACCGTGCGTCGCCCCACGCGAGCTCGAACAACTGGTCGTGGCTCAGTACCTCTTTAGGGTGGCGGACGAATGCAGCCAGCAGCCTGAACTCGAGCGGCGTCAGAGCGAGCTCCCGCCCGCGGAGCTCGGCCCTGCGCTGACGGAAGTCGACGAACAACAATCCATCGGAGTACACGTCGCCGGGCGCGACGAGCGAATCCAGGGCGAGCTCGTGAGCTGGGCGGTCTGCGCCGCCTCCGACCACGTCCGGGTCGACGCCACGCTGATGCAGCCAGCCGATCAGCTCCTCGAGCTGTTCGCGACTGTGGGCGACGAATGCGAGGACAAGCACGTCGGATCGTCCGAGGCCGGAGAGGGCGTCGCCGAGTCCCGGCCGGCCCGCTCGACCGGGCACGCCGGAGCGAGCGGCTTGTGTCAGGCGTGGGTCGAGCGCGCGCCGCTCCCTGCGACTCGCAGGTGGCTGGTGCACTTGGGACGACGACCCGTTCACGACCTCAGCGTCACGCTGCGACGAGTGGATCAGACCTCGAGCTGCATGTGATCAACGTATGAGTGATGGGCGATCTCCTCGCCCCGCGACGTGATCTCGTCACCACCGCCATCCGTCGACCTCGGTCGCCTGAGGCCGGAGCGTCTGCTGGACGCCGTAGACGATCGTGACACGTCCAGACGATCGGCGTGCTGCGTCTGAACGTGACCGCGCGGTGTGAGAAGCGTGTGAAACCTCAGCCGGTGGGTCGGTATCGATACCCGAACCCGCGGACCGTCTCGATCGCCTCCCGCCCGTCCACACCGAGCTTTCGCCGCAGGTAGCTGACGGTCAGCCTGAGCTGCTCCCGCGAGACCCACCGTGCGTCGCCCCACGCGAGCTCGAGCAACTGGTCGTGGCTCAGTACCTGTTTAGGGTGGCGGACGAATGCAGCCAGCAGCCTGAACTCGAGCGGCGTCAGAGCGAGCTCCCGGCCGCGGAGCTCGGCCCTGCGCTGACGGAAGTCGACCGTCAGCAGCACGTCCGAATAGACCTCCTGCGCCTTTCCGTGACTCTTCGCACGCCGGAAGAGCGCGTCCACCCTGGCGAGCAGCTCTTGCCGTCCGAACGGCTTCGTCAGGTAGTCGTCGGCGCCGCCTCTCAGTCCGCGCACCTTGTCCGTCTGCTCAGTCTTCGCCGTCAGCATCAGCACCGGGATGTCGCTGACCTCGCGGATCCGCTGGAGCACCTGCCAGCCGTCGAGCTCGGGCATCGCGACGTCGAGGATCACAAGGCCCGGCGACGTGCGGTAGAACGCCTGCAGACCAGCGAGACCGTCGGCGGCCTCGTCGACGCGGTAGCCGGACCTGGTGAGGAACTCCCCGACGAGCGTCCTGATCGGCGGATCGTCATCCACGATGAGGACGCGCCCGGCGCTCATCGCGCCGTCCCCGGCATCGGATCTAGACTGAGATAAGTTCGTTCCAACCTACCCCACGTCGCTTACGCGCCGGTCCAATCACGACGGCCCCACTCTCGCACTCCACCGCTTCGAAGGCAACAGCCGAGACTCGCGAGGCCAGGCGACTCGGGGCGCTCGCTGCGTATGCGATCCTGGACACACCGCCCGAGCCGGCCTTCGACGCCCTGGCCGAGCTCGCCGCGTCCGTCTGCGACGCGCCGGCGGGCTTCATAGCTCTGGTCGACCGGGACCGCGTCTGGTTCAAGGCGTGCCACGGTCTGGAGCTTGCGGAGCTCGACCGCGACGATTCCTTCTGCGCGGACGCGATCGCACGGCGCAGAGTGCTGGTCGTCGAGGACGCCTCGTCCCACGAGCGCTATTCGCACATGTCGCTCGTCAACGGGCAGCTGCGCGTGCGGTTTTACGCCGGCGCGCCGGTCTCGGCGCCTGGGGGTGAGCGTGTCGGAGTCGTCGGGGTCGTCGACACACGGCCGCGGAAGCTCGCGCCGGGGTCCCGACGTGGCCTGACGCTCCTCGCGCGGCAGGTGGAAGACCTCCTCGAGCTGCGCCGGCTCGAGCAGCAGGCGGCGTTCGACGCCACGCGACTCCGGTTGATCCTCGAGAACAGCCACGAAGCGATCCTGCTGACCAGCATCGAGGGCGAGATCTCCGCCGCAAACCCGGCCGCCTGCGCGCTGTTCGGCTGCTCCGAGGAGAAGCTGCGCCTCCTGGGCCGGGCACCGTTCATCGATCCGACGGACGAGCGGCTGGCGGCTGGACTCGAGGAACGGTGTAGGACCGGCCGATTCCGCGGCGAGCTCCGCCTCCGTCGCTCGGACGGGTCGATCTTTCCCGCCGAGCTCACCTCTGTTGTGTTCGCGGGCGCCGACGGCGCGCTGAACACGGGCATGATCATCCGCGACCTGACGGAACGGCAACGCGCCGAGCAGGAGCTGCGTGAGAGCGAACAGCGGCTGAGGCTGACGCGCGAGGAGGCGCCAGACGGGTTCGTCTTGATCGACGCGAGCGGACGCATCGTCGAATGGAATCCTGAGGCCGAGCGGGAACTGGGCTGGACGCGGGAGGAGATTCTCGACCAGGACGCCTGCTCGACGTTCGTTCCCGCGGAGCACGTCGCCGAGTTTCGAGCCGTACTGGACGCGGCCGTCACGGCGCGCCAGGGCGCCCCCGTCGCCGCGCGCTCAGAGGCCGAGGCGCAGCGTAAGGACGGCAGCCGCCTGCCGGTGGAATACATCGTCTGGAGCATGGAGGTCGCCGGCGAGACGCTGCTGAACGCCGTGATCCACGACATCA
>JBKPSO010000292.1:0-8004 GCA_046735055.1 Actinomycetota bacterium
TTTCGCCGGAGGCGGTCTCCTTTCTGTGCCACTTTCCGTCGGCTTTCGCCGCCTGGGGTTTCCCCAGCGTCCTGCCCTTCGGTGTCCGGACTTTCCTCGGACCGACTCCTCGAGCCGGCCCGCGGTCACCCGGCCTGCACCCCAATTGTAGCCCGGGTCTTACGCCATCGGCCCGTCGAGCCACGGATCGCGGCCCGGGTCGCCGCCCTCGGCGGCCACCTGCAGCCGCGCCAGGTAGTGATCCCAGCCGTGCGCATGGCTCTCGGCGCTCTCCGCGTTCGGCAGGCCATGCCGGAAGCGGAGGATCGTCCCTTCGCCGCTCGGAACGAGGTCGAACTCGACGGTGGTCTCGCCGGGGCGGATCGGGCTCTGCGAGTCCGGTTCCCAGCCCCACGTGAAGACGAGGCGGCGCGGCGGGTCGATCTCGACGAACTCGCCGCGGGCCACGTTCCCCGGGATCACGCCGACGCGGTACTCCCCGCCCGGCCGCAGGTCGAACGACGCGCTCTGCCCCATCCAGCAGGTCGCCTTCTCCTGGTCGACCAGGAACTTCCAGACCGTCTCGGGACTGGCCTCGATCGCCACCTCCCGCTCGACGAGGACGCTCTCACTTGTCGTGCTCACGCTTGCTCCTTTCCTCGCTCTCGGCCTCGCGTCTGAGCGTCTCGAGCCGCTCGTCCCAGAACGTCTCGAGAAACGCTCTCAGCTCGCCGAGGCCCTCGGGTCGCGCCTGGTACAGGCGCCGTGTGCCGTTCCGCCGCTCGCTCACGAGCCCGGCCTCCTTCAAAACGGTCAGGTGCTGGGAGACGGCGGGGCGCGTGACGTCGAAGTGGGCGGCGATCTCGCCGGACGAGACCTCGCGGTCCCGGACGAGCGTGAGGATCTGCCGCCGGTGCGGCTCCGCGATCGCTCTCAGCGCTGCTTCCATGTGCCATATTTAAGCATCTACTTACGTTAGCGTCAACTTAATAAAGAGTCGCCGTGGGGCGGCGCGAGGGCCGCCCCACGGCGAGGAACTCGCTACGCCGACGCGGCGTCGGAGTCCGCTTCTGCGAGCAGAGCGTCGGCCCGGTCGATCAGGGTCTTCGCCTGCTGCTCGTTGAGCGCGGCACCGCCGAAGGTCGCCGGCTCGAGCAGATTGCGGATGTCGCCGGCGATCGCGTCGCGCTCGTCGGCGAGGTCATGGATCTGCCCTTCGAGTGCCTCGTAGCGGGACTCGTCGGTGCTCCTGACGGCCGCATCCGAGATCTCGATCACGTCGAGGCCGAAGCGCCCGAGCGGAGAGTTGATCTGCTTGTAGCTCGCCGCGAGCCGTTCGAGCGTTGCTCGGTGAGCACGCAGGCTCTGAGGCAGGGCCTGCGTGTCGAGGATCCCGGTGATCGCCGCCCCGTCGAGCGAGTAATCGTCCTCGAGCCCGGTGAGGGTGAGGATCGTCGGCCGCAGGTCGGTGTGGTCGACCCACGTGTTGTCGTCCCCGCCGGACTTGACGCCCGGCCCGACCACACCCGCCCAGATGTGCACGATGTCGTCCGTGTAACCGCCGTGGTTCCAGGCGAACGTGCCGCTCGGATTCGACCAGTCGCCGGGTGCGGTGACGCAGGGGCTGGCACAGTTGTCCGCCCCGCGAAAGCCGAAGTAGTTCGGGTCGAGGAAGTCGATGAACGTCGGCGTTCGCAGCGGGTCGCCGGTGATCATGTGCAGGGCGTCCATCCCCGTGTGATCGACGAGCTTGTCGGAGAGCTGATCGGTCGCTCCGGTGATCGGGTTGACGCCCGACAGGCCGGCGACGTCTCGCTCGAACGTCCGCGTGACCGCCGCGTCCTGGGCGGGGTTGTTGTCGAGGTAGAAGGCCGGCGCCATATCCGAATGCACCTGGAACGGCGTCGTGTTGCTCTTTTGGGTCGCGAGCAGCCCGCGCAGGTTGGCGTTCACCTCGGTCACGTTGTGCGTGCAGTCCGCGCCGGTCGTCGGCGGGCAGTTGACGTGTGTCCACTGGCACGGCGTATTGACGCCGTCGCATCCCGGGTTGGCCGGGGTGCCGCCGACGAAGTGATCCTCCTCTTCCGTCGTGACCACGAACAGCGTGTTGTCCTTGGTGATCCCGTCACGCTGGAGCCGCGCGAAGAACTCGGCGAAGGCCATGTCGTAGTCGTGCAGCTGCTGCACGTAACCGGCCTCTCCGGGCCCGTACGACTTGTGGATCTCGCCCGAGACGCCGTGGTTGTCGTGGGCGTCGGAGATGTAGCCGAACGTGATCGGCACGCCGTGCTCCTGCATCGCCGCGACGTACGAGAGGGTCACGCGCGGAAAGACCCCGTCGAAGCCGGGGAAACCGACGTGGCCGAGGGAGTCCTGGATGACGTTGCCGAACAGGTCCTTCATCGGCCCGGTGCTGATCTGCGGGGCCACGTACTTGTTGCCGAAGAGGGCGTTGAAGCCTGAGTAGCCGCCGGGCTCGTCGGGCAGCAGATCCGGCCGGCCGTGATTCGCCGAGGAGCACAGGGCCTCACCCTGCGCGCAGTGGATCGCGACCCCGACGAAGTCGGCGAAGGCCTGGCCCGGGTTCGACGTCACCTCCACCGCCTCGGGCGAGCCCGGGCCGAACACCTTCGGCACGTCGGGCCCGATGTTCTCGAGCACCGCGTTCGCCGTCGATGCTCCGCCCCAGTTGCAGCCTGCGCGGGTGAACGGAACCCACGGCGCCGGCGCGTTGTGACCGTCGGCGGTGATCATGTTGTAACTGGTGTCCGTCGCGCCACCTGGAGCCGGATCGAAGACGCTGTCCGTCCAGTAGGCGAAGGAGACGCCGAGACCCGACGTGCCGGCAGGCTTGTAGTAGCGGTAGCTGTTCGCGACCGCCTGGCCCTGACGATCCGAGTACACGCCCGTCAACGCGCTGAGGATGCCGTTGGCGGTGTGCGAGATCAGGACCGTGTGGTCGTTGGTGAGCATCGTGCCGTTGCTCCGGATGAAGTTGAGCAGGTGCGGCATCTGCTCCAGGTCGGACGGGACGGTGGACAGATTTCGATGCAGGTGGACGTTGTCGAACTGCAGATAGATCACGTGCTTGATCGGGGAGTCCCCGACGACCTCACCGTTCTCGCAGGCGATCGCCGGGAAGCCGGCGAGGCCCGGCGGCGCGGCCGCACGGTTCGGGCCGGCAGCCGAGCCCGTTGCGGCGCTCGTGGCGGCGATCCCGCCGACCAGCGCCGCCAGCGCCACGGCCGCGAGCGCGAGCAGGACGTTCTTTCTCATGCTTCCCCCTTTGACCGGGTTGTGGGTTCGATGCGCCGCTACCCTCACTCGGCGAAAACCGAACCTGGGCTCCCGTTCGGTTGATGGATGGGTAAAAGAGTGGTCGCGCGCGGCCGGCCGACAGCTAGCTCAGCTCGGAGCTCTGCTGCTCGACGACCGCCGCCTCGTCGCCGAGCTCGAGACCGCACTCCGGGCAACCGATCCCGTCTACCCGGTGCAGCAGGAACTCGCCGCAGACCGGGCATTCCAGGCTCGCACCGCGGAGGATCGCGACGAGCTCCTGGTCGAGCGAGCGATGCAACGCCTCGACGGTGTTGAGACCGGTCGAGCTCACAGCGTCCGGAACACCCCCGTGACCTTGCCGAGGATCTGCACGTGCGCTGCGTAGATCGGCTGGTAGGCGTCGTTCTCGGGCTGGAGGCGGATCTTCCCGTTCTCACGGAAGAAGCGCTTGACGGTCGCTTCGTCCGTCGCCTCGTCGTCTCCGGCGAGCGCGACGACGATGTCGCCGTTCCGCGCGTCCTGCTGCCGTCTCACGACGACGTAGTCGCCTTCGAGGATGCCAGCGTCCTGCATCGAGTCGCCGCGAACGCGCAGCAGGAACTCCTCGGCGCCGCTCGCGAGCGGCTCGGGGACGGACAGGTACGAGTCGATGTTCTGCTCCGCGAGCAGCGGCCCACCGGCGGCGATCTGGCCGACGAGCGGAAGCACGTGGACGTCGCCGGCCTCCGGCACGCGAGCGGCACGGCCGGTGAGCTCGAGCGCGCGCGGCTTGGTCGGGTCGCGCTTGATCAACCCTGCTCGTTCCAGGTTTGCGAGGTGGGCATGGACGGTCGAGGGCGAGGCGAGACCGACCTCCTCGCCGATCTCGCGCACCGTCGGCGGGTAGCCGTGCGCGTCGACGGACCGGACGAGGAACTCCCAGATCTCTTGTTGGCGCTTGGTCAGCAAAGCGGCACCTCCGTGGGGGCGAACATGCGTTCGAGAGTAGCTGCCTCGTCGGACGCCGTCAAGGTCCCCGCGCGAGCCGCGACTCGGCCGGCCGTCGCTACAATGGCCGCCGCGCGCTGGTGGCGGAATTGGTAGACGCGCAAGGTTGAGGGCCTTGTGGCCCGTTGGGCCGTGGAGGTTCAAGTCCTCTCCAGCGCATGCACGACGCGGCCTACGGGCCGCGTTTTCGTTGGCCGGTAGGGTGGAGCGGACGATGCGAGACGAATGTGCAGCGGCAGTCGAAACGGCGCTCGGCGCCGGCGCGAGCTACGCGGACGCCAGGGCGGTCGTCCGGCGATCGCAGTCGGTCGGGACGAAGAACGGGCGCGTCGAGACGCTGACGGACGGCGAGACGGAAGGGATCGGGGTGCGCGTCCTCGTCGGTGGCGCCTGGGGGTTCGCCGCCGATCGCCGGCTGTCGCCTGAGGGCGCCCGCGACGCCGCGCTGCGCGCGGCCGGTTTCGCCGCGGCCGCGAGCCGCCAGGACAGCCGCGCGCTCGCGCCCGTGGAGGCGCAGTCCGGCTCCTACCGCACCCCGATGCAGCGCGATCCCTTCTCGGTGCCGCTCGACGACAAGGTCACGCTCTGCCTGCACGCCGAGGAGGCACTTCGGCACCCGTCGGTCAAGGTCGCCGAGGCGTTCGTGCGGGCGCTCAGCGAGCACAAGCTCTTCCTCTCCTCGGAAGGAATCGAGTTCGACCAGGAGCTCGTCGAGTGCGGCGGCGGCATCCAGGCCGTCGCCGTCGGCGACGGCATCGTCCAGCTGCGCGCCTATCCGAGCCTGCACGTCGGCTCGAGCGCCCAGGCGGGGTGGGAGTACGTCGAAAGCTTGGACCTTCCCACCGAGGCACCACACATCGCCGAGCAGGCGGCGGCGCTGCTGCGCGCGGACGAGTGCCCGTCGAAGGTGACGACGGTCGTGATCGACGCCGAGCAAATGCAGCTCCAGGTGCACGAGTCCGTCGGCCACCCGACCGAGCTCGACCGCGTCTACGGGACGGAAGCCGCATATGCCGGGACGAGCTTCCTCCACCCGGGCGACCTCGGCTCGCTCCGCTACGGCTCGGAGCAGATGAACATCACGGCCGACGCGACCACCCCCGGCGGCCTCGGCACCTTCGCGTTCGACGACGAGGGCGTCCCGGCCGCGCGCGAGACGGTCGTCGACGAAGGTGTGCTGCGCGGGTTCCTGACCTCGCGCGAGACGGCCGCAAAGGTCGGCCACGGCCGCGGCGGGTCGATGCGCGCCGACGGGTGGGCGCGGATGCCGCTCGTCCGGATGACGAACCTGCACCTCGAGCCCGGCGAGGGCTCGCTGGAGGAGCTGATCTCGGAGGTCGACGACGGCATCTACCTGGAGACGAACCGCAGCTGGTCGATCGACGACAAGCGGCTGAACTTCCAGTTCGGAACGCAGATGGCATGGGAGATCAAGGGCGGCCGGCTCGGACGGTTGTTCCGGGACGCCACCTACACCGGCATCACCCCCGTCTTCTGGGGCTCGCTCGACCGGGTCGCAGGGCCGGAGGCGTGGACGATGTACGGCCTGACGAATTGCGGCAAGGGCCAGCCGGGCCAGCACGCGCACGTCTCGCACGGCGCCTCGCCCGCCCGCTTCCGGAACGTCCAGGTCGGCGTCAAGGCATGAGGGACGCGCTCGAGATCGCGGAGCGCGCGCTCTCGTTCGTCGCCGGCGGGGAGGCCGAGGTGTTCGTCGGCACCGAGCGCTCGGGCTTCGCGCGCTATGCCGGCTCCGAGGTGCATCAGCCGACCCTCGTCGACGACGCCGCCGTGCAGCTGCGAGTGGTCGAGGGCCGGCGCGCCGGGGTCGCCACGACCAACCGGACGGACGACGACGGGCTCGCGGAGCTCGCGCGCCGCGCGGCGGAGGTCGTCGCAAACGCAAGCGAGGACCCGGAGGTCGTCCCGCCCGCGCCGCCCGCCGAGCATCCGGAGGTCGAAGGCTACGACGAGGCAACAGCCGGTCTCGGCGCCGACGACCAGGCGCGCCTGGCCGCGGCGGCGATCGGCGCGGCCGGGGAGCTCGCGCTGTACGGCTACTTCACGAGCGGCGTCTGCGAGGCGGCGATCGCCACGACCACGGGGCTGCGGGCTTCACTGTGGACGACCGACGCGACGTGCCTCGCCCTGGCCGCCGGTGACGGCGCCTCGGGCTACGCGATGCGGACGTCGTGGCGTGCGGACGAGATCGACCCGGCAGCGGTCGCACGCGAGGCGGCGGAAAAGGCCGAGCGCACGCACGGCGCCGTCGCGATCGAGCCGGGTCGCTACCGGGCGGTCCTGGAGCCCTACGCTCTCGCCGACCTCCTCTACTACTTCTCGTTCGACACCCTCAACGGGCTCGGCTTCCTCGAGGAGCGGAGCTTCTTCACCGGGCGTATCGGCGAGCGCGCATTCGACCCGAAGCTCACGCTCCTGGACGACGGCCTCGACCCCGCCGGCCTGCCCCGCGCCTTCGACTTCGAGGGGACGCCCAAGCAGCACGTGCCGATCGTCGAGGAGGGCGTGATCCGCGGGCCCGTCTGGGATCGGGCGACCGCCGCCCGCGCCGGCCGCGAGTCCACGGGGCACGCCTTTCCCGCCACGTCGCGCGCCTTCGGGGCCATGCCCACGAACCTGGCGCTGTCCCCGGGGGAGGCCGAGTCGACCGACGAGCTCGCGGAGCTGGTCGGAGACGGCATCTACGTCACTCGGCTCCACTACCTGAGCGTCGTCAATGCGCGCGAGGGGGTGATCACCGGAATGACGCGTGACGGGACCTTCCGTGTCCGCGGCGGGAAGGTCGCGGAGCCGCTGGTCAACCTGCGCTTCACCGTGGCGTTGCCGGAGGTGCTCGCCGAGCTTCCAGGGCTGACCAGGGACACACTCCTCGTCAACGAGAGCGACTTCTACGACGAGCGCTGGGCTTACGGGCATCGCGTGCCCGCGGTCGCGACCGCGAGCTTCAACGTGACCGGCATCGGCTCGGCCCCGGGCCTCTAGCCTCGGGCGCTACAGCAGGTGAAAGAGCGCTACCGTCGTCGCCGTGAAGGCGACCGCGACGAGGACGGTCAGGCGGGTGAGGTTCCGCTCGACGATGTGCGTCCCGCCCTGCGAGGCCGGGGTGAAGCCCATCCCACCGAAGCCGGTGTCGCGGCCGGAGTGCATCAGGACCAGCCCGATCAGCGCGATCGAGAGCAGGACGTGGAGGACAGCGACGACCTGGAGCACGGCGCCAAGCGTAGCCGACGAAGGCGTAGACCCGCGCGGACGCGCCCCGCGTCGCTAGCCCGACTTCGGCCCGGTGTCGAGGATCGCGCCGATCAGCTCGGCGGCGATCCGGTCCTTCGTCACGTAGCCCGCTGCGCCGGCCGTGCGGGCAGCGTCGAGGTCCTGGCTCGCGTCCGAGCCGGTGACCATCAGCACCTGCACGTTCTTCTGGGTGGCGCGGATCTCGCGAGTCGCCTCGACGCCGTTCAGCCCCGGCATGTTGATGTCCATCAGGACGACGTCGGGCTCGAGCTCCTTCGCCTTCTCGACGGCCTCGTCGCCGGAGGCGGCGAGGCCGACGACGTCGATGCGGCCGTCGCTGCCCAGGATCGCGCGGAGAGCCTCCGCGAACAGGCGGTGGTCGTCGGCGATCAGAACGCGCACGGCCATGACATTCGAATTGCAAAGAAATCTATCGAAAAAGCTCTCGATCCCGCTAGATTCCCTCATATGGGGGACGTGCGCGAGCGCATCCACAACCTTCTGCTC
>JBKPSO010000293.1:0-6523 GCA_046735055.1 Actinomycetota bacterium
CCCGAGAAGGTCACCGTCCCGCCGGAGCAGCCCTCCGACGAGACGGACGAAGAGCTCAGCGCCGAATAACGGCTAGCGCGGGCTTCGCCAAGCGTGCGGCCGTCGCCGCACGTGCGAGAAAGCCGCAACGGCGGTCGCGGCGACATCGACCGGAAAGACAGCCGCGAGCGACGTGACGTACGCGGGACGTCGCCGCCGCTCCACGCCCGCCCGATCGAGGGCGACCCAGATCTCGAGCGCGAGCACGCCAACGTAGAGCGCCGGCAACGCACGGCGGCGGCCGAGCGCCACCGCACCCAGGAATGCGAGCCGGTCGAGGTACCCGGACGAGGCGAGCAGCCCTTCGACGCGCCGCGGCAGCGAGGCGCGTGAGTTACGAGTGGGCTTGCCCGCCGTGTCGAAGACGCCGCGAGTCCAACGCACGTGCTGGCGCCAGTAATCGCGCCAGCCCGCGACGACCTCGTTGCCGACGACCGCGTCGGGGTCGAAGCGCGTCGTCCAGCCGCCGTCCGTCAGTGCCGTCGTCGTCGTCACGTCCTCGCCCGAGGTCCCCTCCCGAAAGCCGTCGACCTCTGCGAGCGCGCTCCGCCGATAGACGGAGGCGCCGTGAGTCGGCGGGTTCAGCGCGAGCCGGTCCTTCCCGCGGGAGGTTACGAGCTGGTGCACCCACGTCTCCAGCGCGGCGTACCTCGCGACGAGGCTCGCATCGTGGTTCAGCGGCTCCAGGAACCCGGCGGCCGCCGCGACGCCGTCGCTCGAGCACAGCTGCGCAAGCCGGCGCCAGTAATCGGGCCGCGGGAGCAGGTCGGCGTCGCACACCGCGATCACGTCGGCGGCCGGCGCCGCAGCCTGTCCCGCTTCGAGCGCCGCAACCTTGCCGACGGATGCCGGAAGCTCGACGACGAAGCGCGAGCCTTCGGCGGCAGCCCAGCGCTCGAGCACATCCGCCGTCCCGTCCGTCGACCCGTCGTCGACGAGCACGAACGAGAGGAGCGCCGCCGGGTAGTCGGCGGCCTCGAGCGCCTCCAGGAGCCGCGGGATGGATGCGGCCTCGTTCCGGCACGGAACGACGATCGCAAGCGACGGAAGCCCCGCGGCGATCTTCGCTTTACGCCGCGGCGCGAAGGAGGCGACGAGCAACAGAAGCCTGCGGGCGGAGAAGACGGCGACGAGGAATGAGCAAGCGATCCGAGCGAGACCGGCCACGCTACGGATGCACGTACTCGCCCTGCACCGACGCAAAGTCGCCGTCGCGCTCGATATGGCCGTGGCGCATCAGGATCGCGCGCGTGCAGAGGCGGCCCAGCATCACGTGGTCGTGGCCCGCGGCGATCACGATCCCGCCGCTCGCGACGATTCGCTGCGCCACGCGCTCGACCTCGTCGCGAAACTCGTGGTCGAGCGCTTCGTGCACCTCGTCCAGCAGCAGGATCTTCGGCCCGAGCTGATTCGCGACTGCGAACCCCAGCCGCGCCCGCATGCCTTGCGAGTAGGCGGACACCGAGCGGCCGAAGGCATCCCCGAGGCGGCTTTCCGCTTGCACGGCCCCGAGCGTCGAGCTCGACTCAGTGCCGGACATGCCGCCGAGGACGCCGAGGAGCTGCGCGTTCTCCCGGCCGGTCAGTGTCGGCAGTAGGCCCGCATTCACCGACAGCAGCGAGCCGACCCGGCCGTCGACGCGCAGTTCGCCGGCGTCCGGGACGTACACGCCCGAAATGGTCCGCAGCAGCGTCGTCTTCCCGGAGCCGCTCGGCCCGATGAGCGCAACTCCTTCGCCCGCTCCGATCGTGAAGGAGAGGTCGCGGACGCCCCAGACCTCGGAGACGTGCCTGCGCAGACGCGCGACGCTCGTCGTCAGAACGCGCCCGTTGCGGTCGAACAAGAACCGTACGCCCAGCCCGCCGGCCGCGATGCTCGCCATCTACTCCACGACCTTTGCGAACTGCTTCTGCTCGACGCGGTAGAGCGGCACGACGAGGAAGAGCAGCAACACGGAGAACAGGAACGGATACAGGAGATCGACGGCATGTGGCGAGCGGCCGTACAGGAAGACCGCCCGGTACGACTCGAACAGCCCGGTCAGCGGGTTGAAGCGCAAGATCGACTGCGCGTGGTGTGAGGTCTGTGAGAGCGGGACGAGCGCCGGCGAGAGGAAGAACGTCGCTCGAGCGAGGCTGATCACGAACACGCGCAGCTCGCGGAACCAGAGGCCCAGCAGCGTCACTGGGTAGGCGACGGCCAGGCTGAGCAGGACGTTGACGGCGAACACCACCGGGTACCACGCGATCGCCGGCGTCGGCGCGATCCCGTACGCGATCATCGTCAGCGCGATCATCGTGAGGCTCGCCACGAAGGCGAGCGTCTCGGTCGCGACCGTCGCCGCCGGGATCAGCGTCCGGTCGAACCGCATGTTGAGGATGATCGACTCGCGCATCGTGACGGCGTTCGTCGAGCTCGCGATGCTCGCCATCACCAGCTGGAAAGGGATGATCGCGCAGGCGAGGCTCAGGCCCGGGGCCTTTCCAGGGTTGTCGAGCACGAACGTCACGAGCAGGAGGTAGACGCCGAGCAGGGCGTACGGGTCGAGCAGCCACTTGACGAGGCGGAGGCGGCCGCGGCCGTACCGCGCGCGGACGTCCGCGCGGGCCAGGGCGTTCACGACGTCCACCATCCGCGCGAGCCGTGACCTGCTCAGAAAGCCCACGGCCGCGGGCACACCAGACGTCGCCGCGCGCTCGTCGAGGGCCATTGTCTCAGGATAGTGCGCTCGCAGGAAGTGGCACTTCGGCAGGCCGCTCTAGAGTCTCGGCATGGCGACGACGACCGCGAGCGCGGAGATGAAGTGCCGGATCTACGGGCTGGACGTCCGCGTGACCGGGGACTGGCCGGAGGTCGTCGAGGCGCTGCGACGCGACTTCACCTGGTTCCCGCGCGGCAGCGGCGACGCGGACGTGAACGTGCGCGTGCGCCGTCGGCCTCCGGAACTCACACGCTTCGGAGCGCTCGAGGCGCGCGACATCACTTGGAAGTCGACCGAGTACCGCGAGGGCGACACGACGATCATCGACTACCTCGGCCAGGCGGTCTCCGTCGACGACGGCGCCGGCACGTTCACGATCGATGGGGTCCACGGCTGGCTCGTGTGGCGGGCGTGCTACGAGTACCTGCTCCAGGCGTCCGGCAGACAGCTCGATCGACTCGGGCTCGCACGCGTCAACGGCCTCGGCCTCGCCGGCGACGACGTAGGCATGCTCGTGATTCTCGAGAGCGGCGGCGGCAAGACGACGCTCGCGCTCAGCGCCCTTGCCGCCGGCCGCCGCCTCGTCTCCGAGGGGAGCCCGCTCCTCGACGGCGCCGGTCGCCTCCATCCTTTCCCGGTCCCTCTGCTCGTCCGCGGCAACTCGCCGGAGGCGGCGTTCCTGCCCGAGGAGCACGTACGGCGCCTCCCGGGCATCGATACAGACCCGCTCTCGCTCGAGGTCTCCGCGTTTGCAGACCTGGTGCCGGCGGAGCCGGTCCCCCTGCGCCACGTGGTGTTCGCGGCGCGCTCTCTGGCCACGAAGCCCGAGCTCGCCTCGGTTCCGTGGCGGAGCGTGCTCGTTCCCATGGGACGCGCCACAGTCGGCGGCCACGGCCTGTTTCAGGGTGGGGGCAACGACAATGCTCCGGCTCGTGCGTGGGCGGCGCGCAAGCGTCCGGGTGCCTTCGTGGCGGCGCTGCTAGCTGCGCAGGCCTGGCGTTTCCGTCTGAGCCTGGACAAGGAGGCGAACTGGAATGCGCTCGACCGCCTCCTTTGACCCGGCCGTCGACTTCGTCTCGCTCGCGCGGGCGTTGTCGGCGGCAGACGTACGCCTCGTCGTCTGGAAAGGCGGCCGGGATCTCGAGGCACAGGGCGATCTCGACTGCAGCGCGCCGCAGCAGGCGTGGCCGGCGCTCGCAGGCGCATTCGAAGCGTGGGGTCGCGAGCGCGGGCTCGGGGCGGCGATTGCCTGCGAGCACGTGATCGGCCAGCTCGTGCTCGTAGGCTGCGGAGGATCAGCCGGAATGCGACTCGTCCAGGTCGATCTCGTCGGCGAGTTGTTGGTTCACGGCGCGCCCGTCTGGAGGGCCGAGGACGCAGGCGCTGCGAGCGTCCGCACGGCCGGTGTTGCGCACACACTGCCCGGCGCCGAGGGCGTCCTGCGCGCACTCGCCGACCGTTCGGATCCCCGCGTGAGCGAGCTCGTCGCCTCCGATCCGTCGGGCGCAGCGCGCGTGTCGCGTCGGCTCGGCCTTCGCGGGCGCCTCGCCGTCGGCTCGCGCGGTCCGCTCGAGGCCCTCCTGGTGGCGAGGCCGCTCTTGCACCTCGGATCGCTCGCACGCGCGCTGCGTTCGAACCGCGGACGCAACGCCTGCCCGGTCCTGCGCGCGCTCCACAACGAGCGGACGCTCGACGAACCCCTCGAACAGTGGCTCGAGGCGGTTACCCGCGAGCACGAGGTGCGATGGCTACAGACGTGACCGAGCCCCGTCTGAGGTTGGGAATCGTCGGCTGCGGCGCCGTCGTCGAGCAGTACCACCTCCCGGCTGTGCTGGCGAGCGAGGACGTCGTCCTGCGGGCCGTCGTCGATCCCTCAGCCGCTCGCGCGGAGGCTGTCGCGCAGCGCACCGGTGCAACGGCGCTGTCGGCGCACGACCAGCTGCTGGGCCGCGTCGACGCGGCCATCGTCGCCGTTCCCAACCACCTGCATGCACAGGTCGCGACGGAGCTGCTGCGGGCGGGCATCCACGTTCTGGTGGAGAAGCCGCTCGCGCCGACGGTCGACGAATGCGATGCGATTATCCAAGCCGCCGAAGCGAGCGGCGCGACACTGGCCGTCGGCCTCGACTTCCGCTTTGCACCCGCGATCCAGCTGGTGAAGGCGCTGCTCGACGCCGGGGTGCTCGGGGCGCCTCGTCGCTTCGATCTGCGGCATGGGACGCAGAGTCGCTGGCCGGCTGCCACGTCCTACCTGTTCGACCTGGCCCGGGCAGGCGGAGGTGTGCTGCTCGCCCATGGAGCCCACTTGCTCGACCACGTTCTGTGGTGGCTCGGATCGTGCTCGGTCGAGTCGTACTGTGACGACGCGCGAGGCGGCGTCGAGGCAGACGCCGTCGCCGTCCTGGAAACCGCGGCGGGCGTCCGCGGCACGATTGAGCTGAGCCGGACGCGGACGCTCCGCAACACCTGCGTCATCGAAGGACAGCTGGCGAGTGTCGAGGTCGCGTTGTTCGAGCCGTATGCCCAGCTGGCGCTTCGGCTCACAGGCACCGTTGCGCCGGAGCTCGCCGCGCGGGTCGGCGGAGAGGAGTTCGCCCGCCGTCCGTATCTCGCCGTGTTCGACCGCCAGCTTCACGATTTCGTCGATGCGATCGAGCTCGGGCGACCGCCGGGGGTTCCGGGCGCCGAAGGACGCCGGGCGGTCGCATTGATCGAGGAGTGCTACGCGGTCAGGCGTCCGCTCGAGCTGCCGTGGGATTACCCGCGGGTCTACGAGGCGGTGCGGTAGTGCGCGCCCTTGTCACCGGCGCAGGCGGGTTCATCGGGCGCCGCCTGGTCGAGCGGCTCGTCCTGGAGGCGGGGGCGGACGTGCGTGCGCTCGTGCGGACCTACGGTGCCGCAGCGCCGCTCGCCCGTTTTCCGGTCGAGCTCGAACGTGGCGACGTCCTCGATCCCCAGTCGCTCTCGCGGGCCGCGCGTGACTGCGATCTCGTCTTTCACTGCGCCACGGGAAGGTCGTGGATCCTGCGCGAGCGGCGCCGAGTCGAGGTGGAGGGAGCGCGGAACGTCATGGAGGTCGCCTCCGCAGCGGACCTGCGCGTGGTGCACCTCTCCAGTGTGCGCGTCTACGGCCTCGCCTCGGACGGCGAACTCGACGAGACAGCGCGCCGCCGCCGCACCGGTGACCTCTATGCGGACGCCAAGCTGGCGGCGGAGCGCATCGCCGCGCAGTACGCGCCGGTTGTGCCCGTCACGGTGCTCCAGCCGACCGCCGTCTATGGGCCGTGGGCAGGCGTCTACGGATACTCCGTGCTGCGATCGCTGCGGAATGCACGCGTACCGCTCGTCGACGGCGGCCATGGAATCTGCAACGTCGTCTATATCGACGACCTCGTCAGCGCCATGCTCGCTGCGGCGACCAGTCCGGAAGCAATCGGCGAGACCTTCCTGGTCAGCGGTCCCGACCACGTCACGTGGAGGGACTTCTACGAGCGCTTCGCGAAGATGCTCGGCGTGGTCGACCGCACGATCGAACTGCCGCTGCCGGACGTCATACGCAATTGGCGACGCAGCGGCTGGAGACGGCCGGGGATCATCGGCGAGGCGACCGGCGCGCTGCGTGACGCGGGCGTGCGCGAGCGACTCTACGAGACGCGTGGGGGTGCAGCGGCGATGCGTGTCGCGCAAGCCGTCCTGCCGCCGAGCGTCTTCCACAAACGCGAGGCGAAGGCGGCGCTGCGCTTCGACACACGGGACGAGGATTCGCAGCCGCTCCCTGTCCTC
>JBKPSO010000294.1:0-13913 GCA_046735055.1 Actinomycetota bacterium
TTCGCGCTCGCGGCCATGCCCATCCCGCCCTGGATCGCCGCGGCGAGGTCGGTGAGGATGTCGCCGAAGAGGTTCGAGGCGACGACGACGTCGAGGCTCGCCGGGTCGCGCACCATCCGCGCCGCGAGCGCGTCGACGAGCACCCGCTCGTAGCGCACTCCGGGGAACGCGGCCGCGACCTCCTCGGCGAGCTCGTCCCAGAGCACGTAGCCGTAGCGCGAGGCGTTGGACTTGGTCGCGCTGGTGACGAGCCCGCGCCGACCCGCGGCGAGCTCGAACGCATACCGGAGCACGCGCTCGACGCCGGAGCGCGTGAAGACGCTCGTCTCGATGCCGACCTCGGAGGCGTGACCCGTGTGCGCGCGCCCGCCGACACCGGAGTACTCGCCTTCGGTGTTCTCGCGGACGAACAGCATGTCCACGTCCTCGGGCCCGCGCCCGGCAAGGGGGCACGGGATCCCTTCGAGCAGCCGCGCGGGGCGGATGTTCGCCCAGAGGTCGAGGCGCTGCCTGACCTCGAGGATCAGGCCCCAGAGCGAGACGTGGTCGGGCACCGACGGGTCGCCGACCGCGCCCATCAGGATCGCGTCGTGCGCGCGCAGCGTGTCCAGCGCGTCCGGGGGCATCATCCGGCCATGCTCGTGCCAGTAGGCGGAGCCCCACGGCAGCTCCGTCCACTCGAGCGGAAGCCCGAGGGCGTCGAGCGCCCTTCGGGCTTCCGCGAGCACCTCCGGGCCGACCCCGTCGCCGGGGAGCAGCGCGACCCGGTAAGTCACGCCCCTGCGCCGACCTTCCCCGGCACGCTCTCGAGGTACTCGAGCGCGTCGTCGACGGAGACGACGTCGGCGTACTTCGCGTTGATGTCGAACAGGTTCGCCTCGTGCGGCGCCTGCGCCCGGTCGGCGACGCACTCGCGCGGGACGATTGCCGGGTAGCCGTACTGCAGCAGGTCGATCGCCGTCGCCCGGATGCAGCCGCTCGTCGTCGCCCCGCAGAGGACGACCGAGTCGACGCCCTGGCTGATCAGGATCGCCGGCAGGTTCGTCCCGAAGAACGCCGACGCCCCTTTCTTCAGCACGATCGTCTCGTCCTCCCGCGCCCCGAGCCGCGGGTCGATCTCGACCCAGCGGCCCCCGATCTGGAGGTCACCGAGGCTGGGGATCTTCTGGAGCCAGAGGCCGCCGTCCTTCAGGCTCGGCTCGTAGCCGATCGTCGTGAAGACGACCGGCAGCCCTTTGGCCCGGGCCGCGTGGAGCACCCGTCTCGTCGCCTCGACCGCGTCCGACATGTCCGACCCGAGCGTGGACTCGGGGTCGGTGAAGCCGCAGCTGAAGTCGACGACGAGGACGGCCGGCCGGGAGCCGAGCGTGACGCTCTCTCCCAGCCGGGCCCTCGCGTAGACCTCCTGGGCCTCTTGGTCGCTCACGCGGGGACCTTCTCCGCCGCTTCGAGCCGCTCGCCGAAACGGGCCCGCTTCACGAACTGACCGTCGCCGGGCTTCCCGACGAGCTCGTCGTTCTCGACGATCACCTGGCCGCGCACCATCACGACCTCCGGCGCCCCGGTGACCTTCGTCCCCTCGAACAGGTTGTAGTCGACGTTCGAGTGGTGCAAGCGTGCCGAGATCGTCAGCTCCTTCTCGGGATCCCAGACGACCATGTCCGCGTCGCTGCCGACCGCGATCGTCCCCTTCCTCGGGTAGAGACCGAACAGCTTCGCGACGTTGGTCGAGGTCAGCTCGACGAACCGGTTGAGCGTGATCCGCCCGGTGCGAACGCCGAACTCGTGCAACATGTGCAGCCGGTTCTCGATCCCCGGCCCGCCGTTCGGGACGACCTGGAACTCCTCGCCGTTGATCCCCTTCTGCTCGGGCCACCTGAACGGGCAGTGGTCGGTCGACACGACCGAGAGGACGTCGGCGCCGAGCGCCTTCCAGAGGTGCTCCTGGTTCTCCTTGGGCCGCGGCGGCGGAGTGTAGATGTACTTCGCGCCCTCGAAACCGGGCTGCTCGAGCGCCGTCTCGTCGATGAACAGGTACTGGGTGCAGGTCTCTCCCCAGACGTTCCAGCCCTTCTCGCGCGCGAGCGCGATCGGCTCGACCGCCGGCTGGCACGAGACGTGGACGACGTACAGCGCCGAGCCCGCGACCCGCGCGAGCTGGACGGCGCGGTTCGTCGCCTCGGCCTCGGTCTCCATCGGCCGCGTCCGCGCGTGCCAGATCGGCTCCTTCTTCCCCTCGGCGACCGCCTCTTTGACGATGACGTCGATCGCGTCGCCGTTCTCGGCGTGCACCATCACGAGCGCGCCGGTCTCGGCCGCAGTCTCCATCGTCCTGAAGAGCGTCTCGTCGTCGACCATCACGGCGCCCTTGTAGGCCATGAACAGCTTGTACGACGTGACGCCCTCGTCCGGAAGCTTTGCCAGGTCCTCGAGGCGCCCGCCCTCGCGGAGGTCGGTGACGCCGATGTGGAAGCCGACGTCGATCACCGGCTTACAGCGATCGACCTTCTCGTGGTAGTTCTCGAGCGCCTGCGCGAACGACGTCCCCGGCGCCTGCATGCAGAAGTCGATCAGCGTCGTCGTCCCGCCGAACGCGGCGGAGACCGTTCCGGACGTGAAGTCGTCGCAGGTCGTCGTGCCGCCGAAGAACATCTCGATGTGCGTGTGGGGGTCGATCGCGCCCGGAATGACGTACTTCCCGGCTGCGTCGATGACCTTGTCGGCGGGCTGGTCGAGCGACTCGCCGATCAGCGTGATCGTGCCGTTGTCGACGTAGACGTCGCCGACGTAGTCGTCGGCTGCGGTCACGATCCGCCCACTCTTGATCAGAACGGACACGGGTAACTCCTCTCGTCGGAGGTACTAGCGTTTGTATACAACCTCTCCGCCCGAACATCAAATCGGCTCAGGGACGCCGGGCGGACGCCGCTCGTGCCAGTCCGTTAGCCGCTGGAAGGTGCGCGCCGCCTCGAGCACCGTCGCGTCCTCGCCCCGGCGCCCGACGAGCGAGAAGCCGATCGGGAGGCCGTCGACGAAGCCGCACGGGACGCTCGTCACCGGGAGGCCGAGGCAGCTCCACGGCGAGTTGAACGGGATCAGTGTCAGCCGGTACGGGACCCGCTCGCCGCGCAGGTCGACCGGGTCCTCGCCGATCAGCGGCGGAGCGATCGGCATCGTCGGCGCCGCCAGCACGTCGTAGCGCTCGAACAGGGGGCGGACCTCGCCCTCGAGCCAGCGCCGCGCGCGCAGCCCCGTCGGGTACGCCGTTGCGGGCAGGAGCAGCCCCGCGAGCAGGCGCGCGCGGACGTCGGCGCCGTAGTCGGCAAGCCGCGTCCGCAGCCACTTCAGGTGGGCGGTCGCGGCCTCCGGCAGCATCATCAGCTGCTGGATCAGGCCCGCGTGGCCGAGGACGGGCGCCTCGACCGGTTCCGCCCCGAGCTCGCGCGCCGCCTCCTCCGCGACCGCAGCCACGGGCGGGTCGGCCTGCTCGACGAGCGACGTGACCAGCCCGATGCGCGGCGGGGCAGCGGCGGCGGCCGCGAGGTCCGGCGCGATCGCCTGCAGGAGGATCGCGCAGTCCTCGGCGCTGCGAGCAATCGGGCCGACGGCGTCGAAGCTCCATGCGACCGGCACCACGCCGTCGCTCGGCACGAGCCCCCAGGTCGGCCGGTGTCCGGTGACACCGCAGAACGCGGCCGGGATCCTGATCGAGCCGGCGGTGTCGGTGCCCAGCGCGCCGGCAGAGAGCTCGGCGGCGACCGCCGCCCCGCTGCCGCCGCTCGATCCGCCCGCGACTCGGTCCGGCGCCCACGGATTCCGTACGGGGCCGAAATGGGGGCTCGTGCTCAGCGCGCCGTAGGCGAATTCGTGCAGGTTCAGCTTGCCGAGCACGATCGCCCCCGCCGCGCGCAGCCGCTCGACGACGGCGGCATCGCCGTCGGCGACGTGGTCGCGCAGGATCTCCGACGCCGCGGTCGTCCGCACGCCCGCCACGTCGATCACGTCCTTGATCGCGAGCGGCACCCCCGCCAGCGGGCCGTCGCCCGCGGGGGCGTCGGCAGCCGCCAGCGCGTCGTCCGCGAGCACCGTGATGTAGGCGTTCAGATCACGGCGCTCCTCGATCCGCGCGAGGTACCACTCGACCGCCTCGCGCGGCGACAGCTCGCGCGCGCGCAGCCGCTCCGCCAGGCGCGCGACGCTCATTCCCCGCTCCGGCGCCGGCAAAGCCGGCCCCTCCGCTCTTTGACGACCTCCGTCGAGCCTACGGTCATAGCGGGGCGTCCGGCGGCAGCAGCGCCTCGAGCTCCTCGAGCTCCGGGAGAATCCGGCGGAGAAAGCCGAACACGCCCTGGAGATCCTCGTCGGTCGGCTCGACGCCCTGCTGCCGAGCGAGTTCCCGAAGCGCCGAGACGAGATTAGACTCAGAGCCCATGCCGATCTACGAGTACCGGTGCAAGACGTGCGAGGAGCGGTTCGAGGAGTATCTCTCAACCTCGACCAAGCCGCCTCCGCCGTGCCCGAAGTGCGGCGCGAAGACGGTCGAGCGCCTCTGGTCGACGATCTTCACCGAGTGGCTCCCCAGCGACGTCGCCTGGGACCGGGTCGGCAGGAGCTGGGACTAGGAGGGTCTAGCCATGCCCTACGCGCAGCTCGAGGACGGGGTGCGCCTCTACTACGAGCTGACGGGCCCGGAGGACGGCCCGGTGATCCTCCAGCTGGGCGGCGGGCTCTTCGGCCGGCACAACTTCGGACTCGTCAACGACGGTTTCCGGGAGCGGTTCCGGCTGCTCTCGTTCGACGCCCGCGGCTACGGCGCCTCCGACCACCCGCGTGAGGCGTACACGATCGAGGGCTGGGCCACAGACGCGGCGGGGCTCCTCGACGCGCTCGGCCTCGACCGCGCGCTCGTCCACGGTACGTCGATGGGCGGGATGATTGCGATCGCCTTCACCGCCTCGTGCCCGGAGCGGACGATCGCCGCGTGCGCCGACGTCGCCTTCTCGAAGCCCGATCTCTACCGGCGCACGCTGTTCCGCGTGTGGCGGCGGATGGCGGAGTCGATGCCGTGGGACGAGTTCTCCGACCACGTGACGACGCAGGCGGTGGGCGCGAAGTTCATGGAGAGTCCCGAGGGCGAGAACATCTTCCAGCTCGTCCGCGACATCGTCGGGCTCAACGACCCGTACACGGTGCGGCAGGCGTGCCTGGCGATGGAGAACATGGACCTCTCGCCGCTCGTCCCGAAGATCGAGCGGCCGCTGCTGATGACGAACGGGACGCACGACGTCCTCTGCCCGCCCGACCTCGCGCCGAGCGGCCTGAGCGCCCGCCGGATGGCGGAGCTGAACGAGCACGTCGAGCTCGTCGAGTTCCCCGACATCGGGCACGCCGACCTCGTCGAGTGCCCGCAGGACGCGATCCGCATCGTCGGCGAGTTCTTCGAGCGGGCGCTTCAGGGTCAGGCTTCAGCCTGACCCGACGCAGCGCGGGTCATCGGGACAGGCTGAAGCCTGTCCCTACTTCAGGGGGTTCGTCCCCGCCATCCAGATGATCATGCGCCTGAACTTCCCGTCCGCGTCGATGTCGAAGAAGTTGCAGTTGTGCATGTCGTTCTTCGTTCCGTCCACGAGCTCCCCGATGTAGCTCTGCTCGGTCGCGATCTTCCCCACCTCCGGCTCGACGACGATGTTCTTGATCTCGTGGAAGATCGACACGGAGTTGTCGCAGAAGTCGGTGAACATGCGGCGGATCTCCTCGGCTCCCGAGAACACCGCCTGGTCGGTCTGCACCGTCAGCGTCGCGTCGTCGGCGAAGTGGGAGAGAATCGCATCGACGTCCTTCGCGTCGACCGCCTTGAAGTAGCTGTCCGGTAGGGCCGCGAGCTGCTCGCGGGTCAGCGGCTGGGTCTGCGTTGCCACGGGTCCCTCCTCGTTCCGATGTCTGACTTCCGCGCGAGTCTACGCCCTCCCGGGCGGGTAATGGGCATGCCAGTGCCGCGCGATCTCGGCGCGTGTCGTCACCCACACATCCGCGCGCTGCTTCACGTGGGCGAGGAAGCGGTCGAGCGCCGGCGCGCGGCCCGGGCGGCCGACGATTCGGCAGTGCAGGCCGACCGACATCATGCGGCCCCCCTCCGCATAGAGCTGCTCGAACGAGTCCACGAGGTACTCGAGGAACTGGCCCGCGGTGACGAATCCGTTCGCGATCACGAACTTGAAGTCG
This sequence comes from Actinomycetota bacterium, assembly GCA_046735055.1. Classification (GTDB taxonomy): domain Bacteria; phylum Actinomycetota; class Thermoleophilia; order Gaiellales; family Gaiellaceae; genus DATBLE01. The sequence goes on from JBKPSO010000294.1 coordinate 6,223, forward strand.
TTCGCGTCCAGCGTGTACGGGATCACCAGGTGGTCGCGCCCGGCGACCTCCACCCAGTAGGGCAGCTCGTCGGCGTAGGAGTCCGAGTCGTAGAGGAACCCGCCTTCCTCGACGACGAGCCGACGCGTGTTCTCCGAGATCCGGCCCGTGTACCAGCCGACCGGGCGCGCGCCGCATGCCCGCTCGACCGCCTCGATCGCGCGCCGCATGTGCTCGCGCTCCTCCTCCTCGGGCATCTCCAGGTAGTCGATCCACCGCCAGCCGTGGCTCGCCACCTCCCAGCCGGCCTCGACCATCGCCCGCGCCGCCTCCGGGTTCCGCTCGAGCGCCCGGCCGACGGCGTAGACCGTCAGCGGCAGGCCGTGCGCAGTGAAGACGCGGTGCACGCGCCAGAAACCCGCGCGGCTGCCGAACTCGAACATCGACTCCGTGTTCAGGTTCCGGCGCCCGACGGTCGGCGCGGCGCCGACGACCTCGTGCAGGTACGACTCCGACTCGCCGTCGCCCTCGAGCACTGACCGCTCGCCGCCCTCCTCGAAGTTGAGGACGAAGCTGAGTGCGAGCCGCGCCCCGCCCGGCCAACGAGGGTCGGGCGGAGAGGCGCCGTACCCGACGAGATCCCGCTCCGTCACGACCGGAGCCGGGCGACGGCCTCGATCTCGACGAGCACTCCCGCAGGCAGCCCCGCCTGCACCGAGGCGCGGGCCGGGTACGGCGCCTCGAAGAACTCGACGTAGACCTCGTTGTAGCCCGCGAAGTCGCCAAGGTCGACGAGGTACGCGTTCACCTTGACCACGTCCTCCATCGAGCAGCCAACCGCCTCCAGGCAGGTACGCACGTTCTGGAGCGCCTGGCGCGTCTGCTCGCGGATTCCGCCGGGAACCAGGTTCCCGTCCGCGTCGTTGGCGATCTGTCCTGCCGTGTAGACCGACTCGCCCGAGACGACCACCGGCGAGTACGGCGCATTCGGCACCGCGAGTCCTTCGGGTTGGACGGCGTCTCTAGCCATTCGCTTCTCCTTTCGTCTCCGATCCGAATACACCCGCTGCGGCAAGCTCCTGGACGCGCGCCGGCTCGTAGCGGCACAGGTCGACCAGCACCCGCTCCGTGTCCTCCCCCCGCTCCGGCGCCGCCCGCACGGGCGGCTCGGAGCCGGAGAGGCGGAGCGGCGAGGCGACGTGCCGTACCGTCCCGAGCCGCGGATGCTCGTACTCGACCAGGCGAGCCTCCCCGAGCGCCTGCTCGACCCCGTTCACCGGCGCCGACGGCACGCCTGCGGCCGCGAGCGCCGACAGCCAGTCCCCGCTCGTCCGCTGCCGGAAAGCCTCCTCGAGGATCGGCTCCAGCTCCTCGCGCCGCCGGTCGCGTTCGGCGAAGCTCGGGAACTCCTCCGCCAGCTCCGGCCGGCCGATCGCGCCGCAGAGGAGCTGCCAGAACTTCTCCTTCGGGCACGCGACCACGATCCAGCCGTCGGCCGTCTCGAAGTTCTGGAAGGGCACGATCGACGGGTGCGCCGAGTTGCGCCGCCGCGGCGGCACGTACCCACGCGAGGCGGCCCAGGTGCCGACGTAGCAGAGCTCGGCGAGTGCCGTATCGAGCAGCGAGATGTCGCAGTCGCAGCCGACGCCCTCGCGGCGGGAACGCCACAGCCCCGCGAGCACCGCGATCACCGAGACGTAGCCGCCGGAGAAGTCGACCAGCGAGAGGCCGCTCTTCGTCGGCGGATCGTCCGGGCCGCCGGTCAGGCTCATCCACCCGGCGAGCCCCTGCATCATGTAGTCGTAGCCGCCCTCCTTCGCGCGCGGGCCCGTCATCCCGAAGCCGGAGAGGGAGCAGCAGACGATCCGCGGGTTCACGTGCCGCAGCCGCTCGTAGGTCAGCCCGAGGCGCCCCGGCTGGTCGCCGCGCAGGTTCGAGTAGACGACGTCGGACACGCGCACGATGTCCTCGAAGACCCCGCGCGCGTCCGGATGCCGCAGGTCGAGTGAGACGCTCCGCTTGTTCCGGTTGAAGCTCTCGAAGAAGAGCGAGGCCTCGCCGTCCTGGAACGGGGGCACGTAGCGGCCGACGTCGCCGTCCGACGACGGATCCTCGATCTTGATCACCTCGGCGCCGAGGTCGGCGAGCTGGAGCGTTCCCCACGGGCCGGCGCCGTACTGCTCGACCGCGACGACGCGGACGTCAGCCAGCGGCAGCACGGGCCACCTCCACCAGCCGCTGGGCGTCGTCCAGCTCGAGGATGTTGAAGACGATGTGCTGCGCACCTGCGTCCACGTACGCGCGCACGCGCGCGACGCACTGCTCCGGCGTGCCGGCGACGCAGTAGCGGTCGACGACTGGGATCCAGTCGCCCGCCCAGATCGAGTCGTACCCGAGCTCCTCGGCGCGGACGGCGACCTCGCGGAAGATGCCCGGGTCGGGAGCGCCGCCGACGAGCTGCCCACTGCCCTGGATGCCGAACGCGACCGCCGTCACCGCGCGCGGCGCCAGGCGCGCTCGTAGTACGGGCGCAGGAACTCGAGATGAGCGTGCATCTCGCCGCCCGCGGCGTCCCCGTCGCCTGCCTCGATCGCGGCCGCGATCGCCCGGTGGTGCTCGTTGATCGTGCGGTGGAACTGTGCACCGAGCTTCGACCGCGCGAGGTTCCGCTGCAGCACGGCGAAGACCGGCTGCGCCGCGATCGCCAGCAGCGCGTTCCTGCAGCCGTCGATCACCGCCAGGTGGAAGTCCTGGTTGTAGACGAACTGCCTCTGCGTTCCCAGGCGCAGCGGCTGGTCGGGGATCGCCGCCCGCAGCCGTTCCAGCTCGGCCTCGCCGCGGCGGCCCGCCGCCAGCCGCGCAGCCGGGACCTCGAGCAGCTCCCGCGCCTCGAGCAGCTCCGTGAGCGTGACGTCGTCGGCGTCGGCGAGCAGCGTGATGCTCGACTGGACGTAGTCGGAGACGCCGCCGATGCTCGGCAGCGTCACGTACGAGCCTCCGCCCGCCCCCTTGGACGTCCGGATCAGGTTGTGCGCCGCGAGCACGCGCAGCGCCTCGCGGACGGTGGCGCGACTGACGCCGAAGTCGGTCGCCAGCGCTGCCTCGTTCGGCAGCCGCTCCCCCGGCTGCAGCTCGCCGTGGACGACGCGCTCGCGCAGCCGCTCCGCGACCAGTTCGTACTGCTTGCTTGCCACGTCGCGCTACGCGATGCCCAGCTCGCGGTTGCCGGCAACCGACGTCGGCGGACTCACGGCCGGCAGGGGACGCTCGGCGAAGTATTCCGCCAGCGACCCGCCGTTCCGGCTCGAGCGCAGTTGCTCTCGCAGCGCCTCCGTCGCCGCCTCGTCGATCTCGAGTGTCCGTTCGTCGCCGAAGACGACGCCGTACGCGTCGCGCGCGAGCTCGATCGTCGTGAAGTCGTCGAGCACGTCCTCGCGCACGGCCTCGGCCGGCCGCTCGAGCGGGTCGCCGTAGCCCGCGGCGTTCGGCTCGCGGAACTCGATGAACTCGCCGGCCGCAAACGGGATGCCGGTCACCTTCGCCGGCAGCACCTCCTGGCGCGGGGTGTCCGGGTTCTTGCGGCACGAGGCGACGAGGCCGTCCCACCCGCCGAACACGCCCTGCGGCGGATCGGTCTGCCGATCGCCCTCGCACGAGTACGTCCCGTCGACGAGGAAGCGGTTGCGGCGGATGATCCCGACTCCACCGCGCCACCTCCCCGGCGCGGCCGGCTCCGGCCGCAGCTCGTACTGGTCGCAGCGCATGGGGAAGCGCATGTCCAGCTCCTCGATCGGGTTGTTGCGCGTGTTCGCCATCAGGTTGTCGACCGAGTCCATGGCGTCCTTGCCGAAGCGACCGCCGTACGAGCCCTCGTTCACCTCCAGGTAGAGCCAGTACTCGCCGAGCGACTCGTCGAAGCCCGCGTAGGCGCAGAAGTGGATGCCGGCTGAGTTTCCGCCGGTGACCTTCTCGGGTAGCGCCTCCGCCAGCGCCAGGTTGACGTTGTCGACCACGCGCTGCGTCTGGCAGAAGCGCGAGAAGCACGCGCGCGGGAAGTTCGGGTTGAAGATCGTCCCCTTCGGCGCGATCACGTTCACAGGGCGGAAGACGCCGTCGTTCTGCGGAACGTGCTCGGGGAACGTGACCTCGTCGAGGAGGATCGTGCGCACGGCGTAGTAGCAGCTGACGAGCAGCGAGCCCTCGAAGGGCACGTTGTAGCCCGTCGGCACCTCCGGATTCGAGCCGGTCAGGTCGATCGTGACCTCGTCGCCCTCGACGACGACGCGGGTTTCGACGCGGAGCCGCCGGTCGCGGTTGCGCGCGTCGTCGTCGAGCCACCCGACGACGGGACCGTACGTCCCGTCCGGGATCTTCGCGATCTCGGCGCGCAGCATCTGCTCGGAGTAGTCCATCCAGTCGTACGCGGCGCTCGTCACGACTTCGGCGCCGTAGCGCTCGACGAGCCGTAGGAAGCGCTCGCGGCCGAGCTGGCAGGCGGCGAGCATCGCGTTCATGTCGCCGCGGTTCATCGTCTCGGTCCGGACGTTGTCGAAGATCATCCGGTCGAGGTCCTCGTTCAGGCTCCCGCCCTCGTACCAGCGCAGGGCGTTGTACATCTTCGCCTCGGCGTAGACGTCGAACGCGTCCGCGTTGATCCCCGGGAAGGAGCCGCCGACGTCGAGCACGTGCGCGGTAACGGCGGCGAAGCCGAGCAGCTCGCCCTCGTGGAAGATCGGCACGGCGACCGCGACGTCCGGTGAGTGCGAGGCGCCGAGGTAGGGATGGTTGTGGACGATCACGTCGCCGTCCTCGATCTGGCCCTCGAGGCGGTGCAGGAAGCCGCGGATGTACCAGGGCAAGGACCCGATGTGCATCGGCGTCGAGTCCGACTCGCAGAGCTCGCGCCCCTGGGCGTCGAAGATGCCGGCCCCGAGGTCCTCCGACTCGCGGATGATCGAGGAGTAGCTCATCCGGAAGAGCACCCCCGCCATCTCCTTGGCGATCGCGTGGAACGCGCCGCCGAGGACGCGCAGCGTGATCGGGTCGACCTCGACCCGCTTCCGCGTCGGCGGGCCGGGCTGCCGGCCGACCTCGTACTCGGTGACGCTCATCGGGCGTCCTCTGCCCGATGAGCGTGGGGAAGGGGCCGGGGGGAACCGGGAGGTTCCCCCGTAAGAACCGGCCTCTGGAAGAAGGGGGCCCGTGGGGGAAACATGGTTTCCCCCACGGGAGCGAGCCGTAGGCGAGCGACGCTCATCCCACGACCTCCGCAGTTGCGAGCGGCTCAGCTTCGGACGCGACCCCCGTCCCGATCACGATGTTCCCGAAGCGGTCGATCCGCGCAGTCAGACCCGGCGGGATCACCGTCGTCGAGTCGTACTGGTTGACGATCGCGGGGCCTTCGAGCCTGTTACCCGCCTTCAGCGCGGCGCGGTCGTAGAACCGCGTCGGCACCCGGCGGAGCTCGCCGCCGACGCGGAACCACGCGTCCCGCTCGTAGCGCAGCGCAGCGTCGGACGAGGGGTCGCCGTGCTCGGCCTCCGGAAGCTTCAGCGGCGGCATCAGCCCGATCCCGCGCACGCGGACGTTCGGGATCTCGATGTCGGAGTCCTCGAACCTCCTCGAGTACTCCCGCTCGTGGATGTCGTGGAAGTCGCGGCGTGTCCTCTCGATCCAGTCGTGGTCGACCGCGCCGGAGTCGACGTCGACGCGGAGCTCGTAGCCCTGGCCGAGGTAGCGGCAGTCGGCGACGCGCTGGATCAGGATCTGGTCGACCGGCACGTCGTCCTCTTCGAGCTGCACGCGGGCCCGCTCCTCGAGCTCCTCGAACGCGCGCTGGAGCGCGGCCGCGTCGAGCGTCGAGAGACGCTCGTACACGGTCGCCACGTACTCGTAGACCATGTCCGTGGCGAGCAGGCCGAGCGCCGCGGTCACGCCCGGGTAGTTCGGCACGACCACCCACGGCGTCCCGGCCTCGAGCGCGATCTGCGCGGCGAAGAGCGGCCCGGCTCCGCCTTCCGCGACGAGCGCGAAGTCGCGCGGGTCGTAGCCCTTGCGGACGGAGTTCTCCTCGATCGACTGCACCATCGAGTGCGTCAGGATCTGGACGGCGCCCGTCGACGCCTCTTCGACCGTCATCCCGAGCGCCGAGGCCGGCCCCTCCTCGAAAGCCCTCCTCGCCGCCCCGGCGTCGAGGCTCATCCCGCCGCCGAGGAACGTCTCCGGGAGCAGCCAGCCGAGGTTGACCATCGCGTCGGTCGCGGTCGCCTCGGTGCCGCCCCGCCCGTACGCCGCCGGGCCGGGATCCGCGCCCGCGGACCGCGGGCCGACGCGGAAGATCCCGCCGGAGTCGACGTACGCGATCGAGCCGCCGCCGGCGCCGATCGTGTCGACGTCGACCATGGGGATCATCGCCTGGTACGGGCCGACGCGCGTGTCGAGCAGGTGCTTCATCCGCAGCCGGCCCTCCTGCGCGAGGCCGATGTCGGCAGACGTGCCGCCGACGTCGAGCGTGATCACGTTTTCGTAGCCCGCCTGCCGACCGGCCCAGATGCCGCCGACCACGCCGGCGACCGGGCCCGACATCAGCAGGTTCACCGGTCTGGAGACAGCGCCCTCGGCGGTCGCCACCCCGCTCGCCGAGGTCATCAGGTGGAGACCCGTCTTCACGTCCATCGCCTCGAGCTCCTCCTCGAGGCGGCGCACGTAACGCGAGACGCGCGGGCCGATGTACGCGTTCAGGCAGACCGTCGAGAAGCGCTCGTACTCGCGGTACTGCGGGAGCACCTCGGAGGAGACCGAGAGGAACGCCTCCGGGAACTCCTCGCGCACGATCTCGGCGACGCGCGCCTCGTGGGCCGGGTTGAGGAACGAGAACAGGAAGCAAACGGCGACCGCCTCGACCCCGGCCTCCCTCAGCCTGCGCACCTGCTCGCGCGCCTTGTCCTCGTCGAGCGGCACGAGCACCGAGCCGTCGCGCGTGATCCGCTCGGGGACGGTCAGGCGGTACCGGCGGCGCACGATCGGGTACCGCTGCCACGGCAGATCCTGGTAGTTCGAGAAGTTCAGCGGCTTCTTGTGCCGCGCGATGTGAAGGATGTCGCGGTAGCCCTCGGTCGTGATCAGACCGACCTGCGCGCCGTCGTGCTCGATCACGAGGTTGGTCGCGATCGTCGTCCCGTGGAAGACCTGCTCGAGTTCGGAGGGCTCCGTGCCCGCGAGCGCCGTCAGCTCCTTGATCCCCTGCACGGTCCCCTGGGACGGGTCGTCCGGCGTCGTCGGGAGCTTGTGGACGAGGATCTGGCCGGCCTCATCGTCGACGTAGATCAGGTCTGTGAACGTGCCCCCGACGTCGACCCCGAGGCGCCTCACGCCGTCACCCGCTCTGGCTTTAGCACGATCTTCCCGAAGTGCTCGCGGCGCTCCATCGTCGCCATCGCCTCGCGCGCCTCGGAGAGCGGGAAGACCTTGTAGACGAGCGGCATGATCTTCCCCTGCCGCGCGAGCTGCAGGCAGCTCTCGACCTCCGCGCGCGTGTAGACGAACGAGCCGATGACGCTCTTCTGGGCGCGGAAGAACGGGATGATGTCGAAGGGGACGACCTCGCCGGAGTGGCCGCCGCAGAGCACGAGCCGCCCGTCCTTCGCAAGCGAGTCCAGGCCCTTCTGGAAGAGCTCGCCGCCGACGTGCTCGAAGACGAGGTCGACGCCCAT
>JBKPSO010000295.1:0-8609 GCA_046735055.1 Actinomycetota bacterium
ACCAAGTACCGGTACAAGCCGAATCCAGACGGTCCAGCCTCATAACAGCAAAGCACCGCGGGCCAATGACGCGTGAACGTCCAGCCCGACAGTTACCGCCGTAGACTCGTGCATGGTCGGCGACCTCCGTATGTGGCTCTACCGGGCCAAACCCCGGCAACCCACGACAGATGCGTAGGCGCCGACCACTCTCCGCCAGTAATCGGACACCGCAGCCCGCCGGGCTACGGCTCCATCCTGTCTAGGGGCTTCGCCGGCTCCGTTGTCCTGCTCAGACGGGGCGCCGCCTGCAGCTCTTACGCGTCCTTCACCGCCGCGATCGAGATGCTCTCGACGCCGTAGGTGCTGCAGGCGACGACAGCGCGGTCGGAGATGAAGTCGTAGTCGTTTCTCCGCACCTGCTGCACACAGAAACCTGCCGCTTCGAGCGCGTTCAGGTAGCTGTCGCGCGGGATCGCGCCGGCGATGCACGCGGCCCAGAGCTCGACGTTGCGCCGGGTGCGCTCCTTGAGCGGACGGGCGCTGACGATGTCGGCGAGCGCGAGCCTGCCGCCCGGCCGAAGGACTCGCGCGGCCTCGGCGAAGACACGGTGCTTCACCGGCGAGAGGTTGATCACGCCGTTGGAGATGACGGCGTCGAAGCAGGCGGTGTCGAACGGGAGGGCGTCGATGCTCGCCTCGACGAAGTCGGCCTGCCCGAACCCATCGCGATCTCTGAGCCGTCGCGCCTTCGCGACCTGCTCGTCGGTGAAGTCGACGCCGACTGCTGCGCCGCGCCCTCCGGTCTGGACCGCCGCGCAGAAGACGTCCGTGCCGGAGCCCGAGCCGAGGTCGAGCACCCGCTCGCCGGCGGCCAGCGCAGCGAGGTCGAGGTGGTAGCCCACGCCTGCGAACGACGCCAGGGACTCCTCGGGGATCGCATCGAGCAGCTCGCTCGGGTAGCCGAGACGGAGTGCCAGCAGGCGGCCGAGGGCGAAGTGGAGCTCGGCTTCCTCTTCCCTTGCGACCCGGCGGTACATGTCCCGCACCTGCGCTTCGAGGAGCTCGCGGTCGACGAGCGAGCTGGCGTCGGCCTGCGGAGGCTCAGTGTGGGGAATGAGACGCTTCATGTCACGTACCTCCCTCTTAGTCGTTTTGGCCGTCAGTGGAGGCTCGGCTCGCGGTCGGCGGCGAGGTTCCCGAGAAACGCATAGGCGCGGTTCGCTCCGAGTGGGTGCATGAAGGCAGTCGCGCGGACGTCGCGGTAGGCCCGCCCGAGCGCGCTGCCCGAGAGGTAGCCGGCCCCACCGGAGAGCCCGAGCGCCCTGTCGACGATGCGCACCGCGGCTTCGCCGATGAACGTCTTCGCGCTCTGTGCCTCCGCGAACAGCTCGGTTAGCTCGTCGTCGCCGGGCGGCGCGGCCGGGCTCTGCTCGGCCTGAACGTCGATCAGCGCGGCCGCGCGAGAGAGGATCGCGCGGCAGGCGGAGAGGTCGACGACGTTCTCGGCCGCCAGCATCAGCGCGTGCGGATCGACCTCTTTACGCCGGGAGAGCCCGCCTCTGGCGTCGGCGTCCGCCGCCTCGGCGACGCCCAGCGCCGCGGCTGCGTGCAGCAGCCCCGCGTAGAGCACCCGATCCATGTACTCGACGCCGTCGCCGGCGGGGAAACCGCCGCGAAGCGCGGAGTGCGGCAGCCGCACGTCGTGGAAGCTGACCGTGTGGCTGCCGGAGGCGCGCATGCCCAGCGCGTCCCAGTCGTCGTGGACGACCACCCCGGCCGTGTTGCGCGGGACGAGCGCGTAGCCGTAGCGGAGGACGCCGCTCTCGTCGGCGAAGGTGACCGCCGTGTAGAGGACGTCGGCGGCCGGCGACATCGTGCAGAAGATCTTGCGGCCGGACACGACCCAGCCGTCCGCGGTGCGCGTCGCCGTCGTCTGCGGCCGGGTCAGGTCCTGTCCGGGCTCGCTGGTCGCGGCGGCGAAGACGGTCCCCTCGTCGACGATCTGCTCGAGCGTCTCGCCGAAGGCGCGTGTCCGCCGCTCGTCGCCGGCGGCGCGTGCGATCTCCCAGCGCCGCACGACGTTCAGCAGGTAGGCGAAGTGCATGTTCACACCGAGCGTCAGCGCGGCGTCACCGCGGGCGAGACGGGACTGGGCGACGACGACGTCGTGGATCGAGCCGGCGCCGAGGCCGCCGAGCTCCGCCGGGACGGGGGCGACGAGGTACCCGGTCTCCTTGACAGCGGCGAAGCTGTCGAAGGGGAAGGTGCCGTGCCGGTCGTGCACGGCGGCGCCCGGTGCGAGCTCGGTCGCGAGCGTCTCGGCGAGAGCGACGAGCTGGGCGCCCGGCGTCGTTCTGGCTGTCAGGTCGCGAGGCATGTCGTCCTCCCTTCGGTCGGTGGGCGCCTTCCCGCAGGGGCCCCGAGCGTCCGGTAATCGCGGCTGTGGTAGACGAGCGGCATCCCGAAGTGCGTCGCGTGTGCCGCCCGGACTCGCGCGAAGAAGACGGTGTGATCCGCGACGCGAATCGTCCTCTCGACCTCGCAGTCGAGATGGGCGAGCGCGCCGGCGACCATCGGACTCGCGTCATCCGTGTGGTCCGGGTCGACGAACGCTTCGAGGAACTTCGACTTCCCGGGTGCCGCACCGTGTCGCGCCACGTCGAGCTGGTCCTCGGCGAGGATGCTGACCCCGAAGCGTCCGCTCGCGGCGAGGGCGTCAGCGGCCGTCGCGTCCGAGTCGATCGAGACGAGGACGGTCGGCGGATCCGCGGAGACGGATGCGAAGGCGGTGACGGTCATGCCCCAGGGGCGGCCGTCGAGCTCGCACGTGACGACGGCCACGCCGCTCGCGAGCGCGCTCATCGCGTCCGCGAACGGTCGCGACGATGCAACGCTGGAAGTCTGGTCGGTGATGAGGCTGAGCTTGGGAACCATGCGTCTCGCTCCGAGGCATGTCGTGGCGGCCGCCTCGCGGAGGCCGCCGACCACTGCGTGCCGGTCACTCGGCGGCCACGTCCATCGTCACGGGGACGCCGTTCGTGACCATGTCGAAGACCGCGGAGCGCTGCTGCGCGCGCGACGCGACCTCGAGCAGCTTCTCCTTGGGCGCGTCGCCCTCGATCCGGAAGGAGACGCGGATCTGCTCGAAGCCGTTGCGGTGCTCGTCCGAGAGGCCGAGCGCGCCCTGCACGTCCATGTCGCCCTCGACGGTCGACTCCACCTTCGTCAGGTGGACACCGCGTGCGGCGGCAATGTAGACGAGCGACGTCGTCAGGCACGCGGCGAGCGCGTGCAGCAGGTACTCGGCCGGGTTCGGCCCGGTGTCGGTCCCGAGCAGGATCGCGGGCTCGCCGGCGTCGAGCACGAACTCCCTGGTGCGCGAGGTGTCCTCCTGGTTCGCGGCGTAGAAGTCGCGGATCGTCGAGCGGTTGTACGCTCCGTCGATCCAGCGGTTCCGCGCCCGGAACTGGAACCTCGCGATCGAGGGGTCGCCCTTGACGGCGTCGAGCGTTCCGAACAGCTGCGCGGTGTCGACGCCGTTCCGGATCGTCTCCGCGGCGGTTGTCGTTGCGTTCATCTCGATGTGCTCCTTTCGTGGGTACTCGGGTCTGCTGATGCCTCGACGACGCGCTCGCAGTCCAGCGACGCCCGTCGCGTCGTCTCGTGCACGTCCTCGGACGAAGCGGCCTCGACCAGGAAGAAGCAGGTCTCGTCCTCCGGAACGAAGATCGAACGCACGACCTTGACCGGGCGCCGCTCTTCGGTCAGCTCGGCGGCTGCGGTGTGCAGACGCTCCAGCCGCACGGCGACTGCTGCGCAGTCCGTCTTCGAGGCGTACAACTCGACCAGGAACTCGGTCATGCGCTCGAGGCTAGGGCCGCGCGCGCCGAAGCGAAATACCGAAGACCCACAGTCTTTAACGGGCTACGCGCGCTCGGAATGGCGACGTGCGAGCTGCGTTCGCGAGCGGATGCCGAGCTTCGCGTACGCGTGCTTGAGGTGAACCTCCACCGTCCGGACGCTGACGAACAGGGTCTGTGCGATCTCCTTGTTGGCCAGGCCCTCCGCCGCCAGCTCGACCACGCGTTGCTCGGCCGACGTCAGCTCGCCGGCCGGTTGTCGCCGGCGCCCGCCGACGCGCTCGAGCTCGGAGCGCGCCTGATCGGCCCAGCCGGGCGAGCCGAGCTCGTCGAGCTCGGCCACTGCTTGCTCGAGCGAGGCTCGAGCTGCGCCCCACTTCTTCGCCCTGCGCTGCGCCCGGCCGAGGGTGAGGACCGTCCTTGCCCGGTCGAAGCGGAGGCCGAGTAGGCCGTACTCGGCCGCCGCCTGTTCGAGCGCCGCCAGCGCGGCCTCGTCGTAGCCGCCCGCGAGTTGGACAAGGGCGTCGACCCGCTTCGCCGTCGCGAGCCCCCACGGATGGTCTTGCGCATCCGCCAGCTCGCGCAGCCGGGCGGTCACCGCCTTTGCCTCGTCGAGCTCGCCTAGCTCGATCAGCGCTTCCACGAGCTCGGGCGCGACCGGAAACACCCCGGGCTCGTCCACTTCCTCACTCCGCGTGTGCTCCCAAACGGCCCGCAGACACTCCGCTGCCCGCGCCGGCTCGTTCGCCAGCAGCGCGGCGACGCCGCGCGCGCGCAGCGCCTCGAGCCGGTCCCACCGCGTGCCCGTCGCCTCAGCGCGTGCGAGCGTCTCCGCGGCCCAGTGCTCGGCCTCCTCCGGGAGACCGCGGCCGGCGGCAAGGAGCGCGCGGCACCGCTCATACATCGGCCACATCACCCGCTCCGACGACTCGCCCCACTCGTCGAGCAGGCCTCCGACCGCCTCCCAGTTGCCGACGCGCAGCTCGAGCTGGCACATGTGCAAGCGCTGGAGGACATAGGAGTACGACTCGCCGCGCTCGTCCGCGAGCGCCAGCAGCGGGGTGAGCAGCGCCCTCGCCTGCTCGATCTCGCCGCGCCAGACGAGCCGCTGGCCTGCCACGCGCTCCGGTGATTCCGCCATGTACGCAGGAGCGCTCGAGGCAGCGCGGAACCGATCGACGAGATCGTCGATCGCTCGTCCACGGAGGGCACGCGCCCACCCGACAGCTTGCAGGGCAGGCCGTTCCAGGTCGGGTCCGGCACCGCGGGCGACCTCGAGCGCCTCCAGCGCGGAGGCCTCGGCGGCGGGAATCCCCTCAATGCGGATCACGACGTCGTTCACGACGAGCTCCACGAGCACGGAAGCCCGCAAGACCGCATCGCTCCCGCTCTCCCGGAGCGCCTCGAGGAGATAGCTTCGGATCTCGTCGTTCGTGCCGACGACGCCCTCCGTGAGCAGGAGCAAGGCCTGCACGCGCGGCGCGCCCCGGGGCAGCGTCTCGACCTCGGGAGTGAGCAGCTCGGTCAGCCGCTGCTTCTCGCCCGCGGCGACGAGGTAGCCGCCGAGGGTGAGCACGCGGTCGCTGCGCTCCGCCGCGGGATCGTGCGTGAGGCGCAGCGCATGCTCGGCAAGGAGGACGGCCTCGTGGCGCGCCCCGCGGGACGCCGCGTCTGCGGCTGCGGCCGCCACCGTCGCGGCCAGCTCTGCGTCGGGACGGTCGGTGGCGAGCGCGAGGTGGAGCGCCTTCGACTCGTCGTCGGTGGCCAGCTGCGCCAGGGCCAGGTGGAGCTCGCGGCGCACGCCCGCTCCCGCGCTCGTCCTCGCCGCCGTCGCGAACAGCGGGTGCGCAGGGCGCACCCGGTCGCCGTCGACGACGAGCACGCCCGAATCGAGCGCGTCGTCGAGTGCTGCGGGCGGGCCGATCTCCGCGAGCTGCGACGTCCGCAGCTCGCCGCTGAGGGCTACGGCCAGCACGAGCCTCCGCGAAGGGGCCGCCAGTGCCCCCACGCGCGTGCCGAGGAGCTCCTCGACCGTGTCCGGGAGCGGCACGTCCTCGCCGATCCCGAGGGGCCCGCGCGCCGTGAGGGCGCGGCCCAGCTCGAGTGCGAAAAGGGGGTTCCCGAGAGTGGCCTCGACGATGCGCCGAAGGACGTGCCGGGACAGGCTGAGGGCGAGCCGCTGCCTCAGCAGCCGCTGCGTTGCGCCTAGGCTCAAGGGCACGACCTCGAGGCGACGGAGCCCTTTCGGCCCGTAGGCGCGCTCGAGCATCGAGGAGGCGCGCGAACGCTTCGCGAACAGAAAGCGAACCGGATGGCCCTCGAGGCGCCGGACCGCGAATGCAACCGCCTCTGCCGAAGCCGCGTCGAGCCACTGCACGTCGTCGACGGCAAGCAGCAGCGGCTGTTGCGCGGCGAGCGCGCGCAACGCGCTCAGGAAGCCGACGCTGATCGCGGCCGGTGGTGGGGGGTCGCCCGACGGCTCGGCCCGCAACAGCGCTGCCTCGAGGGCATGCAACTGCGGAGACGGCAGGGCGCCGAGCTCCTCCCGGTCGACACCGTCGAGCAGATCGATAATTGCCGCGAACGAGAGCTGGGTCTCCGAGTCGCTTCCCCGTGCGGAGAGCACGCGCAGCCCACCCCGCCGGGCGAGCTCGACTCCGGCCTCCCAGAGCGTCGTCTTCCCGATTCCCGGTCCGCCGGTGAGGACGAGCGCCCCCGGGGCGCCGTCTGCATGCAGGAACTCGTCAAGTGCCGTCAGCTCCGCCTCGCGGCCGACGATCCGCAGGCTCCGCTCTGGCGCCGTCTCGGTCACGTCCTCCGCGCGGGGATAGCACAGCGCGGAAGGCGGCGCAACCGCGCCGCCGACTCACGGACCCCCGGCGGTGCGGGGGAACCCCGGCGTGATCAGCAGGTGCTCGTCGGTGAGGATCGTCATCGCCTCGTTGCCGCGGCTGACCTCGCTCTCGTCCTAGAATTTGGCGCTCTCGCAGCCCCTGGCAGGGAGGCGCGGCTACCGCCGCCGCGAGCGGCTCGCTGCGATTCCTACGGCGGGCGCAGGCGCGGCCGCCCTCGCCTACAGAGCAGCGCGTCCAGGAAGAAGAAATCGCCCCAGGCGCTCGCGCAGTCGAGCGCGACGCCGCGGGCCGGGCGGTAGGCGCAGTGCAGCAGGATGCCGTCTCCCTCGCCGCGGTTGAGGCAATGGGCGGCGAGCGCCTCGAGCAGGCGACAGGCCTCGTCGTCCCAGCCAAGCCCGAGGAGCGCGGAGGCGGCGATGGCCGCGGACGACGAGTCCTTCGGAGCCTCTCGGTCGAAGTCCCAGGGCGGGATCCCGTCCTCCGGCAGGTGGCCGAGGAACCAGCGCGCGGCGCGCTCGGCCTCGTCGCGGTACCCCGCGGAGGCGAGCCCGTGAATTGCCCAGGCTTGCCCGCGGGCCCAGGTCGAGTCGTCCGCGTACCCGTTGACCGTCCCGCGCTCGAGTACCGAGCCGTCGTCGGCGATCCGGGCGGCGTGGAAGGTCGAGCCGTCGGGTCGCAGCAGCGCGTCGAGGGTCGCCTCGAGGTGCGCGCGCGCGGCCGCGCCGGCCTCCGCGAAGCCCTCCTGCTGGGCCCACCAGAGGAGCCGCAGGTTCGGCCAGGTGTCGACGATCGTGCGGCCGCGCCACGCCGGGTCGTCGAGCGCGCCGATCACCTGGATCACCCCCGAGGGAAGCGCGCGCTCGACGAGCGTCGCAGCCGCCCGCAGAGCGAGCTCGCGGTCGCCGCCGAGCACGGCGCTCGGCCAGAAGAGGAAGCCGAGGTCGTGCGTCGTCGCCTGCGCCGCCCGCGGGGCGAGCAGCGCCGTGACGTCGACAGCCGCCTCGTGCTCGCCCGCGAGCCACAGCTGCCCCGCGACGAACCCACCTGTCCACGGCAGGCCGGTGAGCGCCTCCCGCTCGCGGCCGACCGGGGAGAGGAGCTGCCAGCGTCCGTCGTCACCCGTGACGTGCGGCAGCTTCCCCGCGACGGGGCGGAGGCGCGCCGCCCGGTCGAGCCCGAGCTCGAGCGCCTCAGCGAGGCTCACGGACGACCTCGAGCGTCAGCCCGTCGAGACCCCTGATCCGCACGCGCTCGCCGCGCGCCGCGCCCTCGACGCAGCGGGCGTTCCAGAGCTCGCCGTGGACGCGCACGCGGCCGTAGGGGCGGCACTCCTCGCTGACCTCGACGACGCGGCCGACCAGCGCCTCCGCTCCGACGGTCGCCGCCCGCCGCTGCGTGTAGCGGAGCCAGAACGCGGTCTGCGAGAGCTCGAGCGCGCCGGTCGCGAGCAGGAGCGCGATCGCCCAGCCGCCCTCGACGACGTGCAGGACGACGAGCGCGAGCGCGATCCAGAACGTCATCGAGCCGCCGAGCGCCGCAGGACGCGCTCGTCGCCGACGCGCCGGGTCAGCCCATCGGCGTCGAAACGCTCGAGCAGCAGCTGGGCGGCGCGCCGGCCGACGCCGAGGAGGTCGCGGAAGCGGGCGAGGCTGATCGTCCCGGCGGCCGTGCACTCGGCGACGAGCGCCGCACGCGCCTGCTCGTATGCGTCGGCGCCGACCGCGAGACCGTCCCCGACCCGGACGAGCTTGCCTTCCTGCTCGAGAGCGCGCGCGAGCTTGGGGTCTCCGACCTTCCCGGGATTCGGCCCCGCCGCGGCGCGCTCGGCGAGGAGCTCCTCGCCGCCGGCCGTCTGCGGGGCCGCGCCGGGCAGGTAGAGGCGGGAGCCGCGCCGCTCGACGCCGAGGAGGTC
>JBKPSO010000296.1:0-2880 GCA_046735055.1 Actinomycetota bacterium
GTGGACCGTCCGGATCCTCGAGTACGCCTCCGCGCACGACGCGGGCACGATCATCAACCCCAAGCTCGTCGAGGGGCAGGTGTACGGCGCGGCGCTCCACGGGCTCGGCGGCGCGCTGCTCGAGGAGTTCCGCTGGGACGAGGACGGCCAGTTCCTGACCGGCACGTTCGCCGACTACCGCTGCCTCACCGCCGCGGAGGCGCCACGGATCGCGCTGGACCACATCGAGAGCCCGTCCCCGTTCACCCCGGTCGGTGCGAAGGGCTGCGGCGAGTCGAGCTCCGAGAGCGCGCCCGCGGCGCTCGCGAACGCAGTCGCCGATGCGCTGCGGCCGCTCGGCCTGAAGCCGTCGCACCTGCCGCTCACCCCCGCGCGCCTCTGGGAGCTCGCCCGCGCGTGAAGCCGGCGCCGTTCGCGTACCACCGGCCGGCGACCCTCGACGAGGCGCTCGCGCTCCTCGCCGAGGACCCTGACGCGAAGCCGCTCGCCGGCGGGCAGAGCCTCGTGCCGATGCTGAACTTCCGGCTCGCGCGCCCGTCCGCGCTCGTCGACCTCGGCGGGATCCCGGAGCTCGCGGGCATCCGGGTCGAGGACGGGGCGCTCGTCGTCGGCGCGATGACGCGCCAGTGGGACCTGGAGCACTCGCCCGACGCGCTCCCGCTCCTGCGCGGCGCGCTCGGGCACGTCGGGCACACGGCCACGCGTTGCCGTGGGACCGTCGGCGGCTCGCTCGTCCACGCCGACCCGACCGCAGAGCTGCCGGTGTGCGCGCTCGCTCTCGGCGCAGAGCTGGTCACGAACAGGCGCACGATCCCGGTCGAGGAGTTCTTCGTCTCGGTCTTCACGACCGCGCTCGAGCAGGGCGAGCTGCTGGTCGAGATCCGCTTCCCGCCGCCCGCCGGCCCGACCGCGTTCGAGGAGGTCGCCCACCGCGACGGCGACTTTGCGGTCGTCTGCGTCGCTCGCGCGGGTGACCGGATCGCGGTCGGCGGGGTCGACGCCACGCCGGTGCTCTGGGACGGCGGCGAGCTCGACCCGATCGGCGACCTGTTCGCGCCGGCCGGCTACAAGCGGGAGGTCGCCAGGGCGCTGATCGAGAAGGCGCGCGCATGATCCCGATCGCCGTCACGGTAAACGGGACGCGTCACGAGCGAGTGGTCGAGTCGCGCCTCCTGCTCTCGGACTTCATCCGCCACGAGCTGAAGCTCTACGGTACGCACGTGGGCTGCGAGCACGGGGTCTGCGGCGCGTGCACGGTGCTGCTCGACGGCCGGCCGGCGCGGTCGTGCCTGACGCTCGCCGCCCAGGCCGACGGCGCCTCGATCGAGACCGTCGAGTCGCTCGCGAGCGGTTCGGAGCTGCACCCGCTCCAGCAGGCCTTCCACGAGCACTTCGGGCTCCAGTGCGGGTTCTGCACGCCCGGGATCCTGATCACCGCCAAGTTCTTCCTCGAGCAGAACCCGGAGCCGACCGAGGAGCAAGTCCGGGCGGAGCTCGCCGGGAACCTCTGCCGTTGCACCGGCTACGCGCCGATCGTCGACTCGATCCTCGCGGCGGCGGCCGCGCTACGCGCCTGATGCAGCTCGACCTCGACCGCGGCGAGGTGGCGCTGCGCTGGCTCGGCCAGGCGAGCTTCGTCCTCGGCTTTCGCGGCGCGACGGTGCTCGTCGACCCGTTCCTGGCGCCCCATCCCGACCGGCTCGTGCCGCCGCCGTTCGCCCCGGATGAGGCCACCGGCGTCGACCTGGTCGCGATCACGCACGACCACCTCGATCACCTCGACCGCGAGAGCCTCCCGGGAATCGCTACCGCGTCGCCGGCCGCGCGCTTCGTCGCGCCTCTGCCGCTCGTCGACCGTCTCGGCGTCCCCGTCGACCGCATCATCGGGCTCCGCCCGGGCGAGACCGCGGACGTCGCGGGACTGCGCGTTCACGCCGTGGCTGCGCTCCACGGCGACACGTCCGCGGATGCATACAGCTTCGACGGCGCAGCCGGCGACGGGCGCTGCCGCTTCCTCGGCTACGTCTTCGCGGGCGACGCGATCCGCGTCTACCACGCGGGCGACACGATTCCCTACGACGGCCTCGCCGACGCGGTGTGCGGGCTTGCTCCCGACGTCGCCCTGCTGCCGATCAACGGTCGCGACGCCGCGCGCGAAGCGCTCGGGATCGTGGGGAACCTGGACGAGCGCGAGGCCGTCGAGCTGGCAGTCGCGGCCGGGGTCGACCTGCTCGTCCCGATGCACTGGGACATGTTCGCCGCCAACCCCGGATCGCCGGGCCGCGTCGCCGACGCTGCGCGCCGACATCCCGCGCTCTCCGTGCTCGTGCCCGGCCGCAACCGCCTATTCCTCTACCGCTGTACCGCGTGAGTTCTGACGCTCGACGAGGACGTGATCGCGGAGCATCAACGCCGGCCGATCCACGTCGACCTGCCTGCCGAGGACTGGCCCGCCCTGGCGGTCCGGGACGACACGGATCTATCTCTCCGGGCCGCGGGCGGAGGAGGTCGTGGCGCTCCCGTTCGAGGGCGTCGACGTCGTGGTCGTCGGCGACGAGGTCGGCGCGGCCTCCGCGGTGAAGATGAGCACGGCCTCTGTCTACAAGGCTCGACCGCGCTGCTCACACAGGCGCTGCGGGCGGCGGAACACTACGGCGTGCTCGAGCACGTCCTCAGCGACCTCGGCGACCTCGCGGAGAACGCCGGCCGCAGGATCGCAAGGGCGGCGGCGAAGTCCGGGCGTTTCGTGGGCGAGATGCATGCCGGCTCCGACCTCGAGGACACGCTCGGCCTCCTGTAGCGGCGCGGACCGCGCCTGAGGTCGGGCGCGGCCCGCGGCTTCCCCGCCGAGCTCTCCCTCAGTGGCACATCGTGCCGGAG
>JBKPSO010000297.1:0-2846 GCA_046735055.1 Actinomycetota bacterium
TGCGGCTCGCCGCCGATGCTGAGGAGCGCGTCGAGATCGAGGGCGAGTACGAGGCGCTCCGCGACGACGGCTTCGCGGTCGAGTGGCGGGACGAGCTGCCGCACCTCCGGCCCGACTTCCGCGGTGCGATCTACCACCCGATAGACGGGGCGGTGCAGCCTGCCGAGTTCGTGCAACGCCTCGCGGCGCTGGCCGCCGACGCCGGCGTCGCGTTCGCCGAGCGGCATCGCATCGACTCGCTGGACGACGTCGTTGCGGAGCAGATCGTGATCGCGACCGACGGCTCGGGGAGAGGCCTGCTGCCCGAGCTGGACGACGCCCTCTGGCCCGCGCGCGGGCAGGTGATCGCGACCGCGCCGCTCTCGCAAAGGTTCTTCGACTGTCCGCATTACGCGCGGCACGGCTTCGATTATTGGCAGCAGCTCCGGGACCGGCGGATCGTGCTCGGCGGCTTCCGCGACTTCTCGATCCTCACCGAGATGACGGACGACGAGACGACGACGGAGCCGATCCAGAAGGCGCTCGACGCGTTCCTCGTCGAGCTGCTCGGGGAGCTTCCTGACGTGACGCACCGGTGGGCCGGCATCTTCGGCCTCACGCAGGATCTGCTGCCCCTCGTCGGGCCGGTGCCCGGACACGACGGCGTGTGGGTGGCGGCGGGCTACTCGGGCCACGGCAACGTCTTCGGTCTGCTGTGCGGCGAGCTCGTTGCGGATGCGCTGCTCGGGCACGACGATTCGCTCTTGCACCTGTTCTCGCCGGCTCGGCTCGTGCAGCACGTTTAGCGCCGTTTGTCGTTCCGTTAAGCGTCGGTTCAGTTCGCGCAGCCGCACGCTGTCGCTGCTTACGTTGAGCAGGTGCTGAAGGCAGTGGCCGCCCTGCTCGCGTTCGTAGGGGCCGTCGGGCTCGTGAAGGCGAGCGCAGCGGCAGCCGACGCGCCGGGTGTGCGCGTGATCCCGATCTCGTATCGGGCCCACGACGGCCTGTTGCGGCGTGCAGACGTGATCGTCCCGGCCGCCTACCGCTCCGGTACGCCGATCCCACTCGTGATCTCGCCGCACGGTCGCGGCGTCGGCGCTCGCATGAACGTCGGCCGCTGGGGGCGCCTGCCGGCGCTGGGCGATTTCGCCGTCGTCAATCCCGAAGGCCAGGGTCGCGCGCTGACCCTCTTCTCGTGGGGCGATCCCGGCGAGATCGACGACCTCGCGCGCATGCCGGAGATCGTCGAGGAGGCCCTCCCGTGGCTGCGCATCGATCGGCACCGCGTCTATGCGTTCGGCGGCAGCATGGGCGGACAGGAGACGCTGCTGCTCGTCGCGCGGTTCCCGCACCTCCTCGCCGGCGCCGCGTCCTTCGACGCGCCGACCAACATGGCGGCTCGGTACCGCGCATTCGTGAACCAGCCACTCGGTCTGACTCTCCAGCACCTCGCGCGAATCGAAATCGGCGGCACGCCGACCACCGATCCTGGCGGCTACGCCGTGCGCAGCCCACTCGACTGGGCGCGGAGGATCGCGTTTTCCGGGGTTCCGCTGCAGATCTGGTGGAGCACGCGCGACCGGACGGTGACCGACCAGCGCGCCGAATCGGGCCGGCTCTACCGAATGATCAGGCGGATCAACCCGACCGCGCCCGTGAGCGAGTTCGTCGGTCGCTGGGCGCACACGACCGAGATGAAGCCGCACGGTTACCTGCCGTACGCGCTGTCGCGCTTCGGTCTGCTGCCGCTGCGTTCGGCGCCGTCGAGGGTAACGTCGGCGATGTCAGCGTTGAGCAAGCGACGATTGAGGAGAGTGAACACGGCCTCGTCGTGAAGAGCGGCGGTTGGTTCGTCGTCAACGCACGCGATCTACGCTGGTTCGAGTCGGAGGGGTGGGGCAGGTTCTCGAACTTCGGCGGCGACACCCTGTTCGACCAGCTCGGGATCGGCATCACCGTGCTGGGAGCCGGTCAACCGCTCTCGATGTACCACTGGGAGAGTGACGAGGAGAACTTCGTCATCCTCTCCGGCACCGCGACGCTGATCATCGAGGGCCAGGAGCGGCCCCTGCGGCAATGGGACTTCGTCCACTGCCCGCCGTACACGGGGCACACGATCGTCGGCGGGCCCTGCGTCGTGCTCGGCGTCGGCTCGCGCGAACGGCACACCGAGATCGGTCCGGACGGCCGCCGGACCGGGCGTGAGGGCGAAAGTGAGTACACCGTCAACGAGACCGCGATCCGCCACGGTGCCGGCATGGAGCCGGGGACGCCGCAGGACGAGGCCTACGCCCGCTTCCCGCCGCGGACGCCTGTGCGATACGGCGGCTGGCTCGACCGGCTGTTCTAGAGCGTTCGCGTCACGCGCTAGCTGGTGTCCACGACGCAGAAGCGATTCCCTTCGGGGTCGGCGAGGATGACGTAGTCCGCGTCCGAAGGTCGCTTGTCCCAGTGAACCTCGGTTGCGCCCAGTGCGAGCAACCGTTCGACTTCCCGTGCCTGATCGTGCGTGTAGAGATCGAGGTGCAGGCGCGGAGGGATCTGCAAGTCCGAGCGAACGCGATCAAGTGCGAGGTTCGGTCCGACGCCGTCGCTCGGACAGAGCAGCACGAAGTCGTCGTTGTCGGCCTCGTGACGACGCTCGTAGCCGAGTGCCGCTTGCCAGAACTCCGTCTGGCGCTCGAGATCATCCACGCGCAGCACGATCGAGCCGATGCGAACCACGGGGTGCCGAACCTACAGAGCCACGGTCGGCAAGTCCATGTCGTCCACGCGCTCCAGCGCTGCAAGTGCGATCGCCAGGTCTTGGATCGCAAGGCCGGTGGAGTCGAAGATCGTGATCTCGTCGCGCGACTCGCGGCCGTGCG
>JBKPSO010000298.1:0-6699 GCA_046735055.1 Actinomycetota bacterium
GCGTACGCCGAAGAGGCTCATTTCGCTACGCCCACTTCGAGAATGGCATCGGCGAATGCGTCGGGCGCTTTCTCGAAGGAACCTCGTTCTCTCGGCATGCGCGCTCCTTTCGTAAGCGTCAACAAAGGCCGCGAGCGGCGCCCACGGTCTGTGCGCGCCGCCCAAACTTGCCGATCAACGCAGTGACCTGAAGGCCGCTCGGATCTCGCCGGAGAACAGTTCCGGCTCTTCCCAGGCGGCGAAGTGCCCGCCCTAAGTAGCGCGCGAGCTTCTGCATCGTCGCGAGCGGAACGCCCTGCGACTGATCCGTCTCCTGCTCCGGCCACTGGGTGGCCGCGATACGCCGGCGGAGGTCGTCCAGCGCCTCGTCGGGAACGTCGACGTGGAAGGGGCGGATCTCGGTTGCGGTCTCGACGGCGCTGCTCATGACGAGCTCCTCTCGTCACGCAGTGACCTGAACCCGGCACGCACCTCGGCCGTGAAGATGTCCGGCTCCTGCCACGCGGCGAAGTGGTTGCCCGCGTCGACCTGGTTGTAATAGATGAGGTTGGGGAAGGCCTGCTCGGCCCAGTTCCGCGGGGCCCGATAGAGCTCGTTCGGGAAGGCGGTCACGGCTGTCGGGACGGTGACGCCCTTGAAGTCGAAGAAGCCGAGCTTGTTCTCCCAGTAGAGGCGTGAAGAGGAGACACCCGTATTCGTCAGCCAGTACAGCGTGACGTTGTCGAGGACCTCGTCGCGCGTGAGGTTGCCGACGGGCTGCTCCTCGACGAAGGCGCGCTGGATGTCCTCGAGGCTCCAGGCGTCGTGGTCGAGCATCCAGGCCGCCAGGGCGATGGGCGAGTCCGCGAGCCCGTACAGTGTCTGGGGACGATTCCCCATCTCGAGCCCGTAGCCGATGCCCTTCGTGTAGAAGAAGCTCAGCCGGTCATATGCGCGCTGCTCCTCGTCCGATAGATCGGTCGGGGCCGGGTCGCCGGCGCCGAGCACGTTCGACGCGATCGCCTTCGAAATCTCGGGTGGGAGGGCGCCGGGCATGTTGGTATGGATGCCGATCAGGCCCTCCGGCGCCTGTGCGCCCATGACCTCGGTGATCAGCGCGCCCCAGTCGCCGCCCTGCGCCACGTAGCGCGTGTAGCCGAGGCGCTTCATCAGCTCCGCCCAGGCGCGCGCGATGTGGGGAACGTCCCAGCCGGTTTCGTCCGGCTTGGCGGAGAACCCGTAGCCGGGCATCGACGGGATGACCACGTGGAACGCGTCCTCCGCGCTGCCGCCGTGCGCGGTCGGGTCGGTGAGCGGGGCGATGACGTTCAGCATCTCGACGATCGAGCCGGGCCAGCCGTGCGTGATCAGGAGCGGGAGCGCGTCCTCGTGCTGCGACGTGACATGGATGAAGTGGATGTCGAGACCGTCGATCTCGGTCATGAACTGCGGCAGGCCGCTCAACCTCGCCTCCAGCCGCCCGAAGTCGTACTCGGTCTCCCAGTAGCGGGCGAGTGCCTGGATCGCCGCGAGCTGGACGCCCTGCGACAGGTCGGCGACGGGCTCCTTCTCGGGCAAGCGCGTCGCCGCGATGCGCGCCTTCAGCTCCGCGATCTCCGCGTCGGAGACCTCGAAGGTGAACGGCCGAATCGCTGTCGCGTCCGCTGGCTTTTCGGTCGTGACAGGCATGTGGTTCTCCTCCTCGGTTTGGTGACGCCACGAAGCCTGCTCGTCTCGTCTGCACGTCGACGATCGACCAGCCTCGCGGTGCGCCTCTCGCCTTCAGCGGGCAACGCCCACTCCCGAATCTGTCGACTCGGTCGACGGCGCTGCGCAACGGGCGGCCCCGCAACCGCGGAAGCAGCTTCGCCGTGGCCGAGCCTGCTTCACCGGCGGCCTCCCCGTTGGAGTAGCTGGTCGATCCTAGCCGAATCCGGCCATTGCCGAAGCGCCCAGCGTGGGGAATGACCAGGGAGTCCCCTGACGTGCTCCCCGTCGACGTTGACAGCGCCGAGGGCTTGGTGGACGCTGTGGCTCGCGGCCGGTACACCTCAGTTGTCGAAGGCGGGAGGCGTCGCGTTTTAGGTGAGCCGACTTCACCCACCCTGCCGGCTTTTCGGCCACGCCCAGGAAAATCGTGTTATTTTCCGGGTCTGTTGTCTCTGCAGACAGCACGCGTAAAGCGAGAGAATCACCTCCGAACCTCAGAGCAGCAACCCCATCTCGAGGGCGTCCCAGAGCTCGCCGCTTGCACGCCGGTAGTGCTTGACCCGGCGTCCCTCCTCAACGAACCCGGACTTGCGGTAGAGGCCGATCGCGGTGCTGATGCGATCGACCCCCTCGCAGGCACCGCCGCCGCTCCGGCCCGCCGGCGAAGTACCCGAGCGAGCCGCGACCAACGTGTCGAAGACACCGGCGGCACCAAGTACCTCGTGCGGCAGATCCTCGCCGACTGGCGAGCGCGCCACCAGGCGGCCTAGCCGACCTTTTTCACCGCACCTATCGCGCCGACCCTTTTTCTCGCGCGAGGAAAAGGGACCCTTCGTAGTGCCGTTGCGCGACGCGGGAAAAGCCGCCGATTCATTTTGTTCTCTGATGCGGTTGCGGATTAATCGGTAGTCAAGGTGAGGGCTGGCCCCGATGGTCGGAGAGACACACGCGGTCAGATTTGTTCATCGCAGAAGTGACCGGGGGGAGAAGGGGAGGACGTAATGGGAGAATCCTTCAGTAATGGAGTGAGGCGAGCTGCCTCGCTCTCATACGACATCGATCTTCCGCGGACCGAGCAGCGTCGGAGTTCTCAGGCAAGGCGCCCATCGCTGCGCAGCTTGCTGCTGGGCGGTGAATGGAGGTGGTTCTCATGGCACGGATGACACGACAACGCTTTCTGCAGTACGGCGTCGCAGGCGGGGCTGCGATGTTCGTTCCGTGGGCGGCGCGTACGGCAGCGGCGGGCGCCGCGCCGGGCCTGAAGCTGACGAAGTACCTGGAGCCGGTGCCTGTGCCGGGTGCGGGGCTGGTGGTCGCGACCCCGAGCGGACCGAACGCGTACTCCTTCGTCCAGAGGGAGATCAGCAGGCAGCTGCACCCTCAGCTTCCGCCGACGCCGTTGTGGGCCTACGATGACGGCTCCGGGCTCGCTGGTCAGGCGGGCTCGTTCGGGATGGCAGTGGTCGGGCAGAGCGGCACCCCGCTCGATGTGGCTTTCGAGAACAATCTGCCGTCGACGTACCCGGACTGGATCCCGGTCGACACTCGGCTGACGCCGACGCACGACACGGCGGTGAGGCTGATGACCCACCTGCACGGCGGTTTCGTCGCGGCTGCGAGCGACGGCAACCCGGCGCTCACGCCAAATGGGTTCGTCAACGGCGAGAAGCAGCACGTCCACTACACCAACGAGCTACCGCAGATGCCGGCTGAGATGCTCTGGTTCCACGATCACGGGCTCGGCGCCACGCGGCTGAACGTCTTTGCCGGGCTGGCCGCCGCGTACATCCTCTACGACGAGTTCGACACCGGCGGGGCTGATAACGCGAACGGTCTGCCGTCGGGGCCGTACGAGATCCCGTTGGTTGTCCAGGACCGGCAGTTCAACGCCGATGGGACGTTCCTCTACCCGTCCAGTGACATCTCGGGTGCGACCTGGATCGGCGAGTACTTCGGCGACGTGATGCTCGTCAACGGCAAGGTGTGGCCGTTCCTGGAGGTCGAGCCGCGCCTGTACCGCTTCCGGATCCTGAACGGCTGCAACGCCCGCATCCTCGACCTCGACATCGACGGCGCACGGATGTGGCAGATCGGTGCCGAGGGCGGCATGTGGGACCAGCCGGTGCCGGTGACGCAGCTGGTGCTCGCCCCCGCCGAGCGGGCGGACGTGCTGGTCGACTTCAGCCAGATCCCGGCCCGGACGACGCACATGAAGAACAGCAAGCCGCCGTCGCCGGTCTCGAACCCGGCGCCGCCGCTGGCGGCGGTGATGCAGATCCGGGTGGGGAAGACGACGCCCGTGCCGCCCTCGATCCCGACGACCCTCGTCGGCGGCCGCAAGGCAGACCTGCACCACCCAGTCAGGACTCGCTACATCAGCCTGAACGAGATCGACGTGGACGAGCTGAGTTGGTTCTTGAACCTGAACGGCGTCCACTTCGACGATCCGGTGACGGAGACCCCACAGGTCGGGACGGTCGAGGACTGGGTCTACGTGAACGTGACCGGGGACACGCATCCGATGCACACTCATCTCGTCACCTTCCAGGTGGTGGGCCGGACGCCGTTCGACGCAGCGGCGTACGAGGAGGCCTACGAGGGCCCGCACGGCGTCCCCGGCGGGATCGACCCGACCCCGTTCGCGACCGGCCCGATGGAGCCGCCCGACCCGAGCGAGCGTGGCTTCAAGGACACGGTCAAGGCCAACCCGGGCTACTTCACGACCATTCGCGCGAAGTTCGACCTGCCTACCGGTGTGTCGGCGCCGCAGACATACGTCCACCACTGCCACATCGTCGAGCACGAAGACAACGACATGATGCGGCCCTTCACGGTCCAGCCGTAGACGTCGCGAGTGAGGGGCCGCCGACCGGCGGTCCCTCACTCGGCCGCTTCCTGAGGACATTCGACTCGCCCGGCCCGGCCCCGTGGAGAGCCGGCCCTCCCTCATGAGGCAACTTCGTCCGGACTCTGTTAGGTTGACTCGTGGGACCTAGTTGAAGGTTCTAACGGGATTTCGCTTCGGGGGAAGAAGACAACGGTGAGCGGTAGCCGCTCTCGCGTTGCACGGGTATGTCGCCGTCTGATCCTGCTCGCGAGCATGGCGCTGACGCTGAGCGTCGGCGTCGGCGATTCGTGGAGCGCTCGTCCGGCACCGCCTCCGTCACCGACGGTCAGCTCGACGGAGTTGTCCCAGGGCTGGGCGCTTCGATCTGCCGACGTCGTCACCGACACGGGCGGGACGATTTCCCAGGTCGGCTACGGCACGTCCGGGTGGTATCCGATCGCGCTCCCGTCGACCGTCCTCGCCGGTCTGGTCGCCAACAACGTCTACCAGGACATCTATGTCGGGACGAATCTTCAATCCGTCCCTGACCTGACGACGCAGAACTGGTGGTACCGAGGCGAGTTCACTGCACCCGCCGCCAGCGCCGCGGGCCAGGCCTACTGGCTGCGCTTCAAAGGGATCAGCTATCGCGCGCAGATTTGGCTGAACGGGACGCAGATCGACGCGAATGCAGTCGGGACGATGGTCGTGCACGAGTACGACGTCACCAGCTTGATCAAACCCGGCGCGTTGAATGCGTTGGCGATTCTCGTCACTCCACCCGCGCACGATTGCAAGGATCTCTCCTTCTGCACCGTGGACTGGAACCCGGAAGTCCCCGACATGAATGCGGGGCTCTGGGGCAAGACGTTCCTCGACACGACGGGCCCGGTCGCGTTGCGCGATCCCTACGTCAAGACAGTCCTGCCGCTGCCCGCGACGAACTCCGCCGACCTGACCGTGTACGTCGATGCAGTCAATGCGACGAACGCTCCGGTCACGACCACGATCAGCGGAACGATCACCAGGGCCGGCTACACGACGATCTCGTTCGGTCAGACCGTCACGCTGAACGCGAACGAACGCAGGGAGGTTGTCTTCGACCCGGCGACCTATCCGCAGCTGCATGTCACCAGCCCGGCCCTGTGGTGGCCCTACCAGTTCGGTACCCCTGGGCTCTATCGCCTCGGCATGTCCGCCGCTACGAGTGGGACGACTTCCGACACGAAGTCGATCGATTTCGGAATTCGTCAGTTCACCGATTACCGCACGACCATCAACGGCACGTCGTTCGTCGGCTACAAGATCAACGGCCAGCCGATCTTCGTCCGCGGCGGCGGCTACGTGTGGGACATGCTCCAGCGCTTCGATCCAAAGAGCGCCGTGGCGACGATCCAGTATGTGAAGGACATGGGTCTGAACGCGATCCGCTTCGAGGGCACCGTCGGCTACGAGGATCTCTACGACCTCGCGGACAAGGCGGGCGTGATACTCATGTCCGGCTTCGTCTGCTGCAGCGCTTGGGAGAACGACAAATGGACGGCGGAGCAGGAGCAGGTGGCCCACGCCTCCCTGAACAGCCAGATGCGTAATCTCCGCGCACACGCGAGCCCATTCGTCTGGGCGTTCGGCAGCGATTGCCCGGTGAGCGCGACACACCTGCAGCAGTACAAGGACATCGCAACCACCCTGCATTGGCAGAACCCGACTCTGGACAGCGTCGCAACGTGGTGCAACTCCAACGCCGGCATGAAGATGGACGGCCCGTACTCGTGGGAGCCGCCGGTCCTGTGGTGGGATACAAGCCAGGCGGGAAGCGCGTTCGGTACGACGGCGGAGGAGGGTACAGAGTCGCCTCCGCCGCTGGACAGCCTGCAGAAGTTCATCGGTCCAAGCGATCTGTGGCCGATCGGTAGCGTTTGGAACTACCACGCCGGTAAGCCGAAGAGCGTCTTCGACAACATCTCTCGGTTCACGGACGCCGTGAACAGCCGCTATGGCGACACGAGTGGTGCAGCCGATTACTCGACGAAATCCGAGGTGATGAACTACGAGAACATGCGGTCGTTCTTCGAGGCGTGGAACTCGGGGGAGAACGCGACAACCTTCGGCACCATCTTCTGGATGCTGAACAACGTCTGGCCGTCGATTCACTGGAACCTCTACGACTGGTACTACAAGCC
>JBKPSO010000299.1:0-4092 GCA_046735055.1 Actinomycetota bacterium
TGGGAGCGCGTGGCGCACGTGCTGCTCCCGAAGGACTACGTCCGCTTCCGGCTGACCGGCGAGCGAGTGATCGACGCGGCGGAGGCGTCGGGGACACTGCTTTTCGACGTCGCTCGGCGGGAGTGGAGCCGAGAGGTCTGCAAGGCGCTGGAGATCCCGCTCGAGTGGCTCCCGCCAGTGCGCGAGTCGACGGAGGTCGGCGGCGCCGGCGACCAGCAGGCGGGCGCGCTCGGCGTCGGCGTCGTCGGCCCGGGGCCGCTGTCGGTGGTGCTCGGCACGTCGGGAGTCGTGTTCTCGGCGCTCGACGGCTACCGCACCGACCCGCAGGCGCGCCTTCACGTCTTCTGCCACGCGGTGCCCGACACGTGGGAGGCGATGGGCGTGATGCTCTCCGCGGCCGGGTCGCTCCGCTGGTTTCGCGACGCTGTCGGCGGCTCGTACGAGGAGCTCGTCGCGGAGGCAGAGCGCTGGCCGGCGGGGACGGAGGGGCTGGTGTTTCTTCCCTACCTCCAGGGCGAGCGGACGCCGCACGCGGACCCGGACGCGCGCGGCGCCTTCGCAGGGCTGTCGCTCCGGCACGACCGCGGCGCCCTCGCTCGTGCGGTACTGGAGGGCGTCGCGTACGGACTGCGTGACTCGCTCGAGCTCCTGCGCGAGCTCGGTGTCCGGCCGACGGTCTGCCGTGTCTCCGGGGGAGGCGCGCGCAGCGAGCTCTGGCTGAAGATCGTCGCTTCCGTGCTCGGCCTCCCGCTCGAGCGCACCGCGGTCGAGGAGGGCGCGGCATACGGGGCGGCGCTGCTCGGCGGGGTCGCCGCCGGGACGTTCGCCGACGCGCACGAGGCGGTCGAGGCGTGCGTGCGCGTGCGCGACGCGGTCGAGCCCGACCAGGAGTTGCAGCGCGTCTACGAGGAGGGCTACCCGCGCTTCAGGTCTCTGTACCCGGCACTACGACGACTGGAGGAGCAATGACCAGCTTGGACGGCAAGGTGGCGGTCGTCACCGGCGCGAGCGGCGGCATCGGCGCCGCCGTCGCCCGCTCGCTCTCTGCCGCGGGCGTGAAGCTCGGCCTCGCGTCGCGGCGGGGCGACGACCTCGGATTGCCCGACTCCTACGGGCTCGCATGCGACGTTAGCCACGCCGAGGAGATCGACGCCTCGGTCGCCGCGACGGTCGAGCGCTTCGGCCGGCTCGACATCGTCGTCGCGAACGCGGGCGTCGGCGCGTACGGGCCGTTCCTCGAGCTCAGGCCCGAGCACCTCGAGGAGATGATCGACGTCAACCTGAAGGGGACGCTCTACACCGTCCGGGCGGCGCTTCCGTACCTGCTCGAGAGCGACGCGGCGGACATCGTCACGCTCGCCTCCGAGGCCGGCCGGCGCGGCCTTCCGTACGAGGCCGTCTACTGCGCCTCGAAGTTCGGCCAGGTCGGCTTCACCCGCGCGCTCGACCACGAGCTCCGCGAGCAGGGTGTCCGCAGCACGAACGTCTGTCCCGGCGGCGTCGCCACCGCCTTCGCGCTCGACGACGGACGCGGCCGGACACCCGACGCGCTCCCCGGGATGATGAGCGCCGAGGACGTGGCCGAGGTGGTCATGTTCGTCCTGACCAGGCCGCGCAACCACCGCATCCTCGAGACCGCATTCCGGCCGATGACCGAGCCCAGCTGGGGATAAGAAATCTCAGTTTCGTTCCACTTCGAGTGCCAGGCACTCGCTGTGGAAAACCGGCCGGCCGTCAGCGGCGGGTGCCGACCGAGAGCAGGTACTCGCGGTCGTGCTCGATCGAGTCGTCCGAGCGGTAGTTCGTCTCGAAGAACTCGACCCAGGCCTGGTGGAACTCCTCGCGGCCCTCTGCGTCCAGTGACCCGGCGATCGCCTTCACCGGGCCGAAGTTCGTAACGCAGAACTGCCAGTAGTCCTCGCCGCTGCCGGTCCGGTACGTCGTCACGCGCCGCTCGAAGCGAAGGCCGAATGCTTCGCCGAGCAGCGACTCGACGTACTCCTCCCGGCCCCAGTCGAGCGGCACTCCCGCCCCCTCGGGAGGCGGCGGCTGGAACTTCGCAGTGCACTGGAACAGCTTCCCGACGCCGCCCTCGGGCGTCCAGGTCGCGAGCCCGAGTCGGCCGCCCGCTTTGGTCACCCGGGCGAGCTCCCTCGCGGCACGCGCGTGATCCGGCGCGAACATCACGCCGAAGGTCGACGAGACGACGTCGAAGCTCGCGTCGTCGACCTCCAGTTGCTCGGCGTCCCCGACTCGAAAGTCGATGTCGAGGCCGTGTTCCTGCGCGAGGCGCTTCGCCGTCTCGATCAGAACGGGCGCGAAGTCGATCCCCGTGACGATCGCGCCCGCACGCACAGCGCGCTGGCAGAGCGCGCCCGTCCCGCAGGCGACGTCGAGCCAACGCTCGCCCTCGGCCGGCGCAAGCGCCTCCACGACCGTGTCGTAGACATCCGCGACGGTCTCGCTGACCAGCTCGAACGCGCCGTCCCCCCACATCGCGCTCTGCCGCTCCTTCAGCTCCTCGAACGCCATTTCGGGCCTCCTGTCCGGACGACCGCCGGAGTATGACCTCTGATGGAATAGAGGTATGGACGCACGCGCAACGTTGACGGTCGGAAGCGAGACGTACGAGATCTTCCGGCTCGACGCGCTCCAGGGGCAGTGGGACGTCGCGCGGCTGCCGTACACGCTGCGCGTCCTGCTCGAGAACGTGCTCCGCGCGGGCAGCGGCGAGGACGCCGAGGCGATCGTCGGCTGGGTGGCGACCGGCGAGCCGAGCCGCGAGATCTCGTTCCGGCCGAGCCGCGTCCTCCACCAGGACTTCACCGGCGTCCCGGCGATCGTCGATCTCGCCGCAATGCGGAACGCGATGCAGGATCTCGGCGGCGACCCGACCCGGATCAACCCCGTCATCCCCGCCGAGCTCGTCATCGACCACTCGGTGCAGGTGGACGAGTTCGCGACGCGGCTCGCGTTCAGCCGCAACGTCGAGCTCGAGTTCGAGCGCAACCGCGAGCGGTATGCCTTCCTGCGCTGGGGCCAGGGCGCCTTCGCCGACTTCAAGGTCGTCCCGCCCGGAACGGGCATCGTCCACCAGGTCAACCTCGAATATCTGGCGCGAGTCGTCGAGTCGCGCAACGGCCAGGCGTTCCCGGACACGCTCGTCGGCACCGACTCGCACACGACGATGGTCAACGGGCTCGGCGTGCTCGGCTGGGGCGTCGGCGGAATCGAGGCCGAGGCGGCAATGCTCGGCGAGCCGCTCTCGATGCTCGTGCCGCAGGTGGTCGGCTTCCGCCTTTCCGGAGCGCTGCCCGAGGGCGCGACGGCCACCGACCTCGTGCTGACGGTGACCGAGATCCTGCGCAGGACGGGCGTGGTCGGAAAGTTCGTCGAGTACTTCGGCCCGGGGCTCGCAGCGCTCTCGCTCGCCGACCGCGCGACGCTCGGCAACATGTCGCCGGAGTACGGCGCGACGTGCGGGTTCTTCCCGGTCGACGGCGCCACGCTCCAGTACCTGCGCCTGACCGGGCGGCCGGAGGAGCGGGTCGCTCTCGTCGAGGCCTATTGCAAGGAGAACCTGCTCTGGCACGAGGCCGAGGACCACCCGACCTACTCCCGGGTGGTCGACCTCGACCTCGGAACGGTCGAGCCGAGCATGGCGGGCCCGCGCCGCCCGCAGGACCGCGTGCCCCTTCGCAACGCGAAGGACGCCTTCATCGGCGAGCTGCCGAGCTTCGGGGTCGACTACGGCAACGCGAAGGACGAAGCCGTCGCCGAGAGCTTCCCGGCGTCCGACCCGCCTGCGCACGTCGAGCCGGGGCACGAGGATTCGGAGGGCGCGCCTTTTCCCGCGATCGCGGTCGTCGATGAGCTGGAGCCGGTCCACGCGCGGGTCGCGCTGGGGGACGTCATGTTCGAGCTCGACCACGGCAGCGTCGTGATCGCCGCGATCACGAGCTGCACGAACACCTCGAACCCGCAGGTGATGGTCGCGGCCGGGCTGCTCGCGAAGAAGGCGGTCGAGCGCGGCCTCGACCGGAAGCCGTGGGTGAAGTCGAGTCTCGCCCCGGGCTCGCGCGTCGTCACCGA
>JBKPSO010000300.1:0-2879 GCA_046735055.1 Actinomycetota bacterium
CGGCGTCGTTTCGCTGACGTTCGTCTTCGCCGTTGCAGCGATCGTCCTTTACGGCTGGGAAGCGGGCGCACTGCTCTTGCTGATCGCCACCGCGGTCATCCACGGCGCGCAGCACCGGCCCTTCGAGCGCATCGCCTTCAATGTCGCCGTGCTCGCGATCGTCGCGCTCGTCGCAGGGATCCTGATCTCGCCGATTCACGGTGACAGCGTCGGAGCCGTCGTCTCGCAGGTACTGATCGCCGCAACTGCGGACTCGGTCGTGAACATCCTCTTCATCTCGGCTGCGATCGCACTCAGCACGGGGCAGAGCTACCGGAGGCTCGTGCCGACGAACCTGCGCGCGACGATCGCGCCATTCGCGTTCATGGCATCCGCAGCGCTGATGCTCGTCGTGCTGTGGGAGCGCTCGCCCGTGCTCGCGCTCGCTCTGATCGGACCGCTGCTCGCGATCTCCTTCTACCAGCGGTCGACCCACCAGGCGCTGAGCGCGATGCGCCTCGCCTTGACCGATCCACTGACCGGGCTCGGGAACCACCGCCACTTCCACGAGCGCCTGCAGCGCGAGCTGCTGCGCGCGGAGGAGGAGCACACGCCGCTGACGCTGTGTTTCGTCGACATCGACGACTTCAAGAAGATCAACGACCGCTTCGGGCATCCGTCGGGAGACCGCGTGCTCTCGCAGGTGGCTGGACGGCTGCGCCAGGGCGGCGAGGCGTTCCGGCTCGGCGGCGACGAGTTCGCGCTGCTGTTCGCGGACCACGACGAGAACGCGGCGCTCGTCGCGGCGAACTCGATCGTCGAGCGCATCGGCGCGCTCGAGCTCGACCACGTCGGACGCGTGACGGTCAGCGCCGGCCTGGCGACGTTCCCCGTGCAGGGGCACGGGCGCGACGAGCTCATCCGGCTCTCGGACAGCGCCTTGTACTGGGCGAAGGAGCACGGCAAGAACCGGGTCCGCCTCTACCGCCCCGACGTCGTCGAGCTCGCCGAGCTCAAGCGGCTCGCGGCGGGCCCGGACAAGGCGGCGCGCTACCGAGCGGCGGCGTCGCTCGCGAAGGCGGTCGACGCACGCGACACGTACACCGGCAGCCACTCGGAGCGCGTGAGCGAGCTTGCGGCCCGCGTCGCAAAGCGTGTCGGGCTCGATCCCGAGCAGGTCGAGCTGACGCGTCTCGCCGGCTCGCTGCACGATCTCGGCAAGCTCGCGATCCCCGAGGAGATCCTCCGCAAGGCGGGTGCGTTGACGGACTCCGAGCGACTCGTGCTCGAGCGGCATCCGCAGATCGGGTTCCGCATGCTCGACAGCCTCGGCGTCGACCCCGTCGCCGACCTCGTCCTGCACCACCACGAGCGCTGGGACGGCGCCGGCTATCCGGACGGTCTCGCCGGCGAGCAGATCCCGTTGGGCGCGCGCATCATCTTCGTCACCGACGCGTTCGACGCGATGACGTCCGACCGCGTCTATCGGCCGAAGCGTTCCGCCGGCGCCGCCCTCGCAGAGCTCCGGCGCTGCGCGGGCACGCAGTTCGACCCCGGCATCGTGGCGGCCTTCACGGAGGAGCTTGGCGTGAGCTCCTCCGTCGAGGCCGTGCGAGAGCCCGCGCTCGCCTCGTAGTACGATCCCGCAGACGTCCTCAACGCGACAGCTGTGCTGATGCGGCCGGCCGGCGAGGGGGAATCGATGCTCGAAGTCCGCATCAGCCACAGCATGTACCGCGTCACGAACGCGACGCTCGACCAGCTGTTCGGCGCGGGACTCTGGCGAAAGATGGCCACGCCGCGGCTCACAGAGAACGTCAAGGCCCACCACGACGCCGGAAGGCTCGTCGTCGACGGCCAGCGCCTTCGCGTTGCCTCGGCGAGCGAGCAGGCGACGCATCGTCTGCGCACAAGCGATGGTCTCGAAGAGATCCTCAGGAACGGCCTCCTCGCCATCGCAGCGGAAATTGCCGAGCTCGCAACCGACGTTCGGTCGCTACGCGAACAGTTCGAACTTGACGGTGGGGCTGCGAACGCACCCGTCACGCGCGCCGGACAGGAGGTGCTCAACTCAATCCAGCCGTAGCTCCAGGTGTTGGGCGAGCAGGCAAACCCCCTCCAGCGGTGGATCCTGGGCGGCGCGCTTCCGCGGCTGTGTTCGCCTGCTCGCCCTAACTGCGATCGGCGGTTTTTACGGGCTTTTTAGGCAGGCACGTGTCGCGATGCCCGCCGGGCCGACTGCTCCTACGGCTCGTGAATCGAGCCGTTCGTCTAGTGGTCGAATCCGTCTCCCCGCCGATGCTTTGATCACCGTCGGTGGTGTTACGGCGCCACCGACGGCAAGGTCGCGCGACGCGTGGTTCTTCTGCGAAGCTGTGCCAGGGTCCCAGGGGCAGGGATGCCCACTCCCCAGGCGGTCCCCCATCGCGACACAGCCGTAAGTGCCGCGGTCACCTGGGACCTCTCTATTTGGTTTGTCAACGCAACTTCCCTGAGGAGCGAGGCGGAGCGACTGTCGAAGCCGCAGGAGGCTTCTCCCCTTAGCCCAACTTCCGGCGGCCGCTCCGCCACCGAACGCTCGGACTGGGCGGTCTACCGCAGGGAAGCTCGTTCCCCCCGATCTGCCGCGCCAGGTCCAGGCGCAAGCGGAAGTCTGCGCCGGTCCGCGTGCAAGATCAACCTTCGGTTGCGCAAATTCCGGCATTTGACGACCGGCGCGTCCCGGCGTCGACCGCCGCTTAGACGCTGGCGAGCTCGGCTGCGCGCGCGAGCGCGCAGACCTCTCGCGCCAGCCGCACTGCCTCGCGCGGCCGCTCGGCTCCCGCAGCGATCGCGGCGCGCGCCTCGGCCAGCTTGGTCGCCGCGAGCGCGAGCTTCGACGCGACCGCACTCGGCAGCTT
>JBKPSO010000301.1:0-10440 GCA_046735055.1 Actinomycetota bacterium
CGAACGACGGTCGGGCGAGCTCCCATGTGTCGCGCGCCATGTTCGAGAGGATCGCGGTCGGCACGCCTGCGTCGAGCAGCGCGTGGAGCCAGCGCATCATCCGCTCGTTCAGCCGCACCCAGCTGACCGCGTCCTCGCGTACGAGCTCTCGGATCCGCTGCGGAGAGAGCTCGACCCCCAGGTCGGCGCCGACCTGCTGCCAGTACGCCTCGCCGGAGATCGACCCGCGGTCGTACTCCGGCCGGCGGCGCCAGTACGCCTCGGCGAAGAGCGCAGCCTCCGCCCCGGCCAACCCCTCGAGCCGGCGGACGCTTTCGCCCGCCTGGTCGAGCGAGAGGACGTTGCCATAGTCGAGGACGGCGGCTCGGAGCGAGGCTAGACCTCGATCAGCAGCGCGTCGCCCTGGCCGCCGCCCGAGCAGATCGCCGCGAGCCCAAGCCCGCCGCCCTCGCGGCGCAGCTCGTAGATCAGCGTCGAGAGGATGCGCGCTCCGGACGCGCCGATCGGATGCCCGAGCGCGACCGCGCCGCCGTTCACGTTCACGGTCTGCGGATCGGCCTCGAGCATCCGCATCGAGTTGAGCGCGACCGAGCAGAAAGCCTCGTTGACCTCGACGCGCTTCATGTCTCCGATCTTCTTGCCCGCCTTGTCGAGCGCGACCTTGCCGGCTTCGGCCGGAGTCCGCGCGAGGTACGCGAACTCGTCGGCGACGTAGCCCTGTGCGACGATCGTCGCCAACACCTCGAGCCCGCGCTTGGCCGCGAACTCGTCGCTGGTGACGACGAGCGCGCCCGCCCCGTCGTTCACTCCCGGCGCGTTCCCCGCAGTCGTCGTTCCCTCCGGGTCGAACACAGGCCTCAGCGCCGCCAGTTTCTCGAGCGTCGTGTCCCGCCGCGGGCTCTCGTCGGCCGCGACCTCCCCCACCGGCACGATCTCGTCCGCGAAGCGGCCCGCGTCCGCAGCCGCCACCGCGCGCTCGTGGGAGCGCAGCGCCCAGGCGTCCTGGTCCGCGCGCGAGATCCCGAGCTCACGCGAGACGAACGATGCCTGCTCGACCATGTGCCGCCGGTCGAAGCTGGAGACGAGGCCGTCGTGGGTCATCAGGTCGATCAGCGCACCGTCGCCGAGCCGGTAGCCGAAGCGCGCCTTCTTCAGCGCGTACGGCGCATTCGACATCGACTCCATCCCGCCCGCGACGACGACGCTGTGGTCGCCCGCGCGGATCATCAGGTCGGCGATCTGCACGGCGCGGACGCTCGACGCGCACACCTTGTTCACCGCGTCCGCCGGCGTCTCGATCGGCAACCCCGCCGCGATCGCCGCCTGCCGCGCAGGCGCCTGACCGGCCCCGCCCTGGAGAACCTGGCCCATGATCACGTATTCGACCTCGGCGTCTTCCACCTCGACCCGGTCGAGCGCCGCGCGGATCGCGATCCCGCCGAGCGCGGTCGCCTCCTTGTCGGTGAGCCCGCCGCCGAGCTTGCCGAACGGCGTGCGAAGGGCGGAGACGATCACGGAGCGGGCCACGGCTCCAATCTATCCCCAGCCAAGGGGATGACGGCGCCGGCCGCACGCGCTACGCTGCAGGCCGATGGCCATTTCTCCCCGCAGCCGGGCCTGGTCTTGGCGCCGCGAGCGGGGCGGAAGCCTGGGCTGATCCAGGTCACAGCCGTCACCCGCTCGAAGACCCGTACGGGTCTTTTTTTGTTCCTGCCGATGACCTACACGACCGTGATCCCGACTGACCTGATCACCCCGCTCGGGGCATATATCCGGCTGCGCGGCGACGGCCAGGCCGCCTTCCTGCTCGAGTCGGTCGAGCACGGGCGACTCGGCCGGCACTCGTTCGTCGGCGCCGGCACGCGGGTCGTCTCGCTGGAGGAGGCCGATGGGGCGGACGCGCCGGTCGTCGGCTTCCTCGCCTACGACCACGCCGCGACGCTCGAGCCGACCGTGCCGCTGCCCGCCGCAGGACCCACCCTCCCCGAGAGCCGGTTCATCGTCGCCGAGACGCTCGTGCGCTTCGACCACGCCGCGGGACTCGCGCAAGTGCTGTGCGGCGATCCCGCCGAGCTGCGCACTCGGCTCGACACCGCCACTCCGGAGATCCCGCGCGGCACCGGCACGCGAGGCCCGACGCGCCGACACCCCGGGCGGTTCGAGTACGAACGGGCCGCGCTCACGGCGAAGGAGCACATCCGCGCGGGCGATGTGTTCCAGGTCGTCCTCTCCCAGCGCGCGGAGCGTCCCACCTCCGCGGGCGCGATCGAGCTCTACCGCACGCTCCGGCGCGTCAACCCCTCCCCGTACCTCTTCCTGCTCGAGCTCGGCGGGCTCGCCTTGATCGGCTCCTCCCCGGAGACGCTCGTCAAGGCCGAAGGCCGGCGCGCGAGCCTGAACCCGATCGCGGGCACGACGCGGCCCGGGCCCGGCGACGCGGAGCGCCTGCTCGACTCCGAGAAGGACCGCGCCGAGCACGTCATGCTCGTCGACCTCGGGCGCAACGACCTCTCGCGCGTCTGCCGGCACGGCACGGTCCACGTCGAGCGATTCATGGAGGCGGAGCGGTTCTCGCACGTCACGCACCTCGTCTCCGAGGTCGTCGGCGAGCTGAGCGACGGCGTCCGGGCGTTCGACCTGCTCCGCGCGTGCTTCCCGGCCGGCACGGTCTCCGGCGCGCCGAAGGTGCGGGCGATGCAGCTGATCTCGGAGCTCGAGGGCTACCGCCGCGGGCCGTACGCGGGCGCGGTCGGCTACGCGCAGCCGAACGGGGACCTCGACACGTGCATCGCCATCCGGACGATCGTCCTCCACAACGGCATCGCCCACCTCCAGGCCGGCGCGGGGATCGTCGCCGACTCCGATCCGCACGCCGAGCACGAGGAGTGCCTGCGCAAGCTCGCCGCTCTCGAGACGGCGATTACGCTGGCGGAGGCGGAGCGGTGATCCTCCTCGTCGACAACTACGACAGTTTCACCTACAACCTCGTCCACCTCTTCCAGGAGCTCGGCGAGGAGGTCGTCGTGCGCCGCAACGACGAGATCGACGCCGACGAGGCCGCACGGCTCGCTCCGTCGCACCTCGTCATCTCCCCCGGCCCCGGTCGCCCGGAGGTCTCCGGCGCGACCGTCGAGATCGTGCGCCGCCTCGCCCCGACGACGCCGACACTCGGCGTCTGCCTCGGGCACCAGGCGATCGTCGAGGCGTTCGGCGGCGAGATCGGGCAGGCCCGGCGACTCGTGCACGGCAAGGCGAGCGCCGTCTCGCACGACGGACGCGGCATC
Organism: Actinomycetota bacterium; assembly: GCA_046735055.1. Taxonomy (GTDB): domain Bacteria; phylum Actinomycetota; class Thermoleophilia; order Gaiellales; family Gaiellaceae; genus DATBLE01. The sequence continues at coordinate 3,285 of JBKPSO010000301.1, forward strand.
TTCGCGGGCCTCCCGCCGGACTTCCTAGCCGGCCGCTACCACTCGCTGGCCGCGACCACCGTGCCGGACGAGCTCGAGGTCTCCGCGAGGACGGACGACGGAGAGGTGATGGCCGTCCGCCATCGGACCCTGCGCGTCGACGGCGTCCAGTTCCACCCCGAGTCGGTGCTCACGCCCGACGGGTCACGAATCTGCCGCAACTTCCTGGAGGGGCGGTGATCCAGCCGGCGCTCGAGACGCTGCTCGACCAGCGCGACCTCTCGCGAGCGGAAGCCCGGAAGGTGATGGGGGCGATCATGACCGGGGAAGCGACTCCGGCCCAGATCGGGGGCCTCCTGATCGCGCTCCGGCTGAAGGGGGAGACGCCGGACGAGATCGCCGGCTTCGCGGAAGCGATCCGCGGCCACGTGCTCCCCGTGCGGCCGCACCGCAACGACCTCGTCGACACAGCGGGCACCGGCGGCGACGGGCAGGCAACGATCAACATCTCGACTGCGGCCGCGCTCGTCGCCGCGGCCGCGGGCGCTGCCGTTGCCAAACATGGCAACCGGGCGGTGTCGTCGGCATCGGGCTCGGCGGATGTGCTCGAGGCACTCGGCTTCTCGCTCGAGTGCCCACCGGAGCGGATCGAGCGCTCGATCGACGAGCTCGGGTTCGGCTTCCTCTTCGCCCCGACCCATCATCCGGGCTTCCGACACGCCGCCCCGGTGCGGAAGGAGCTGGCGACGAGGACGGTCTTCAACGTGCTCGGCCCGCTGACGAACCCGGCCGGCGCCCGCGCGCAGGTGGTCGGGGTCTACGAGCCGGCGCTCGTGCGCACGCTCGCCGAGGTGCTTGCGCGGCTCGGCGCGCGGCGCGCGTTCGTCGTCCACGGGGCCTTCGGAATCGATGAGCTCTCCCCCGCCGGGCCCAACCTGGTCTGCGAGGTGGTCGACGGCGAGGTTCGCGACCGCGAGGTCGACCCGCAAGCGCTCGGACTGGCCCGGTGCGCGCCCGAGGAGCTGCGCGGCGGCTCGCCGGGCCAGAATGCAGCCGTGATCAGGGCGGTCTTCTCCGGCAAGGAGCGCGGTGCCAAGCGCGATGCGATCCTGCTCAACGCCGCCGGGGCGATCGCCGCGGGCGGACACGCAGAGGACCTGCGCGACGGCCTCGAGCTCGCGCGGAAGACCGTCGACTCCGGAGCCGCCGCGGAGCGGCTGGAGGCGCTCGTCGCCTTCTCCCGAGATGGGTAGGTTCAGGGACGCGCTGGCGGGGCCCGGCCTGGCGACGATCGCCGAGGTCAAGCGCCGCTCGCCCTCCGCGGGTGACCTGCGGTCCGACGCGGACCCGGCGGCGCTCGCCGCCGAGTTCGAGCGGGCCGGGGCGGCGGCAGTCTCCGTGCTCGTCGACGAGCTGTTCGCCGGGATGGTCGACGACGTGCGTGCGGCGCGGGCGGCCGCGTCGCTGCCGCTCCTCGCCAAGGGATTCTTCCGCCAGGAGGCACAGCTCGACGAAATGCGTGGGGCCGGCGCCGACGCGGCGCTGCTGATCCTGCGCGAACTCGACGACCGGGGGGCGAGACGGCTGATGGCCCACGCCGCCCGGATCGGCCTCGACGCTCTCGTCGAGGCGCACGATGCCGGAGAGCTCGAGCGCGCAGTCGCGCTCGGCGCCGACCCGATCGGGATCAACGCGCGCGATCTGGCGACGTTCGCGATCGACCGCGGCGCGCAGCTTCGGCTCGTCGCTCAGGCGCCGCGCGACCGGGTGGTGATCGCCGAGAGCGCGATCCACACGCGGGCGCAGGGAGCGGCGGCCGAGGTCGCCGGCGCGGACGCGGTGCTCGTCGGGACGGCGCTGATGCGCGCGGGCGACCCCCCTGCAAAGCTGCGCGAGATCGCCTCGCGGCCGCTTGTCAAGGTGTGCGGGCTCACCCGTGCGGAGGACGTCGAGGTCGCTGTCGATGCAGGCGCGGACCTCTGCGGGTTCATTCTCGAGCCGGCGAGCCCGCGCGCAGCGCGCGAGGTGCTGCCGGTGCCGGAGACGGTGCTGTCGGTCGCCGTCTTCGTCGGGGACGCCGAGGAGAACGACGCCGACCTCGTCCAGCTCTACGACCGCCAGAACGGGAAGGTGCGCGGGCGCGACGCCGTGTTCCTGCGGGACGGCAAGCAGGTCGCGACCGTCGTCGACCTGCCCTGGGAAGAGGCAGACGCGACGCAGCTCGACCGCGCACGCGCAGTCGAGGGGCGGCTGGTGCTGGCGGGTGGCCTGGGGCCGGAGAACGTCCGCCACGCGATTACGGCGACACGGCCGTGGGCGGTCGACGCGAGCTCGAGCCTCGAGTCGAGCCCGGGGATCAAGGACCACGACCGCGTTCGGGCCTACGTGGCGGCGGCGAGATGACCGGCGCCTACGGCGACTACGGCGGCCGCTACGTCCCCGAGACGCTGATCCCGGCGCTCGACGAGCTCGAGGCCGGCTGGCGCGAGGCGCGCGAGGATCCTGCGTTTGCCGAGGAGGTCGACCGCCTCGGTCGCGAGTACGGCGGTCGGCCGACACCGTTGACCCTCGCCGAGCGCTTCGCCCCCGGCAAGCGGCTCTACCTGAAGCGTGAGGACCTCCTTCACACCGGCGCCCACAAGCTGAACAACGCGCTCGGCCAGGCCGTGCTCGCGCAGCGGCTCGGCAAACGACGCATCGTCGCGGAGACTGGCGCCGGGCAGCACGGCGTCGCGGCCGCGACCGTCTGTGCGCGCTTCGGGCTCGAGTGCGTCGTCTACATGGGCGCCGAGGACATGCGGCGGCAGCGGCCGAACGTCGAGCGGATGGGCCTGCTCGGCGCCGAGGTGCGACCCGTCGAGTTCGGGACGAAGACCCTCAAGGAGGCGACGAGCGAGGCGATCCGCGACTGGATCACGAACGTCGAGACGACCCACTACCTGATCGGCTCCTGCGTCGGGCCGGAGCCGTATCCCGAGCTCGTCCGCGAGCTGCAGGCGGTGATCGGGCGCGAGACCCGGCCGCAGGTGCTCGAGGCGGAGGGGCGACTGCCGGACGCGGCAATCGCGTGCGTCGGCGGCGGGTCGAACGCGATCGGGATGTTCGCGGGCTTCCTCGACGACGAGGTGCGGTTGTACGGCGTCGAGGCCGCAGGCGCCGCGAGCCTCGGCACGGGCCGCCCCGGCGTGTTGCACGGCGCGCGCTCCTCACTGCTCGCCGACGAGGACGGCCAGATCGTCGACGCGCACTCGATCTCCGCGGGGCTCGACTACCCGGGCGTCGGCCCGGAGCACGCGTTCCTCCGCGACACCGGGCGCGTCCAGTACCTGGCGGCGACGGACGAGGAGGCCCTCGCCGCGTTCAGCCGGCTGGCCGAGACCGAGGGGATCATCCCGGCGCTCGAGCCCGCGCACGCGCTCGCGCGGGCGGGTGAGCTCGACGGCGAGGTCGTCGTCGTCTGCCTCTCCGGTCGCGGCGACAAGGATCTGGACGAGGCACTTGCCCACCTCGAGCGGTGATGGGTCGGCACACATCCGGCACGCCCGCGCCACCCACGGGTGACGGAATCCTCGCTAGCGTGACTTCAGGGGCGCTCGCGCCCCCGGGGGGCCCCCTGCGGTGAGCAAGGCGCTCGTCGTCTACCTGATGGCCGGCCGGGAGACGCCCGAGCTCGCGGCGGCCGCCGAGGCGGGCGGCGCGGACCTCGTCGAGATCGGCTTTCCGTTCTCGGACCCGCTCGCCGACGGGCCGGTGATCCGTCGCGCCGCCGAGCGGGCGCTCGCCGCGGGCATGCGGACGAAGGCGTGCCTCGAGTGCCTCGCTGAGACCCGCGCCCGGGTCGGCGTCCCGCTCGTGCCGATGACGTACTCCTCCCTGCTCGAGGCGTACGGGTGGGAACGCTTCGCCGACGACGCGCGCGCAGCCGGGGCGGAGAGCCTGATCGTCGCCGACCTGCCGGCGGGGGACCGTCCCGCGCTCCGCCGCGTCCAACTGGTCGCCCCGACCTCGACCGACGAGCGGCTCGCCCTCGCCGCCGAGCAGACCGACGGCTGGCTCTACCTCGTCACGCTGACGGGCACGACCGGCGCTCGCGCCGAGCTCTCCCCCGCGCTCGCGGGCCTCGTCGAGCGCGCACGCCGCGCGACCGACAAGCCGCTCTACGCGGGCTTCGGGATCTCGACGCCCGAGCACGCGGCGGCCGCCGCCGCCCTCGCCGACGGGATCGTCGTCGGCTCGCGCGCGCTCGAGGTCGCCGACGACGGCGCCGCCGCGCTCGAGCGGTACGTCCGCTCACTTCGCGAAGCCCTGGACGGATGAACTACAAGCTGCGCGAGGTCGGCGAGGGGGTCTGGGCCGCGATCGTCGACGACGATGCTCCCGCCGTCGGCAACGCGGCGATCGTCGATCTCGACGACGAGACACTCGTCTTCGACACGACGATGAGCTTCCAGCTCGCCGAGCGGCTGCGCGAGGACGCGCGCCGCCTCACCGGCCGCGCCCCGAGCATCGTCGCGAACAGCCACTGGCACGGCGACCACATCCTCGGGAACCAGTCGTTCACCGACGCGCGGATCGTCTCGACCACCCGGACGAGAGAGCTGATCGGGACCCGCGCCGCCGCGCGGCTCGAGGAGAACAAGGCGCGCTACGAGAAGGACGCCCCGGAGCTCCTCGCGATCGTCCTCACGCCTCCGACCGAGACCTTCGACGACGTGCTCGATCTCGGCCGCGCCGAGCTCCTCACCTACGGCGGCGGACACACCGAGAGCGACGCCTTCCTCTGGATCGCGGATGCCGGCGTCCTGCTCGCAGCCGACCTCGTCGTCATCGACAGTCACGCCTGGGTCGGCGACGGCGACGTGCCGACCTGGCGCCGCATCCTCATGCGTCTCGCCGAGCTCGACCCGGCGGCGATCGTCCCCGGCCACGGCCCCGTCGGCACCGACGACGACATCGCGCTGATGGACGCCTACCTCGAGGAGCTGCTCCGGCTCGAGCCGGGAGCCCCGTTGCCGCCGGAGTTCGCCGACCTCGTGCACCCCGAGGTGTTCGAACGCAACCTCGCCGCTCTGCACGGCCCGCGGTAACCTCAGCCGATGGAGGGCTACGGGCCGGCGACCTACGGCGACCGCATAGCCGACGTCTACGACGTCCTCTACGAGGAGACGCTCGACACCGACCGCGCAGTCGAGGCGCTTGCCGGCCTGGCCGCGGGCGGGCCCGTGCTCGAGCTCGCGATCGGCACAGGACGGGTCGCTCTTCCGCTCGCGGCGCGCGGCCTCGAGGTGCACGGGATCGACGTCTCCGAGCGGATGGTCGCGAAGCTGCGCGAGAAGCCGGGCGGCGAAGCGATTCCGGTCACGTTCGGCGACTTCGCCAACGTCCCGGTCGAGGGCGCCTTCCGCCTCGTCTTCGTCGCCTTCAACACGCTCTTCGGGCTGCTGACGCAGGACGACCAGCTGCGCTGCTTCGCCAACGTCGCGAAGCACCTGACCGACGACGGCGTGTTCGTCGTCGAGGCATTCGTGCCCGACCTGGCGCGATTCGACCGGGGGCAGCGTGTTCACGTCAACTCCGTCGAGGCCGAGCGCGTGATGCTCGACACGTCTCGGCACGATCCCGTCGAGCAGCGCGTCGACAGCCAGCACGTGGTGATCACGGAAGAAGGAACCACGCTCTACCCGGTCAGCATCCGCTACGCCTTCCCGAGCGAGCTCGACCTGATGGCACGGCTCGCCGGGCTCGAGCCGCGCGAGCGCTGGGGCAGCTGGCGGCGCGACCACTTCACCGCCGAGAGCGGACGGCACGTGTCGGTGTACGCGCGATGAGGGAGGCCGTCCGCGTCGCCTGCGTCCAGGCCGAGCCGGCGATCCTCGACCGGGCCGCCACGCTCGACAAGCTCGCCGACTTGACCGCGGAGGCGAAGGCGCAGGGCGCACAGCTCGTCGTCTTCCCGGAGACCTTTGTCCCCGCCTACCCGAGCTCCGCCTGGGCGAAGTTCCTCGCCGGCTGGGCCGACCCGCGCGCGAAGGGCTCGTTCGCCCTGCTCGCCCGCGAGTCGCTCGAGGTCCCGGGCCCGGACGCCGACCGCCTCGGCGAGATCGCGCGCGAGAACGAGGTCTGGCTCGTCACCGGTGTCAACGAGCGCGACCCCGCCCGCCCCGGCACGCTCTACAACTCGCTCCTCTACCACGCTCCCGCCGGAAGCCTCGCCGTCCACCACCGCAAGCTGGTGCCGACGAACCACGAGCGGCTCGTCTGGGGGCAGGGCGACGGCGAGGGCCTGCGCGCGGTCGAGACCGGGATCGGCCGGATCGGCGGGCTGATCTGCTGGGAGAACTACATGCCCCTCGCACGCTTCGCGCTCTACGAGTCGGGCGTCGAGATCTACATCGCCCCGACCGCCGACGACGGCGACGCCTGGCAGGCAACGCTCGTCCACATCGCCCGCGAGTCGCGCGCGTTCGTCGTCAGCCCCTGCCACTTCCAGCGCGGCAGCTCCTACCCGGACGACTTCCCGCTCCGCGAGGAGATCGCGGGGATCGATCCGCTCGGGCGGGGCGGCTCGGCGATCCTCGCGCCGGACGGCTCCTACCTCGCCGGCCCGCTCTACGGCGAGGAGGGAATCCTCTACGCCGACCTCGATCCCAATCGGCTGCTGGAGGAGCGACAGCGCTTCGATGCCGCCGGCCACTACCACCGGCCGGACGTGCTCCGGCTGAACGTCAGTCCGCTGGATGCGTAGCTACCAGCGGTCCCAGTGGACCATCGAGTCGAGCGGAGCACGCACGGCGGGCTTGAAGTCCGTCCCGATCGTGTAGGCGACCGGGATCAGCGCCGCCTGCATCACCTCGTCGTACGGGATGCCGAGCAGCTCCGCCGCCTCGCGCTCGCGCGCCAGGTGGAAGCTCGTCCAGACGGTCCCGAGCCCGCGCGAGCGCGCTGCCAGCATGAAGCTCCACGCCGCCGGGACGATCGACGCCCAGCGTGACGCCTGCACCTGCGTCGACTCGCCCTCCGTCCGCCCCTCGACGCACGGGATCACATGCACGGGCACCTCGTGGAGGTGCTCGATCAGGTGACGGACGGCGTCTCCGATCCGCGCCATCTGCCCGGTTGCGCCCGCGGCGAAGTCCGGCCGGGCGACGTAGGCGCGGGCGCCGTCGCGCCAGAGCTC